>JANOWY010000194.1:0-1801 GCA_031418135.1 Rhodoferax sp. | reverse complement strand
AACGGCCTGGGCGCTGGGAGCGCGAGTATGAGCAGCGCCCGATGAATCACGGTCAGGCCAAAAAATATGACCGCAACGAAATGCATGACAACGGAAAAAACAATGGCAAGGGTCACGGCAACGGCAAGGGCAAGGGCAAAGACAAAGGTGACCGCCAATGAAATCGCCTCGCGCGGGCCTGTATGGCAGCGGCAGACCCACCGACAGCCGGCGCTGCTGCCCGCTCTGCGGCGCGACCCTGGTGCGCACGCCGCGACGGCTGGTCGACCGGCTGCTCAGCCACTTCATGCCCATGTTGCGCTACCGCTGCGAGCGGTTTCTATGCCAATGGCAGGGCAACATGCGCCTGGGCCCGATGGAGGAAGCGTCAGACACGGTCACCGCGGTGCCACAGCGCTGGTCTTGAGCATTGGCCCGCCCGGGGCCATAAAAAAAGGCCGACTTGCGTCGGCCCTTTTTTTATCGGGTCGCATGAATCATCAGGTCTTGCCAAACCGGTTTTTTGCGCTGGTGACGCAATCGGCTTTGGCGGCACCGGCCAACATCTCGCACTGCTCGGCGGCCACCTTGTAGTCGGCATCCAGCTTCTTTTGTTTTCCCTCAGCAGTGGTGGTGTTGATCTCGCCGGTGCTGCGCACATCCACCAAAGCTTTGACCATCACGGCCCGCGCTTCCTTGCGGCAAACCGATTTGTCATTGCCGGCTTTATCGTCGCAGCGCTCCTTGGCAACTTCATACGTTGTTTTGGCTTTGGCTTCACCCACCTTGGTCAGGTCTTTTGGTTTTTCGGTGTAGCTGTATTGCAGCTCGGCCCGTGCCACGGTGGCTTTGCCTTTGGCTTCCTCTTGGCAAATGTCGCGGGCATTGCCGGCCAGCACCTTGCACGCGGCTTTGTCAGCGTTGTAGGCGGTGGTGACGCGTTCCTTGCCAATTTTGAGCTCGTCTTTGCTGATCGCGGCACCAAAGGCCGGGGCAAGAAACAAGGGCAGTGCCAATGCAGCAACAGCCACGCGCGAAGCGCAGAAAGTAAAGTTTGAAGTCATAAAAATCCTTGGTTGGGTTGTGGAAACAGGTTGAGGGAAATTATTCAGGCCCGGGGTTCACCCTGGCGATTGACGGTGATGGTGGGGCCGGGTGGCGTGGTCATTTGCAGCCGGTGTTCAATACCCCGAAAGTTGTAACTCACGTCATACAACTCAGGCCGGGCCTGGCTGGGCACCTCGCTGCAGCGCTGCACACTTTGGGTGGCCATGGGCTGGGAATATCCATCCCGGCCAACCTGGGCACCAATGGCTCCGCCGGCAATCGCACCGCCCACAGTGGCCAGGTCATTGCCTCGGCCGCCACCCACCTGATGGCCCAAAATGCCGCCAATCAGTGCGCCCACCAGTGCGCCGGGAACATTCGAGTTGTATTGCTGCGGCCCAGAGACCTGCTCGCGCTCTACCCAGCAGCGCTGCTCCGGCGGGCCGACTACGGCCCTGACCGACGTGACATCGGCTTCAAAGAGCCGTTCGTTGCGGCGGCGGCGGTTGTCGTACACCGGGGCCGCGGGCGGGGCGTAGCGGGCGTTGTCAACCCGGGTGTTGCCGTTCACCGCGCGCATGGATGAGACCCGGTCATTCAGGCCCATGGCTACCAAAGAAGGGTAACGCCCGGGGCGCAGCACCACACATTGCCCTTGGAAATCCGCGTGCTCGCAAACTTCCCAGCGATTCTGCAAAACAATGATGGAGGAAGACCGGTCGTTAAACCCGTAACTGCCGAGGTTTCTGACGTTTTGCCCGCTGTTGAACGAGCG
>JANOWY010000193.1:0-4618 GCA_031418135.1 Rhodoferax sp. | reverse complement strand
TCCGCCGGGGGTTCCGCCAAACAAGGGCGCGACCGCAAATTTCAGGCCATCCTGCCATTGCGCGGCAAGATTTTGAACGTGGAAAAAGCGCGTTACGAAAAGCTGCTCACCAGCAATGAAATTTTGACGCTCATCACCGCTTTGGGCACCGGTATTGGCAAAGCCGGCGGCACCACTGGCAATGACGATTTTGACGTGGCCAAGCTGCGTTACCACCGCATCATCATCATGACCGATGCCGACGTCGACGGCGCGCACATCCGCACGCTGTTGCTCACCTTCTTTTACCGCCAAATGCCCGAGCTGGTGGAGCGGGGCCATATCTACATCGCCCAGCCGCCGCTGTACAAAGTCAAGGCCGGCAAAGAAGAGTTGTACCTCAAGGATGCCGGCGCGTTAGACAGCTTTTTGCTGCGAATTGCGCTGGTGAGTGCGTCGGTTTATACCGGTGGCGCCAACGGTGCCACCCTGAGCGGCGATACCTTGGCTGAACTGGCCCGCAAACACCAGGTGGCGCAAGCCGTGATTGCGCGGCTGCAAAACTTCATGGATGCCGAGGCCCTGCGTGCCATTGCCGACGGCGTGGCGCTTAACCTCGATACCGTGGCTGATGCCGAAGCCTCGGCCATTGCCCTGCAAGCCAAGCTGCGCGAACTGGGCAGCGGCTCTGAAGTGGCCGGTGAATTTGATGTGCGCACCGACAGGCCCATCTTGCGCGTCAGCCGCCGCCACCACGGCAACGTGAAAAGCAGCGTGCTCACGCAAGATTTTGCGCATGGTGCCGATTACGCCGCCCTGGCCGATGCCGCCAACACCTTCCGCGGCCTGCTGGGCGAAGGCGCCAAAGTGATGCGCGGCGAAGGCGAACGCCAAAAAGAACACAAAGTGGCCGACTTTCGCGAGGCCATGGCCTGGCTCATCACCCAAGCCGAAGGGGCCACGGCCCGCCAGCGTTACAAAGGCCTGGGCGAAATGAACCCCGCCCAGCTGTGGGAAACCACCATGGACCCCACCGTGCGCCGTCTGTTGCGCGTGCAGATCGACGATGCCATCGAAGCCGACCGCGTGTTCACCATGCTGATGGGTGACGAGGTTGAGCCCCGGCGCGAATTCATTGAAACCAATGCGCTGCGGGCTGGGAATATTGACGTTTGAAAAGGCAATTCAATGACGACCGTAAGACAGGATCAACATATTGGGACTTTGTCTGCTGCATTGGATGTCGTGGTTGCCTACGGTGTTGATGGCTTGGTGCAGAAAGAACGCCTTGGTACAGAGTTAAGTTTTGAAAATGGTAGAGGCATGTTCGCTGAGGTCATTTCAACCAGTGAAAGATTGAAGGCGACAAGTTTTGCAAGTGTTCCTCATGGTGTTCTGGGTAGTCTTCTTGGGCCGGTTCTGCAAATTCAAAGCCTTTTCCAACAAATAAAAGCATTTAGTCCCGATGGTCATGGCAATGCTGTTCAAGCCCGAGATGCTTTTCTTCAGCAGGTTGAAGACAACTGGAATGCGCTTTTTAGTCAAGCTAGGTTGATACTTGGTCCAGTTACTGGTGATCTTGCGCGGAGAGAAATCGATCAACTGCGAGAAGAAATTTCGCGGTCTCAAGAGCAGGTAAATACAGCAACGAACTTATTGCAAAAGCAGCGCGAGGCGAGTGAGGAGCAACTGACTGAATTTATCAGACTTGAACGATCGCGTGTCGCAGCGCTCTTGGGTGGATCTGAGCAAGAGTTGGAAAGGGTTCTTGGGGAGGTGCGGAAGGCTGCAGCTGAAGCAGGTGTTTCTCAGCATGCGAAATATTTTGATGATGAAGCCGCCGCTTTTGGTCGGTCAAGCAAAGTTTGGTTTTGTTTTCTAGTTTTGTTTGCCGTCTTGTTAGCCTGCTATGCAATCGCAGGCGGCGCATTGCTTGATGTTTATGGTTTTTCGCCAGCTATTTCCGGGAATCCATATGTAGATAGCATGAAGCTCCTTAGCCAACGCGCTATTTTGGCTTTCCTTTTGATTTTTGCAGTGGTGTGGGCTTCGAGAAACTACTCTGCTGCTCGTCACAACGAGGTAGTTAATCGGCACAGAAGAAACTCGCTGGGCTCGTTTGAGACATTTGCGAAAAGCGCCTCCGATGTTCAAACTAAAAATGCCATTTTGATTCAGGCAACGCAATCCATTTTTTCTCCTCAATCGACTGGATTTGTCAAAACAGACGGTGAAGACGGGCCTTCTACAAAGGTTTTGGAAGTATTTAGAGGTGGCGGTACAGATAAAGCATAATATGCGTATGCTTTTGCTAAACACAAAATTAAGCATAAATGTTGGCATCTATTGTTAAAAATTGTTATTTAACATAGACTTGGCGTAAATGCCAATCTCGCAAAAATTCTCGCTGTTTGATGATCCTGTGCAGATGGAGCCCCTGTTGCCAGGCGAACATCGCCGAGGCCCATTGCTGGAGCAGGCCGGCGATCTGATCCGCGCTTCGGACAAACTCACCGGCATGTGTCAGCCGGGCGCTTTGGCGGGCCTGCGCAACTTGTTGCGGGCGATGAACTCGTATTACTCCAACAAGATTGAAGGCCAGCACACCTTGCCGCTGGAGTTGGAGCAGGCGTTGCGCAATGACTATTCACAAGATGCTGACAAAGCGCGTCGTCAAAGGTTGGCCGTGGCCCACATGGCCACCGAGGCCAGGCTTGAATCGCTCTCCGCGCACTGGCAGAGCCCGGCAGTCTGGTCCGCACAGACCGTGCGCGACATCCATCAAGACTTGTTTGCCCGATTGCCCGAGGCAGATCGCCAGTTGGAAGATGGCAAAACTGTTTTGATGCCCGGCGAGTTGCGTAGCCAGGAAGTCAGTGTGGGCAGGCACGCTGCGCCAGCCGCCGCGCAGGTGCCCGCGTTTCTGAACCGATGGGGTGATGTGTATGGCGCGGCGCGGCGCGGCGAGCAGCAGGTGCTCGCTATTGCCGCATCACACCACCGGCTCACGTGGATTCACCCGTTTCGGGATGGCAATGGCCGTGTGGCGCGCTTGCACACAGCGCTGGCGCTGGGCCATATGGGGCTGACACATGGCCTGTGGTCACCTCTGCGCGGTTTTGCACGCAGCCATGACGCCTATTACGCAAACCTGGCGGCGGCAGATGCGCTGCGAGCGGGTGATCTGGATGGGCGTGGCAATTTGACCGAACAAGGACTGATGCAATGGATCGCTTGGGTGTTGGTGGTTTGCCATGACCAAGTGCGTTTCATGACGGGTTTGCTTAACCTCGCAACCATGAAGGATCGCATCGCTGCGTGCCTGAGTTTTGAACAGCAGGTTGTCAAGGCCGGCGTTCGCACAGAGGCGTTGCGGGCGTTGCACTACCTCTTTGTCAGCCAGGCTGAAATGGAACGTGCTGACTTCAAAGGCATGCTGGGGTTAGGCGAGCGCCTCGCTTCGGCACAGGTATCAGCATTGCTGCAACGGGGGTTGGTAGCCAGCGACACGCCCTACGGCAAACTGCGGTTTGGCGTGCCACAGCACGCCCTGCGGTTTTACTTCCCAAGCCTTTGGCCTGAAGCCGAGGCAGGCTAAACCCTCAAAAACTCGCCTTCGTCTTCACCAGCAACTGCACCGCGCTGATGCCGCCGTCGCGGTTGGCGGGCACGGCCAGATCAATGTGCAGCACGTTGCCAAAGGCGGTGCGGGTGCTGGAGATGCGCAGGCCCACGCCGATGTTGGAGAGCCAGTCGGTGTTGCCATTGGCGGCCAGGCTGGCGTTTTGGCCTCCCCAGGCGCGGCCCACGTCGTAAAACGCAGCGCCGCCGACGCGAAACAGGCGGTACAGGTAGATGTCGGTAAAGCCCCGCGCCTCCAGCGTGAGCAGTGCGCGCTGGTCGCCGCTTTGGTATCGCAAGGGGTAACCGCGCAAGCCGGTGTCGCCGCCCAAAGTGAGGTAATCGGTGGGCTGCGGGTTGGTCAGCACATCGGCGGTAAACGCGGCGTAGGCCAGGTAACGCTTGTTCAGCGGCAGGTAATAACGCAGGGCGGTGCTGGCGGTTTGACGCTGTACCTGCCCGCTGCCATATTGGCCCGACACGGCGGCAGACGCGAACAGGTCTTGTTCGCCCTGAAAACGGAAACCCTTGCTGATGGAGCCCGAATACAGCCACAGGTCTTGGCTGGAACCCAGCGCTGGCAAGGCCCGTTCGATCTGCACGGTAGCCGCCAAACCGCGGGCAAAAAACTCGGGGCGGCCAATTTGGTTGCGGTTGTTCAACTGCTGAAAATCGTCTTCTACCCACTCATACCGCACAAATGGTGCCACGGTTTTTTGGCCGGTGGGCAAAAGCGGGGGCGGCACCAACGCGGGTTCTGGCGCAAAGGCGTCGTCTTTGGCGCTCAGGCCGATGGAATAGCGGTGCGCCCGGCCGTTTTGCAGGCCCGGCGACCAGCCGGCAAACAGCTCGGCGCTGTCTTGCTGGTGGCGGTACTGGCTGGTGACATTGCCGGCGGAGTAAGCGGAATCGATGCGGTTGTCTTGCGAAAACCGGGCGCCTGCCGCCCAGCGGGTATCAAGCGCGTAAAACGGGCGTATGACAGACACCGCCTGGCGCTTGCCGTCGGTGTTGTCGG
>JANOWY010000192.1:0-2502 GCA_031418135.1 Rhodoferax sp. | reverse complement strand
GGTTGCCGGTGAGTTCCAACAATCGGTGTTCGGTCATGCCGTAAACCAGGTGCCCGATATTGGCCCAATATTGGGTGCCCGCGCACATGGCGCAAGGCTCCACCGTGGTGACCAAGGTGCATTGACTCAAATAGTCGGCAGGAAAGTTTTGGGCCACCGTGCGGGCCAGTACCGATTCAGCGTGGTTCACCGTATCAACATTACCTTGCTCGGCCAGCACGGTCTCGCCATCGGGCGCAACCAGCAAGGCACCGAACGGGTGGCGGCCGAGCGCCATGGCGCGGCGCGCCACATCATTGGCGCGCCGCAGGTGGCGGGCAAGTTGCTCCGGGCTCATGCCTGGCATGAATCAGGTGTTTTGTGAACCGCGATGGGCCCAGCCCGTGGTGTGGTTTTCAATCGCGCTGAACAACTCGTACATCACCATGGCCATCGCGCCCACCACCACCAGGCCAGCAAATGCCAAGCCCATCTGCATCGAAGACCCTGCAGAAATCAGCAGGTAACCGATGCCTTCGTTGGCGGCCGTCATTTCTGACACAGTGGTGCCGACAAACGCCAGGGTAATGGCAATTTTCAGCGAGCCATAGAAATACGGCATGGAGCGCGGCAGACCCACCTTCACCAGCACATCCCAGCGTTTGGCGCCCAGCACCCGCAACACGTCTTCCAGCTCGGGCTCCAGCGTGGCCAGACCCGTGGCAATGTTGACCATGATGGGGAAGAAGCTAATGAGAAAGGCGGTGAGGATGGCCGGGCCCACGCCAATGCCAAACCACACGACCAAAATCGGCACAAACGCGGCTTTGGGCAAGGCGTTGAAGGCGGTCATCAGTGGGTAAACGGCAGCATAGGCCAGGCGCGAGCTGCCAATCACAAAACCCAGCAACACCCCAACCACAATGGCAATGCCAAAACCCGCCATCGTCACCCAAAAGGTGCGCCAGGCGTGGCCCGCGATGATGCCCTTGAATTCCCAAAACTGCGTCCAGATGCGCCACGGGCTGGGGAAGATGAATTCGCTGACGTTGAAGAGCGAGCAGACGCCTTGCCAGATCAACAGCACCGCGACCAGTAGCACCCAGGGCGACCATTTTTCAATTTGTTTGCTGTTCATGCGGTGGTCTTTCGGATAGCGCCAATGTGGCCGCGCAACTCATGCACGATGTCGGTGAAGGCGGGTGTGTAGGTGATCTCCAGGTCGCGCGGGCGCGGCAAATCAATCTCTTTTTTCACCACAAACCGCCCCGGGCTATTGCTCATCACAAACACAGTATCGGCCAGGAACACACAATCACGCAAGTCATGGGTGACCAGGATCACGTTGAACTGTTGCTCGGTCCACAAATCGCGCAGAATGCACCACAACTCTTCGCGGGTGAAGGCATCCAGCGCACCAAAGGGTTCGTCCAGCAGCAGCATTTTGGGTTCATGGATCAGCGCCCGGCAAATACTGGCCCGTTGCTGCATGCCACCTGACAACTCCCACGGAAACTTGTCTTCGTAACCACCCAGCCCTACCTTTTGCAGCAACTTGCGGGCGCGCTCCAGGTATTCGGGACGTTTGGCTTTGAAATTGCTGCGGTAGGGCTCGACGATTTCCAGCGGCAGCAGCACGTTGTCTACCGTGCTGCGCCACGGCAGCAGCGACGGTGCCTGGAACGCCATGCCGGAAATCTTGAGTGGGCCGGTAACAGGTTGGTTGTCGATCAGGATGCGCCCTTTGGAGGGCATCCGAAGGCCGGTGGTCAGCTTCATGAAGGTTGATTTGCCGCAACCCGAAGGGCCCACAATGGCGATGAATTCGCCCTGCTTGACCTTCAGGTCAATCGCCTCGACCGCAAAGTGCTGCTGGGCCAGCAACTCGTCGTTGTAGGCCAGCCAGACGTCTGAGAAATCAACGAATGTTGCCCCCACGCTCCCCAAGTGGGCTAATTTCCCTAGGGGCGGCCCGTCGGGAAATTGCTGGCTTGCCGCTGAGCTCATTTTTTGGGCAGCACGTTCAGTTCTGCTTTCGTAGGCAAGAACGAGCCGTTCCAGACGGTGTCTGGGTTCACACGGTTTTTGGTGTTGAACGCATCCGACACTTGTGATGCCATCAACGACAGGCGTGGCCCGTTGACCTGGCCAAACCCTTCGGCGCGGGCATTGGCGCTGTTGATGACGGTGTCAATCGCCAATTTGAGGCGGCGGGTTTCGAGTTCGACATTCACGATGCCGTCTCGGGCCTTGACATCCGCAATAGCAGCGGCCGGGTTACCGATCACGTCTTTCATGCCTTTGGAGAAAGCCACCAAAAAGGCTTTGACAGCAGCCGGGTTTTCTTTGATCATTTTGGGCGAAGCGATGATGGCATTGCCGTACAGCTTGACGCCGTTGTCTGGGTAAGGCAGCACCACGACATCTTCGGCTTTCACGCCGCGCGCTTCGAGGTTCAGCAGTGAGGTGAATGTAAAGCCGGTGATCGCATCAACGTCGCCACGCACCAGCATGGTTTCACGC
>JANOWY010000191.1:0-4083 GCA_031418135.1 Rhodoferax sp. | reverse complement strand
GCTGCCCCACGTACGTCGACACCGGCCACCGCCCCGGCGCGGGCGATGATGACGCTGCAACCAGTGGGGCGGCGGCTGTCGGTAAAGTGCCCGACTTCAATGCCGGGGACATCTGTGATGGAGAGCGTCAAGGGGTGCACCGTTGGCAAGCTGCTGCAAACACCGGGCAACACCGATTATTGAGACGTAAAGGGCGGTTAAAAGACATATTTATCTATCTTACAAAATTTATTAAACAATAAATGATATTTTGTTTATATAAGTATTTTATAATTAGCTATCATTAATATATCAAAATTTACTTAAAAATATACGTTATTGTACAAAATTATAAAAAAAGTAACTTTATTAGCTTAGACCACGGGCCCTGCCACAGATGCGCCGACCACACCATGTCGCTGCATGGCTTCAGCCACAAAACCGCTGGATTTCATCCGTTCTACAAAAGCCCGCAGCGCCTCTGCCACAGCATCGCTGCGCACTTTGGGGCAACCCATGGCCTGCTGGATCACCATGAAGCGCCCGGGCAACAAACGCAAGCCCGGCTTTTGGGTGGCTTCTTCCTCCAGCATCAATCGGATGCCCGCCAGAGCATCGAGGTTTTGTCCTTCAAAGGCGGCGACAGCGCCCTGTGCGCCATCGCCGCGGACGACTTGGGCGTGCTTCAATTCACGGGTCAAAAATAGGTCGTAGGCGCTGCCTTGGCCCACCGCCACCCGGTGACCGACCGCATCCACCTGCGCGTTGGATTGCAACGGCGAGGCGTTGCGCACCAGGTAACTGCCTTCGATCAGGATGTACGGTGCCGTGAAATGCAAACCTGCACCACGCAGTGGGTCAACAGCAAAAAAGCCAATGTCAGCGTGGCCCAGGCTGACCGCGTCGACTGATTTTGCAGCGCCATCAAAAACCACCCGCTCGATACCGACGCCCAATTGCCGGGCCAGTTCGTTTGCCAAATCGATCGACACGCCAAAGGGTTGGCCGGTTGCCGGATTGCGGTTGGCCAAAATGGGATTGCCCAGATTGATGGCGGCGCGAAGTCTGCCGGTGGGTGCGAATGCAGATGCCATGCCAGGCAAAACGTCAAGCTGGAGGTGGGGTGTGTTGAAGTCTGTCATGGGATCATTTCTTGAATTCAAGCAGCTGAGATGGCGGGCCCATCAGCCGCCGCTTGGGATAAACAACTGAACTGTTTTGATGCCTACCAGGGTCAATACCAGTGACCCCAACAAGTGCAGGGAAGCAGTGCCCAAAGCAAGCGCATAACGCTGCTGCTGCAACATGGCAACCACCTCGGCCGAAAAGCTTGAAAAAGTCGTCAAGGCACCTAAAAACCCTGTCACGAGTGCCATTCGCCAGACGGGGTCGAGCTGCGGCAGCGCCTGAAAAACGGCGACACACACACCGACCAAGTAACCGCCGATCAGGTTGGCGGCTAAGGTTCCAATCGGAAGTGTGCTGACGGCAACTCCCGGTGGGTTGAGCCACAGCGCCAGCGCCCACCGGGCCAATGCGCCAACACTAGCTCCAACACAAATGGCAAAAACAGACAGCATGCCCCGAGTTTAGGGCGAAGCAACTACTTTTCTTTGCCCATGATCAGATCCGGCAAATACGTCACGATTTGGGGAAATACCGTCACCAGAACGATGCAAACCACCAGGCAGCCAAAAAACGGGATGGCAGCTTTGGCGATCGTGTTGCTGTCTTTGCCGGTCATGTTTTGCAGCACAAACAGGTTGAAGCCGACCGGTGGCGTGACCTCGGCGATTTCCACCAACAGCACAATGAAGATGCCAAACCAGATCAAGTCAAAACCGGCCTTCTGGATCATCGGCAGCACCACGGCGCTGGTCAGCACAATCATGCTGATGCCGTCCAGCGCGGTGCCCAGAATCAGGTACACGACGGTGAGTACGGCAATCAGCGCGTAAGGCGACAGGTGCATGGCGTTCACTGCCTCTGCCAGCTCGCGCGGGATGCCGGTGAAGGCCATGGTTTTGGTCAGGAAAGACGCGCCGGCCAGGATGAACATGATCATGCAGCTGGTGCGGGTGGTGCCCATCAATCCTTCGCAGAAATTTTGCCAGGTCAGCGAGCGGCTCCAAAGTGCCAGGCCGAGCGAGCCAAACACGCCATAGGCGGCGCACTCCGTAGCCGTGGCATAACCGGCGATCAGCACCCAGCACACAAATATGATCAGCAAGCCGCAGGGGATCAGATTGCCCGACAGCCTGATTTTTTCCATAAAGGTGGTGGGCGGCTCAGCCGGCGGCACCTGGTCAGGATGGCGCAGGCTCCACCAGATGATGTAACCCGAGAACAGCGCCATCAACAGGAAGCCAGGCAGGAAGCCTGCCAGGAAGATGCGGATGATCGACGCGTCAGCCGCAACGGCATACACCACCATGGTGATAGACGGTGGGATCAAAATGCCCAACGTGCCCGCAGTGGCCAGCGAACCCAGTGCAATTTTTTCGCTATAGCCGCGTTTGAGCAATTCGGGCAATGCCACTTTGCTGATGGTGGCGCAGGTGGCGGCTGACGAGCCAGAGACCGATCCGAAAATGCCGCAGCCCAGAATCGTCACGTGCATCAGGCGCCCTGGCACATTGTTGAGCCACGGACGCAGGCCGTCGAACATGTCTTCACTGAGCCTGGTGCGAAACAGGATTTCACCCATCCAAATGAAGAGCGGCAGCGCGGCCAGCTCCCAACTGGCGTTGCTTTCCCAGAAGGCTGAAAACAGGTTGTTGCCAGGCGAGGTAGTCGTAAAAAAGGCCTGACCGACCCAGCCGCAAATGGCCAGCGTCATCGCAATCCAGACACCGCCCGAAAGCAGCAACAGCATGATGAACAGCAGTAGGCCGCCGATAAGCAAAATATCCATAGTCGTGTACTTCTTTTTCTCGGCTTCAATTCAAACGTCGGAAGAGAAATCGCCCTTGGCATGACGTTCTTCGACGGCCGCCACGTAGGTTGGCTTGGCACCGCGCAACACGATGACCAGTTCATCCACCACCGCGATCAGCAGCAGGATGGACCCGAGGGCAAAACTGGCTTGAGGAATCCAGATGGGAATGGGCAACAGGCCCTGCGCCATTTCATTGAACACAAAGCTGTCGTAAGTGAACTTGTTGGCCCAGAAGGCCAGATAGGCGACGCTGACACAGCCAATGCAAAGACTGGCGATTTCCAGCGCCCGCCGTTTGCCGGCTGACAGGTGCTCCAGCAACAGCGTCACGCGCACGAAGTCGCCGTGCTTGAACGCATGGGCCATGGCGAAAAATGAAGCGGCTGCGCAGAACCATGCGACCACATCATTCACCGCGCCGGTGCGCACACCGAATTCCCGGAGCACACTTTGGGCAATCATCAGGATGCCAATCAAAGCGATGAAGGTCGCGCCAATGGCTCCTGAGATGACGTAGAGCCGGTCAAGAAATCGGCGCATGGCCTATTTCTTGGCTGCGGCAGGTTTGGCGGATTTGGCAAACTCAGCAACGATGGCCTCACCGTCAGCTCCGGCTTTTTTCTGCCAGTCGGCCAGCATGATGGCGCCAACTTGTTTCATGTCGGCAGTGAGTTTGGCGCTGGGGGGCATGATCTTCATGCCTTTTTCGGTCAGCGCTTTTTTGTACCAATCGTTTTTTTCCTCGCTGACTTTCCAGCCCCGGATTTCGGCATCAGCGGCGGCTTTGAGCAAGCTGGCTTGGGTGGCTGGATCCAGTGCGTCAAACGACTTCTTGTTGACGATCACGGCATTCTTTGGCAGCCAGGCTTGGGTGTCATAGAAGTACTTCAGGCTTTCATAGGTTTTGCTGTCGTAACCCGTGGAGCCGGAGCTCATGTAGCTTTCCACTACACCGGTGGCCAGTGCCTGGCTGAGCTCAGCCGCCTGAATAGTCACGGGCTGGGCACCAATAAGTTCTGCAATTTTGGCGGTTGCCGGGCTGTACGCGCGCCACTTGATGCCGCGCAGGTCTGCCACCGATGCGATTTCCTTCTTGCTGTAAATGCCTTGGGGTGGCCAGGCAACCGCATACAGCAGCTTCATGCCCTGGTTGCCCAGCAGCTTGT
>JANOWY010000190.1:0-6594 GCA_031418135.1 Rhodoferax sp. | reverse complement strand
GCCGGTGTGCCTACGGTGTGGCAAATGATGCTGAGCCACATGAAGCCCGCCGGTTTGAAATTCAGCAAACTCAACCGCACGGTCATCGGCGGCAGTGCCTGCCCGCCGGCCATGATGGCCACCTTCAATAACGATTACAACGTCGATGTGTTGCACGCCTGGGGCATGACCGAAATGTCACCACTGGGCACCGTCTGCGTGCTCAAGAACAGCCACGAAAGCCTTTCGCCCGAGGAAAAAACCAAAATCCGGCTCAAGCAAGGCCGAGCCGTGTTTGGCGTTGACATGAAAATTGTCAGCCCCGACACCGGTAAGGAACTCCCGTGGGATGGCAAAACGTCAGGGGATTTGCTGGTCAAGGGCCCGTGGATCATCGACCGGTATTTCAAACAAGAGGGCGGCTCGCCGCTGGTGGCGGGTGGCTGGTTCCCCACCGGCGACGTGGCAACCATCGATGCCGAGGGCTTTTTGCAGATCACCGACCGCAGCAAGGATGTGATCAAGTCCGGCGGCGAGTGGATCAGCTCCATTGACGTGGAAAACATCGCCATGGCGCACCCGGCCGTGGCCATGGCCGCCTGTATCGGCATGCGCCACCCTAAATGGGATGAGCGGCCCATCATTGCGGTAGTGAAAAAGCCTGGTATGGACGTCACGCGCGACGAACTGATCGCCTTTTTTGACGGAAAAACCGCCAAATGGCAGATTCCGGATGACGTGGTGTTTGTCGATGCGATTCCGCTGGGTGCAACCGGCAAGATGCAGAAGATGAAATTGCGCGAAATACTGAAAGACTACGTTCTGCCAGGCGTTTGAAATGCGCCCCAAACTGGGGCGCATTTCGACCTTTTTGTCACCCGCGCGATAGCCGCTAGGGCTAGCCCTAGGCGCAAATTGCCCGGAGTGCGATACGCTTGTCCGGTAGTTCAATCACACCCAGGAGTTATTAATGAAGTTTGCTGCCAAGTTGTTGACCGTCTCAGTCGCTTTCGCCTGTGCAGGTGTGGCGTACGCCCAAAAAGGCGAGACCGTCAAAATCGCGTTCATGGACCCGCTGTCGGGTCCCTTCGCCAATGTCGGGCAAAACCAGCTCAAGAGCTGGCAATATGTAGCAGAGCGCTTCAGCGGCGCCAAAAATCCGGCGGGCGTCAAGTTCGAAGTCACGGGTTTTGACAACAAGGGTTCCCCTCAGGAAAGTCTCAACACCCTGAAGGCAGCCATCGACCAGGGATTTCGTTATGTCACGCAGGGCAATGGCTCGGGTGCTGCCATGGCCATTCTGGATGCCGTCGCCAAGCACAATGAGCGCAACCCTGGCAAAGAAGTGGTGTACCTTAATTACGCTGCGGTTGACCCTGCACTGACCAACGAAAAGTGCGATTACTGGCATTTCCGCCTGGATGCCGATACGACGATGAAGATGGAGGCTTTGACCACCTTCATGAAAGACCAGCCCAAGGTCAAGAGCGTGTATCTGCTCAACCAGAACTACTCCCATGGTCAACAAGTTGCGCGTTATTTCAAGGAAGGCATTTCGCGCAAACGCCCTGACGTGAAGATTGCCGGAGAAGACCTGCACCCCATCGGTCAGGTGAAAGACTTTGCCCCGTATGTTGCCAAAATCAAGCAATCCGGTGCCGACACCATCGTGACCGGCAATTGGGGGGCCGATTTGACCCTGTTCGTCAAAGCCCTGAATGATGCAGGATTGAAGCTGCCGATGTACACCTATTACGCTGGCGTGACCGGCACGCCCACAGCGTTGGCTGCCGGCGGCGACAGCGAGGTCTATGTGATCGCCTATGGGCACTCCAACCACACGGGTGAGATGAACCAGATGGGTCAGGAGTTTCTGAAGAAATTCAACGACGATTACTACACCTTTGCAACTTACAACGGTATCCAGTTGCTTGGCGCGGCGATGGTCAAAGCCAAGAGCACCAACCCGGTCGCGGTCGCCAAGGCCATGGAGGGTTTGTCGGTCAAGAGTTTTGCGGGCGAAGTGACGATGCGCGCCTCCGACCACCAGTTGCAGCAATCCATGTTTGTGACCAAATGGCAAAAAGCCAAAAAGGGCGAATACAGCGTTGAAAAAACCGGCTACACCTTTGTTCCGATCAAGCAGATGGAGCCCTATGTGGCCAGCACACCCACCAGCTGCCAGATGAAGCGTCCTGGCTAAGCTGCCAGCCTAGACCCGCCGGCCCGTCCTTTGGAAGGGTTGAGCGGCGGGAACTGTTTACCTGCGCCTTTTGGCGCCATCGGGACACTGTCGCACCATGGAGTTTTACACCATATCGTTGCTCAACGGCATCAGCTACGGGCTGTTATTGTTCATGTTGAGTTCCGGTCTCACATTGATCTTCAGCATGATGGGTGTGCTGAATTTTGCGCACGCGTCGTTTTACATGGTGGGCGCCTATTTTGCCTACACGATCACCTCGGTGATCGGATTTTGGCCCGCGCTGGTGATTGCGCCCCTGCTGGTGGGCGTTCTGGGCGCCGCATTTGAGCGGTATTGCCTGCGGCGGGTGCACAAATTCGGGCATGTACCCGAGCTGCTCATCACCTTTGGTTTGAGCTACATCATTCTGGAACTGGTTCAACTGGTGTGGGGGCGCAGCTCAGTCGACTACCGCGTGCCTGTGGCACTCGATGGCCCCTTGTTCACCCTGTTCGGTACCCAGTTTCCGTTGTACCGCGCTTTTATGATGTTGGTTGCGCTGCTGATGTTGTTGGCCATTTGGTTGCTGCTGACCCGTACGCGAATCGGCCTGGTGATTCAGGCTGCCTTGACTCATCCCGAGATTGTCGAGGCTTTAGGTCATAACGTGCCGCGGGTGTTCATGCTGGTTTTTGGTGGCGGCTGCGCGCTGGCTGGCCTGGCGGGGGTCATCGGCGGCAACGCCTATGTCACGGAGCCCAGCATGGCGTTTTCGGTGGGGGGCGTTATTTTCGTGGTGGTCGTGGTCGGGGGCATGGGATCACTGGCGGGGGCTTTCCTTGCATCCATCCTGATTGGCGTGCTGCAGACCTTTGCAGTCGCCATCGATTCGTCGGTTGTCACGGTCATTCAGGCCATTGGCTTCACATTGCCCGAATCGACCTTTGGTTATGCATTGTGGAAGCTCAAGCTCAGCCAGGTCGCGCCCATCCTGCCGTATCTGTTTTTGGTCTTGATCCTGATTTTTCGGCCCAAGGGGCTTCTCGGAAAGCGGGAGGGCTGAGCCATGAATCGTGGTCGTTTTGTGGTCTGGGGTCTATTTGCGGTTGTGTTGCTGGTTGCACCGCTCCTCTTCAGCAGCAGCCTGAGTCAAACCATGCTCAGCCAGATGGGCATTGCCATCATTGTGTGCCTGAGCTACAACATGCTGTTGGGGCAAGGTGGGATGCTGAGCTTTGGACACGCGGTTTACTCGGGCATGGGCTCGTTTCTGGCCATCCATACACTCAACTTGGTCACCAAAGGCATGCCATTGCCGGTCGGCCTGATCCCGATCGTGGGGGGGCTATCGGCCATGGTTGTTGCCGTGGTGCTGGGTTGGGTCACGACCAAGAAAGCCGCCACGCCGTTTGCCATGATCACCATGGGTATTGGCGAGCTGGTTTGGGCAATGTCGCTGATGTTTCCGGAGTTTTTCGGGGGTGAGGGGGGCGTTTCCGGTAATCGCGTCGCCGGACAGAAAGTCTTCGGAATCACGTTCGGGCCCCAAATTCAGCTGTATTACCTGATTGCCATTTATACCTTCGTATGCACGGCATTGATGTTCGCATTCACACGGACCCCGCTGGGGCGCATGCTCAACGCCGTACGCGACAACCCTGAACGAGTTGAATTCGTGGGGTACGACACGCAAAAAGTGCGTTACATCGCGTTCATCATTGCCGCTTTTTTCGCCGGTGTTTCGGGAGGATTGGCTGCACTGAATTTCGAAATTGTGACTTCCGAGGTGGTCAGCGGCTACCGGTCGGGCGCCTACTTGTTGTTCACATTTCTGGGGGGCGCAACGTTTTTCTTCGGCCCCATCATCGGTGCGGTTTTGATGGTGCTGGCATTTGTCCTCTTGTCTGAAATCACGAAGGCCTGGTTGCTGTACTTGGGATTGATCTTCCTGTTCATGGTGATGTTCGCGCCCGGAGGCGTCGCTTCGCTGATCATGATGAACCTTCGGGTGGCGACGTTTGGGTATTTGCGCCGGTTTGCCGGTATTTATTTGGGCCTGGCGCTGACGGCCCTGGTGGCCCTGGCAGGAGCGGCAGGCATGATTGAAATGGTTTACCACTTGCAGCTGAATGCCGCTTTAGGCCCCCAGCTGGCGTTTTTGGGTGTTGGCCTGGATGCAAAAGGCGTGTCTAGCTGGATAGGGGCCGGTGCTGTAATGCTTGCGGGTCTTATCGGGTTTGAAATACTGAGGCGCAAGTTCTCGCAGTCGTGGGGACAGGTGCAGGAAAAAATCGAGGCCGAACTCAAAAGCAGGGAGATGGCATGAGTGAGCCTATGAACGGTGCAGCGCTGGAACTTAAGGATTTAAGAAAGAGTTTTGGCAAGACAGAAATTATTCGCGGTATCAATTTGACCATCCCACCCGGTGAACGTGCCGGCATCATCGGACCTAACGGGGCTGGTAAGTCGACCTTGTTCAACCTGATCAGCGGCAGGTTCGAGCCTTCCAGCGGTGAGGTGCTGCTCAATGGGAGCCGGATCAATGGCAAGAAACCGTACGAGATCAATCGGCTCGGGCTGAGCCGCAGCTTCCAGATCACCAACATCTTTCCGAAACTCAGTGTTTTTGAAAACCTCCGCTGTGGTGTTTTGTGGAGCCTGGGCTACCGGTACACATTTTTGAAGTTTTTGGCCAATCTCGACGATGCCAACCAGCGCGCCAAAGACCTGATGGAAATGGTCAACCTTGAGCGTAAAAAGGATGTTCTGGCCACGAATCTCACTTACGCCGAACAACGTGCACTTGAAATCGGGATCACGATTGCCGGCGGGGCCAATGTGATCCTGCTTGATGAGCCTACGGCGGGCATGAGCAAGTCTGAAACCAGCCGCTTTATCAAATTGATTCGTGATGTCACGGTTGGCAAAACGCTGTTGACAGTTGAACACGACATGGGTGTTGTTTTCGGGTTGGCCGACAAGATTGCCGTTATCGTTTACGGTGAGCTATTGGCCTATGACACACCGGATGCTGTGCGCGCCAACCAGCGCGTTCAGGAGGCATACCTGGGCTCTCCCGTCGCTGACCTTCAGGGAGGTCACTGACCATGTTGAACGTTGTCAATTTGCATGCTTTTTACGGCAAAAGCCATGTCTTGCACGGGGTTAACTTTGAAGTCAAGCCCGGCGAAATTCTGGCGCTACTCGGTCGCAACGGGTCCGGGCGCTCCACCACGGCCAAAGCGCTGATGGGCCTGGTGGACTGTCAGGGTTCGCTGCTGTGGAAGGGCCAGGAAATACTGGGCAAAAGAACCTATGAAATTGCCCACCTCGGGATCGGTTATGTTCCCGAAAATCGCGACATTTTCCCGAACCTCACGGTTGAACAAAACCTGTATCTCGGCCAGAAGAGTGCTCGCAAAACCGGACGTTGGACATTCGATGACATGTACACGCTATTTCCCAGGCTGAAGGAACGCCAGCACACAGAAGCTGGTGTGATGTCGGGCGGCGAGCAACAAATGTTGACGTTGTGTCGTACCCTCATGGGCGACCCGGACTTGATCATCATCGATGAGCCGACCGAAGGGTTGGCGCCCAAAATCGTGGAACTGGTCGCCTCCTACCTGCAGGAATTGAAGCGACGGGGTATCTCGGTGCTGTTGATTGAGCAAAAGTTGACCATCGCCATGGCCATTTCTGATCGCGCGCTCGTCATGGGACATGGCAGCGTGGTTTTTGACGGCACCCCGGAGACGCTGCGCCAGGATGCGGATATCCGCAAGGAGTGGCTGGAGGTTTGAGCCGGGTAGTCCCGCCTGCGACAAAACTGGTTAAATCGATCCTTCATCCGTCAGGGTGCGGATCCTGCACCCCCTTACAATAAAAAAACGCACGACCGTTCTTTTTTGCTTTTCTGACAGCCGCTCGCGGTTTAACTTTCACTTTTTGAGGACATTCCAATGACAACCGACTACAAACTACACGGCGATGTGGCTGTGATCACGCTCAACAACCCGCCGGTCAACGGGCTGGGTTACGCCACCCGCGCCGGAATCGCCAGCGGGCTGACCCAAGCCAACGCCGATCCGGCAGTCAAGGCTATTGTCATAACGGGCGCAGGCAAAGCCTTTTCGGGTGGGGCGGATATCAAGGAATTCAGTTCACCGTTGGCCCTGAAGGAACCCAACCTCCTCAGCGTCATTTTGGCCTGTGAATATTCCGGCAAGCCGGTAGTCGCTGCCTTGCACACGATTGCCATGGGTGGCGGCCTGGAGCTTGCGCTTGGCTGCCATTACCGAATTGCCGCGCCCGGTTGTGCCGTGGCTTTGCCTGAAGTGAAGCTGGGTTTGATTCCGGGCGCTGGCGGCACGCAGCGCCTGCCGCGCGTGCTGGGCGTGGAAGTTGCCATGAACATGATGGTGAGTGGC
>JANOWY010000189.1:0-2716 GCA_031418135.1 Rhodoferax sp. | reverse complement strand
CGTGTTGGGCGTGGCCTGGCCGGCCATGCGCACCGGGCTGGCGCAGCCCATCGAGGCTGCGGGGCTGATCACGATGGTGGTGACCGGCTGTTCGGCGCTGTCGGGGTTTGCCAGCGGCTGGGTGCTGCAACGCCTGCATGCCGGGGTGGTGGTCACAGTGAGCGGTGGGCTGACCGGTTTTGCTTTGACAGGTTTTGGCTTCGCGCCCTCGTTGGCCTGGCTGTTGGCGGCGGCCATTCCACTGGGGTTGGGCGCGGGCGCAGTCGATGCTGCCATGAACCATTTTGTGGCGCGGCACTTCTCGGCGCGCCACATGAACTGGCTGCATGGATGCTGGGGCGTGGGCGCTACGCTGGGGCCGGTCATCATGGGGGTCGTGTTGGCCCATTACGGCACGGCGGATTTGGGCGGAGCGGGGGCAGACGGCGGCTGGCGCCGGGGCTACCAGGTGATCGGTGCGTTGCAATTGAGCCTTGCCGTGGCTTTTTTGTTCAGCCTGAAGCGGTGGACGCAGGCCCCGCCTGTTGTGTCGAGTGTTGCATCGCCGGTGGCCCCTGCACTCGACACGCGCCGGCCCGTGTCTGCCATCGCTCTGTGGCTGGCACCGTTTCTCTATTTTTTGTATGCGGCGATTGAAGTTGGTACATCGTTGTGGACAGCGACGGTGCTGATTGAGCAACGCTACCTTAGCCCCGCCACGGCCAGCGTGTGGGTTTCGTGTTTTTTCGGGGCCATCATGCTGGGGCGGTTTGCCACGGGCCTGGTCGCGGCGCGGTGGGGCAATCGCCGCTTGGTGCGTTCGGGTTTGCAATTGGCCCTGGGCGGCGCCGCACTGGTTAGCGTGGGTGCCTACGTGGCAGAGCTGCCCGCCGGGTGGATGTTGCTGGGTTTGATGGCTTTGGGGCTGGGCTGCGCGCCCGTGTACCCTTCGTTGATGCACGAAGCGGCGCAACGGTTTGACGCCGCTACTGCCCAAAAAGTGATTGGGCGGCAAGTGGGTTCTGCCTATATTGGGTGCATGGTGGTACCCGCTTTGATGGGCTTAATGGGCGCGGCTTGGGGCGTTGCCATCATCATGCCCACGATTGCGGCTTGCGTGTTGGCTTTGTTGGCCTGTGCTGCTTGGTTAGACCTTATCACTTGATGTCTCTGCCCCGTTGTAGGCCAACCCTACAATCTGCCAGCTTTTTCAATTCGGGAACTCACCATGCAAGTTGCTGCTTCGATTTTCAAGGCGTATGACATTCGCGGCATCGTGCCGTCTACCGTCGATGAAGCCGTGGCCGAGGGCCTGGGCAAGGCATTTGGCACGCTGGCGCTGCGCGAAGGTCAAAAATCAGTGGCGGTGGGGCGCGATGGGCGCCTGAGTGGTCCCACCATCAGTGCGGCACTGGTGCGCGGCCTGGTGGCGGTGGGCGTTGACGTGATTGACGTCGGTGTGGTCACCACCCCCATGTTGTACTTTGCGGCCAACACCTTGTGCGAGAGCGGCATTCAGGTCATGGGCAGCCACAACCCCAAAGACTACAACGGCTTCAAAATGGTGCTGGCTGGCCGGGCGATTTACGGCGATGAAATCCAGGCGATTCGGCAAATGATGGAGACGGAGAGTTGGGAACTGGCCGCCGCGCCGGGCCGCCCCAAGCAAGGCACGGCCACCTCGGGGGGCAGCGAACCACACGCAGTGGGGAGCGTGGGGGCGAGTAGCTCGGGTGGGAACATCCGCAACATCAATGTTCTCAAGCCGTATCGGGATCGCATCGTCGGCGGCATTTCGCTGAAGCGACCCATGAGGATCGTGGTTGATTCTGGCAACGGTATCGCAGGTGCATCTGCTCCAGGCATCTTCCGCGCCTTGGGCTGCGAAGTGACCGAGCTTTTCAGCGAAGTAGACGGCAACTTCCCCAACCACCACCCAGACCCGAGCAAACCCGAAAACCTGCGCGACCTGATCAACGCCCTGAAAAACAGCGACGCTGAAATTGGCCTGGCCTTTGACGGCGACGGCGACCGGCTGGGCATCGTCACCAAAGACGGCAATAACATCTTCCCGGACCGGCAGATGATGCTGTTTGCACAAGACGTGCTCTCGCGCGTGCCCGGCGGCACCATTTTGTACGACGTGAAATGTTCACAACGTCTGGCCCCGGCGATTGAAGCGGCCGGCGGCAAACCGCTGATGTACAAGACCGGCCATTCACTCATCAAAGCCAAGATGAAGCAGATCGAACGCGAAGGCGGCACAGCACCTTTGGGCGGCGAGATGAGTGGCCACATCTTCTTCAAGGAGCGCTGGTTTGGGTTCGACGACGGCACTTACGCGGGCGCCCGCTTGCTGGAAATTCTGAGTGCCTCGCCCGATGGCAATGCGGTGCTCAACGCCTTGCCCACCAGTTTCTCAACCCCCGAATTGAATGTGAAGTGCGCAGAGGGTGAACCGCATAGGTTGGTGGAGCAGCTGGTGAAGCTGGCCGACTTCAAAGCCCCCGCCGTGTTGAACACGATTGACGGTTTGCGCGTCGATTGGCCCGATGGTTTTGGCCTGATCCGCGCCAGCAACACCACCCCGGTTCTGGTGCTGCGGTTTGAAGGCCAAACAGAAGCCGCCATGCACCGCATTGAAGCTGACATGTTGGCCCTGTTGCGCCGCGTCAAGGCCGATGCCAAGTTTGAAGCTTCAGCCCATTAAAACGGCGTGGTAGAGATGAAGCGGCAA
>JANOWY010000188.1:0-28736 GCA_031418135.1 Rhodoferax sp. | reverse complement strand
GTTTGCCCCCACCCGGGAGTTCGCCCGCAGCACCGGCACCTCACCCGTCACCCGTGCCACCCACACTGCCCACACCACCCAAAATGTGGCGGCTTTACCTGGGCTTTTTGCTGCCGATGATCGCCAGCAACTTCCTGCAGGCGGCATCGGGCACCGTCAACAACATTTACATCGGCCAGATGATCGGCGTCTCGGCGATGGCGGCGGTGTCGTCGTTTTTCCCGCTTTTGTTCTTTCTCATGGCTTTCATGATCGGTTTGGGCACGGGTGCGGCTGTGCTGATCGGCCAGGCGTGGGGCGCTGGCGAGCCGGAACGGGTGAAAGCCGTCGCGGGCACCACGCTTTCGGTGGGCTTGTGTTTTGGCGCTGCCGTGGCCTTGTTGGGCGGTACCTTTACCGAAGGTATTCTCAAAGCCCTGGGTACACCACCCGACATATTGCCCAGCTCCATCACCTATGCGCGGGTGATGCTGCTGGCCGCGCCTTGGCTGTTTGTCTACTTGCTGGTCACGTCCATGCTGCGCGGCGTGGGCGACACCCGAACGCCTCTGAAAATTTTGCTGATCGCCAACGGCATCGGCCTCATGCTCACCCCAGCGCTGATTCGCGGCTGGGGCGGCTTGCCGCAGCTGGGCGTGGCCAGTGCCGCCTATGCAGCCAGTGTGTCGTTTACCGTAGCCATGGCCTGGACGGCCTGGCATTTGCGGCGCAAACAAAGCCCGTTGGCGCCCGATGCCCTGTTACGCAAACACCTGCGGATTGACGGCGCCATTTTGGCCAAAGTGCTGCAAATTGGTTTGCCTTCGGCGCTGACCATCATCACCATGGCACTGTCTGAACTGGCCGTGTTGTTTTTGGTGAACCGGTTTGGCTCGCAGGCCACGGCTGCGTATGGCGCAGTGAACCAGATCATCTCCTACGTGCAGTTCCCCGCCATCTCCATCGCCATTACCGCCTCCATTTTGGGTGCCCAGGCGATTGGCGCGGGGCGGATCCAGTCGCTGGGCAAAATTGCCCAAACCGGCATCTCGCTCAACCTGGCCCTCACCGGTGGCCTGGTGCTGCTGGCTTACCTGTTTTCACGCCACATCATTGGCCTGTTCATCACTGACGCGGCGGTGGTTGATATGGCGCAAACGCTGCTGCACATCATGTTGTGGAGCCTGGTGGTGTTTGGCATGTCGGGTGTGCTTTCGGGCCTGATGCGGGCCAGCGGCTACGTGGTGTGGCCCACCGCCATCACCTTCTTCTGCATTGCTTTTGTGCAGGTGCCCACAGCTTGGGCCTTGAGCAGTCATTTTGGCCTGAACGGCATCTGGGCGGCATACCCGGTAGCGTTCATCACCATGCTGGCGCTGCAAACCGCCTACTACCGGCTGGTGTGGAAAAACCAGACCATCACCCGCCTTTGATCGCAAAGGCATGTCAGCGAGGGACCTCCAGAGGGCCGCCCGTTGCAGTAAAACCAACCAGCGACCTGCCCAGTTGAATGAAAGCGCGTGGTTTGCTTGGTCAAGGGCCGCAATTAGCCAACCGCTGACCTTTTGGGTCGCCAAAAGAGCCAAACAAACACCCCGGCCAGTACGGCATAGGTCAGCGCCATGAACCAGGGCTCGTTCCAGGCAAGGCCATCAAATCAACGTCGGGTGATGGGTTTAAAACCAGCGATGGGTAGTAATCTGCCGAATGGGTGAAAACATCGATGATGATGTGCGAAAACCAACCCCACAGCGCAATCCAGCAGCCCGCCGTATCGCCCAAACGGCCAGGCTCACCTAACCGGCACCGGCTCACAAGGAATGCGCAAAGTTATCGAAGGTGCAAAGCGGGGTTGCTCGCTGGATTGGGATACGGCGGAAGCGGTGTGACCGGGTGTTGAGTGGGTGGTGAGTTGGTGTGGATGGACTGATGCCGATGGTTACAGGTCGTTGCCAAACAACGCCACTGACATCGCAGAGTCAATGGCCCAGCCCGATGCCAATCTGCCGTGCTGTTGTCAGCAATGCGTGGGCAGCGGGGATCCGGCGGTTACGCCCGGACACTTGGCCTAGGGCGATTGCCGTGATTTGATTCTGGGCCAGGGTCACCATGCAGTTGAACTCGCCCGCCCGCACGCGCTGGGCTGCCTCGTTGCCATACCGGGTCGCCAGCACGCGGTCAAAAGGGGTTGGCGAGCCGCCGCGCTGCACGTGCCCCAGCACGGTCGCCCGAACTTCGCTTTTGAGGTGCGGTTGCAGTTGGGCCCGCAAGACGTGCGCCACGCCGCCCAGGCGGATCGGTTCCGGGCTGGTTTTAATGGTTTGCTCTACCGTGAGTGCTCCACCGACACATTTGGCCCCTTCGCCGATGCAGATCATGGTGTAGCGCTCTCTATTCTCCCGCTCACGGCAAGTTGCCACGATGCGATCCAGGTCGAAATCAAACTCTGGCAGCAAAATGATGTCGGCGGCACCGGCGATGCCGGCCTCCAGGGCGATCCACCCCGCATAACGGCCCATGGTTTCCACAATCATCACCCGGCTGTGGCTTTGCCCGGTGGTTTGCACCCGGTCCAGCGCCTGCGTGACGGTGTTCACCGCCGTGTCAAAGCCAAAACTGCGCTCGCAGCCTTCAATGTCGTTGTCAATGGTTTTGGGGATGCCAATGATCCGCATACCCCGCTGCACCAAGGCCTGCGATATGGTCATGGTGCCATCACCACCAATGGCGATCAGCGCATCCAGCGCCAGCGCCCGATAGTTTTCAAGCGCCAGTGCCAGTGATTCTGCGGATGCGAGCGGATTGGCGCGGTTGCTGGTACCCAAGATCGTGCCGCCACTGGACAAAATGCCACTGACGGATGGCCAGTCCAACGGTTGGATGCGCCGTTCCATCAAGCCCGCAAATCCATCCTGGATGCCCAGAACCTGGGCATCACACAGGTTGATCAGGGATTTGGTGACCGAACGAATAACGGCGTTGAGGCCCGGGCAATAGCCGCCACCCGTCAGGACTCCGATGCGCATGGCAAACCTTAACGCGCCACCAGCACGGGTACCTTGGACTCGGCAACCACCCGGCTGGCCACGCTGCCCAACATCAGCCGCATGATGCCGCTTCGGCCATGGGACCCAATCACGATCAGATCCGCGCCGGCTTCCTGGGCACTTTGCAGGATGCCACTGGCAGCGGTGACGTTCTCGATCAAGCGCGCTTCCAGCTCAACCGGTGTCGGGCCCTGCTGACATCGTTGGGCCACGGCTGCATGGGCTTGTGCAGCCACCTCTTGGGCAGCCGACAGGTAGGCTTGCAATCCGTAGGGGTTGACATCACCCATCATCATGTAGGGGTAGGGGTCAATCACGTAGATGGCCGTCAATTTGGCGCTTTGCGTGCGCGCGAGATCCACTGCTAGAGCAGCGGCATGATCCGATGCGGCAGAACCGTCTGTAGCCAACAGAATGTGTTTGAACATACTTCAATCCTTAAGGTTGAGGCAGGCAAGGAGCCGCCCGGGTGCTTGATCGTGCGCCTGCTGTTGCCCACGGTTATTGATGCAAGTCAAATGCAGGCAAGTTCTTTCATCCGGTAATGGGCACGACTTGAAATTTCGCGCAGATGACCTGAGTTACTGATCATGACTGAATCAATTCACATCGTTTGCCCGCACTGCCACACCACCAATCGGGTTCAAACAGCCCAACTGGGCAGTGCACCCGACTGTGGGCAATGCAAGAGAGCGTTGTTTCAAGGTGTCCCGGTTGCGCTGAACGGTGCGGCTTTTGAAAAACATCTGCTGCGCAACGACATACCTATCTTGGTTGACTTCTGGGCACCCTGGTGTGGACCTTGCCGAACAATGGCCCCCGCCTACGAGCAGGCTGCCCAGTTGCTCGAGCCTGGATACAGGTTAGTCAAGATCGACACCGAAGCTGAGCCGGCGCTGGGCGCACGATATGCCATTCGTAGCATCCCGACCCTGGCACTGTTCAAAGGCGGTCAGGAAATTGCGCGTCAGGCAGGTGCCATGGGGGCAGCGGACATCGTTCGCTGGGCCCAAACCAACTTGCGCAGATGAAGCAGGCCTGACCGCGAGACCGCAGCTGCGGATAGATCAGCTTCTTGCGCGGTACAACCCCCCACACAACTGTGTTTGCAATGAAAGGCGGGCTGCGTGTTGCCGATCGTTCAGAGCAATACAGTGCAGGCCAGTAAAGCGAGTCCGAATCGCCAGACAAACAAAAAAGGCCCACCGAAGTGGACCTTTTTTGAAGCGGAAACCGCTACTTTTTTTGGTTGCGCGAGAAGGATTTGAACCTCCGACCTTTGGGTTATGAGCCCAACGAGCTACCAAGCTGCTCCATCGCGCGGTAAGAGTTGATTCTAGCACGGCTGCAACTTACAGCCGCTGAAATCAGGTTTAATTTATGCTTGCGCTTCGTCCGCTGCGCCGGCTTCTTGAACCACTGGGCGGTCCAACAACTCAACCAAAGCCATGGGGGCGTTGTCACCCACGCGGAAGCCCATTTTCAAGATGCGTGAATAACCACCTGGGCGGCTCTTGAAACGTGGGCCCAATTCGGCAAAAAGTTTGGTGACGCTGTCGCGGTCGCGCAGACGGTCAAATGCCAACCGGCGATTCGCCAGTGTTGGCACTTTGGCCAACGTAATCATCGGCTCAATCACGCGGCGCAGCTCTTTGGCTTTTGGCAACGTCGTTTTGATCACTTCGTGCGCAATGATGGAATTCATCATGTTGCGCAACATTGCAAGCCTGTGCTCGCTGGTGCGGTTAAGTTTTCTGAGTCCGTGTCCGTGTCGCATGGTCTATTCCTTTGTTTATTTGATCCGGCAGCCGTACCAGGTACTGCCAGTGTTTCGCTTTTAACAAGCGAACCGTTTTACTTGCCTAATTTCGTGCGGGCCAACGCTCCTTCAACCCGCGAATTCAATGGCCAATCAGCGCTTTTCCAGAGCCGCAGGTGGCCAACTCTCAAGCTTCATTCCCAACGTCAAACCACGTGAAGCAAGCACTTCCTTGATTTCATTAAGGGACTTACGACCCAAATTGGGGGTTTTGAGCAACTCGTTTTCAGTGCGCTGGATCAGGTCGCCAATGTAATAGATGTTTTCGGCCTTCAAGCAATTGGCGGAACGAACAGTCAGTTCAAGCTCGTCCACAGGCCGCAGCAGAATCGGATCAAACTGGGTGTTGCCACGCGGCGCAGGTGCATCAAAGGCGGCCAACTCACTGCCTTCAAGCTGGGCAAATACCGCCAACTGCTCGACCAGAATGCGGGCTGATGTGCGCACTGCGTCTTCTGCCGTGATGGCACCGTTGGTTTCGATTTCAACGACCAGCTTGTCCAAATCAGTGCGCTGCTCAACGCGGGCGCTCTCCACCGTGTAGCTGACGCGCTTGACGGGCGAGAACGAAGCATCCAGAACAATGCGCCCGATGGATTTTGTCGACTCGTCGCCATGACGACGCATGGAACCCGGCACGTAACCACGGCCCTTTTCGACCTTGATCTGCATGTCCAGTTTGCCACCATGTGACAAATTGGCGATGACATGAGCGGGATTGATGATTTCAACATCATGCGGCGTTTGTATATCGCCGGCCGTGACAACGCCTTCGCCGTCTTTGCGCAGACTGAGTGTGACTTCCTCACGATTGTGCAGCTTGAACACTACACCTTTGAGGTTCAGCAGAATGTTGACGACATCTTCCTGCACGCCGTCGATCGATGAATACTCGTGCAAAACACCGGCAATGGTGACTTCGGTAGCGGCATAACCGGGCATGGACGACAACAACACCCGACGTAAAGCATTCCCCAAAGTGTGGCCATAACCCCGCTCAAAGGGCTCCAGCTCAACTTTGGCGCGGTTCAGGCCCAGTTGCTCAACATTGATGGCTTTTGGTTTTAGCAGATTTGATTGCATGCAGACTTCCTCTCAATACCCCCGGCTCGTTACACCGGTAAGGCTGGTGAAGCACCTGACCAGCCTCTACAGGCCAACCAGGAACGGGATTGGAAACAAATAAAAGACAGTGACTCTGACCGAGTCGGTTAACGCGAGTACAGCTCGACAATCAGCGATTCATTGATGTCAGCGGCAAACTGGTCGCGGTCAGGCACTTTCTTGAAGACACCTTCGGCTTTGTCGGCGCTGACATCAACCCAAGCAGGCATGCCCACTTGCTGAGCCAACTGCAAAGCTTCCACCACGCGGTTTTGCTTTTTGGATTTCTCGCGAACGGCAATGACATCACCGGCCTTGACCTGATAGGACGGAATATTGACCGATTGTCCATTCACCGTCAGCGCCTTGTGCGAAACCATCTGGCGGGCTTCCGCCCGGGTCGAGCCAAAACCCATGCGGTAAACCACATTGTCCAACCGCGATTCCAGCAGAAACAGCAAATTGGCACCGGTATTGCCTTTGCGGCGATCAGCCTCCGCAAAATAGCGGCGGAACTGACGCTCCAACACGCCATACATGCGTTTCACCTTTTGCTTTTCACGCAACTGCAAGCCGAAATCAGAGGTGCGGGCACCAGAAGTGCGACCATGCTGGCCGGGTTTGGAGTCGAATTTGGCCTTGTCAGCAATCGAGCGCCGGGCGCTCTTGAGGAACAGGTCAGTGCCTTCACGGCGAGAGAGTTTGGCCTTGGGGCCGAGATAGCGTGCCACGTGAACTTCCTTTATGTCATCTACCGCAGATAACTGCGGGAGCTACCAACCGAAGCGGGTAGCAGTGGGCTTGTTAAAAACTGAACCCGTCGGGTTCAGCTACATCCGCGCCTGATCGATAGGATCAGATGCGACGACGTTTTTGCGGACGGCAACCGTTGTGCGGAACGGGTGTGACGTCGGCGATCATGTTGATTCGGATTCCAAGTGCAGCCAAAGCACGCACTGAAGATTCACGTCCAGGACCAGGCCCCTTGATTTCAACATCAAGGTTTTTGATGCCCTGCTCAATGGCCGCACGTCCGGCGACTTCAGAGGCCACCTGCGCGGCAAACGGGGTGGACTTGCGCGAACCCTTGAAACCTTGGCCGCCTGAAGATGCCCAAGAGAGGGCATTGCCCTGGCGGTCAGTGATGGTGATGATCGTGTTGTTAAACGAGGCGTGCACATGTGCCACACCGTCGGCGACGTTTTTACGAACCTTTTTGCGCACGCGCTGTGCGGCTGTATTGGTAGGAGCTTTTGCCATGTTGGTCTTTCAGTCCTGGTTATTTTTTCAGTTGGGCGGCACCTTTGCGCGGCCCTTTACGTGTGCGCGCATTGGTACGCGTGCGCTGGCCCCGCAGGGGAAGCCCGCGGCGATGACGGAATCCACGGTAACAGCCAATGTCCATCAGCCGCTTGATATTCATCGTGGTTTCACGACGCAGATCACCCTCGATCGTGATCTTTCCGATCTGATCACGGATTTTTTCCAGATCGCCATCGGTCAGGTCTTTGACCTTTTTCGAATAAGCAATGCCGCAGGCTTCGCAAATCATGCGAGCGCGCGTGCGGCCAATGCCAAAAATTGCCGTCAGCCCGATTTCGGAATGCTGATGGGGCGGGATGTTAATGCCAGCGATACGTGCCATGTTTGTCCTCTAAATCTCTTGTCAAATGACGTGCATCAACCCTGACGCTGCTTGTGCCGCGGATCTGTGCAGATCACGCGGACAATGCCTTTGCGCCGGATAATTTTGCAGTTACGGCAAATTTTTTTGACCGAAGCCGAAACTTTCATTGCTCTCTCCTAAAACTTACTAAACCTGAAACTTAAACACTGGCAGCCAGCGGATGTCAAGACGACTTGAAATTCGCTTTCTTTAACAACGACTCATATTGCTGCGACATCATGTAGTTTTGCACCTGAGACATGAAGTCCATCGTGACGACAACAAGAATCAACAAAGAGGTACCACCAAAATAGAAGGGCACGTTGTATTTCAAAATCAGAAACTCGGGTAACAAACACACCAACGTGATGTAGATGGCCCCTGCGAAAGTCAATCTCAGCAATATCTTGTCAATATATTTGGCGGTTTGATCGCCGGGCCGTATACCCGGCACAAAAGCACCGCTTTTCTTCAGGTTGTCGGCTGTTTCACGGCTGTTGAACACCAGAGCCGTATAGAAAAAACAGAAAAATACAATCGCTGCCACGTAGAACAGGATATAAATCGGTTGCCCCGGAGTCAATGACGAGGCGATGTCCTTCAGCCACCGCATCGACTCACCCGTGCTGAACCAGCCAACCACAGTGGCCGGCAGCAGGATGATGCTTGACGCAAAAATGGGAGGAATAACGCCGGCCATATTCAGCTTCAACGGCAGATGTGAAGATTGACCGCCATACACCTTGTTACCAACTTGCCGCCGCGCATAGTTGACCAAAATCTTGCGCTGACCGCGCTCTACGAAAACCACAAAATAAATCACACCCACAACCAGGACAGCAATGAAGAGCGCCACAATGATGCTCATCGCACCAGTGCGTATCAGCTCTCCCATGCCACCCAAAGCGTTAGGCAGGCCGGCCGCGATGCCTCCAAAAATCAGAATGGAAATACCATTGCCCAACCCGCGCTCAGTGATTTGTTCACCCAGCCACATCAAAAACATCGTACCTGCCGTCAGCGTAAAAACAGCCGTCAATCGAAACCCGAATCCCGGCGCCAACACCAGCCCCAGGGAACTTTCAAGGGCAAGCGCAATGCTCATGGACTGAAAGAGGGCCAGACCCAGGGTTCCATATCGGGTGTACTGGGTAATCTTGCGACGACCCGACTCGCCTTCTTTTTTCAGCGCCTCAAAAGCAGGCAAGACATAAGTCAGAAGCTGCATGATGATCGAAGCAGAAATGTAGGGCATGATGCCCAACGCGAAGACGGTGAAGCGCGACAAAGCCCCCCCTGAAAAGACGTTGAACATACCCAGCAGCCCGCCTTGCTGGCCCTTGAAGAACTGCTGCAATTGCGCGGGATCGATACCAGGAACCGGGATATGGGCTCCAACACGGTAGACCACCAAGGCCAGCAGCAAAAACACCAGACGGCGACGCAGGTCGCCGAATTTTCCGGTTTTTGCCAATTGAGCAGAGTTGGTCGCCACGAATCTACCTGGTTAAATGCTTCTTAAATGCTGCTAATTGGCGAGACAAGCGCTCAGGCAACGCTGCCACCAGCAGCCTCAATGGCCGCCTTGGCACCGGCGGTTGCGCCAATGCCGGTCAATTTAACCGCCTTGGTCAACACGCCCGTCTTGATAACCTTGATGGTTTTAGCACTGTTGCTCACCAGGCCGGCTTGTTTCAGAACCAAAACATCCACCTCGGCAGCACCCAATACCTCGAGGTTCAGCAATGTGATTTCGGCATTGAATTGCAGCTGGGCAGATTTGAAACCACGCTTGGGAAGCCGGCGCTGCAAAGGCATCTGTCCGCCCTCGAAACCGACTTTGTGGTAACCACCCGCACGGGATTTTTGACCTTTGTGGCCACGCCCGGCTGTTTTGCCGAGGCCAGAGCCAATACCTCGACCCACACGCCGCTTGGCATGTTTTGCGCCGGCCGCAGGCTTGATTTTGTTCAGTTCCATGTTTTGCCCCAATTTCGTCGTCTTATGCTGACTTTTCACAGTCTTACAACACTTTGACCAAATAACTGATCTTGTTAATCATGCCGCGAACTTCAGGCGTATCCACCAGTTCGCGCGTGCTGCGAATTTTGCGCAGACCCAATCCACGCACAGTGGCGCGATGGCTTTCCTTGCATCCAATGGGACTTTTCACCAATTGGACTTTCACGGTTTGTTGTGTCGTCATGATCTTGCTCTTTCGATTCAGGCAAACAACTCTTCAACCGTCTTGCCACGTTTGGCAGCAACCTGGGCAGGAGTTGTGGAGTGCGCCAGCGCATCCAGCGTGGCGCGTACCATGTTGTAGGGGTTGGTGGAACCATGGCTTTTGGCCACGATGTCCGTGATTCCCATCACTTCAAAAACAGCGCGCATGGGGCCACCAGCAATGATGCCTGTACCTTTGGGGGCTGGTGCCATCATCACAGCGGCAGCACCATGCTGCCCCATCACCTTGTGGTGAATAGAGCCGTTTTTCAGGGAGACCTTGGTCAGGTTGCGGCGAGCTTCTTCCATCGCTTTTTGTACGGCAGCCGGTACTTCCTTGGACTTGCCTTTGCCCATGCCGACACGACCATCGCCATCACCCACCACCGTCAAGGCAGCGAAACCCAGAATTCGACCACCTTTGACCACCTTGGTGACCCGGTTGATGGCGATCATCTTTTCGCGCAGACCGTCCTCAGGACCCTCTGCCTTACCCTGCATTTTTGCTTGTACTTTAGCCATGTTGGATTCCGATGCTATTGAATTCCGGTGTTTTAGAACTGCAGGCCAGCTTCACGGGCTGCGTCAGCGAGCGCCTTGACGCGGCCATGGTAAGCAAAACCTGAGCGGTCAAAGGCTACCTTTTCGATGCCAGCCGCGCGTGCCTTCTCCGCCACCCGTTTGCCGATGACCTGCGCCGCAGAAACTGTGCTTCCTTTGCCGGCGCCACCCAATTCCTTGCGCACTTCGGCCTCGGCGGTTGACGCTGTTGCCACGACCTTGGCACCGTCGCCAGAGATGACGCTGGCATAAATATGCAGGTTCGTGCGGTTGACTGTTAGCCGCGCGACACCTTGGGTGGCAATACGGATACGGGTCTGGCGCGCACGGCGAAGACGTTGTTCTTTTTTGGTCAACATGGTGCTGATCCTTACTTCTTCTTGGTTTCTTTGATCGTGATCTTTTCGTCCACATACCGGATACCTTTGCCTTTGTAGGGCTCAGGCGGACGGATGGCACGAATTTCAGCGGCAATCTGACCGACACGTTGGCGATCTGCACCTTTGATCACGATTTCTGTCGGTGTTGGCGTCGCAACCGAAATGCCGGCCGGCATGTCTTTGTTCACGGGATGCGAGTAACCGACTGTCAGGTTCAGTTTGGCGCCTTGCGCCTGGGCTTTATAACCCACTCCGACGAGGCTGAGTTTTTTCTCAAACCCTTTGGTGACACCAACGACCATGTTGTTCACGAGCTGGCGCATCGTGCCGCTCATGGCATTGGCTTCCCGCGAATCATTGGCTGGCGCAAAACTCAACTTGCCGGCTTCATTGCTGATCTTCACCAGGTTGTTCTGAGCGATCGACAGCGCACCACCAACACCTTTGACACTGATCTGGTCAACCTTGATCGCCACGTCCACACCTGCGGGGACAGCAACGGGCATTTTTCCTACACGAGACATGTTCAATACTCCTCTGATGCAGGCTTAAGCCACGATACAAAGCACTTCACCACCGACACCGGTAGCACGTGCTTTACGATCAGTCATGACGCCTTTGGGGGTCGTGACGATCGCCACACCCAAGCCGTTCTGCACTGCGTCAATGGCATCGCTGCCACGGTAAACGCGCAAGCCTGGGCGGCTCACGCGCTCGATACGCTCAATGACCGGACGGCCAGCGTAGTATTTCAGGGCGATTTCCAGTTCCGATTTGCCTTCTTCGGTCGTAACCTTGAAGTTATCGATATAACCTTCGTCTTTTAACACTTGGGCAATGGCCACCTTCACTTTGGAAGAAGGCACAGAGACTGTGGTTTTGGCTACCATTTGCGCGTTGCGGATACGCGTCAACAGGTCGGCGATAGGGTCACTCATGCTCATATTTGAATCTCCTGGCGTGTACTGGCCGGCTTATTAGCTGGATTACCAGCTCGCCTTCATGATGCCGGGAATTTCTCCGGCAAAAGCCATTTCCCGAATCTTTGCGCGAGCCAGACCGAAGTGCTGGAAAGTGCCACGGGGGCGGCCGGTGATGGAACAACGGTTGCGCTGGCGCGTCGGGTTGGCGTTGCGCGGCAGTTTTTGCAACTCAAGGCGGGCCTGGGCACGCTCATCGTCACTGCGCTTGGCATCATTGGAAATGCCTTTGAGTTCCGCGTGTTTTTTCGCGTACTTGGCAACCAGTTTGTCACGTTTGAGCTCACGCTCGATCAAAGCCATTTTAGCCACGGGTCACCTCAGTTCTTGAACGGGAAACGGAAGCCGGTGAGAAGCGCCTTGCATTCTTCATCAGTCTGGGCCGTTGTGGTGATGCTGATATTGAGGCCACGCAAGGCGTCAACCTTGTCATACTCAATCTCAGGGAAAATGATCTGCTCTTTAACGCCGATGTTGTAGTTGCCACGACCATCGAACGCCCGACCCGAAATACCCCGGAAATCGCGCACACGGGGCAAAGCCACGGTGACAAAACGATCCAGGAATTCGTACATGCGCACGCCACGCAACGTAACCATGCAGCCAATGGCCTGGTCTTCGCGGATTTTGAAACCGGCGATAGCCTTTTTGGACTTGGTCACCACAGGTTTTTGGCCCGCGATTTTGGTCATGTCGCCAACGGCGTTGTCCATGACTTTTTTGTCGGCCACAGCTTCACTGACACCCATGTTCAGCGTGATCTTGGAGAGACGCGGAACCTGCATCGGGGACTTGTAGCCAAATTTGGCGATCAGATCCGGCGCAATTTTTTCGCGGTAATGTTGTTGTAAACGTGCCATTTCGGGTTACCCAATAAAAGTTAGGCTGCTTTGATTTCTTCACCGCTGGACTTGAAAACGCGAACGCGCTTTCCGTCAGCCAGAAGCTTGATGCCCACGCGATCAGCTTTGCCACTCACGACATTGAAGATGGCAACATTGGACTGGTGAATGGGCATGGTTTTTTCAACGATACCACCCGTGACACCCTTCATGGGGTTGGGCTTGGCGTGTTTCTTCACCAGATTGACACCGTCAACCACCAGATGGGTCTCGTCTTTGCGCAGAGAAACCTTGCCGCGCTTGCCCTTGTCACGACCAGCCAGGACAATGACTTCGTCGCCTTTGCGAATCTTGTTCATGGTTACCTCAGACTTTACAAAACTTCAGGAGCCAAGGACACGATCTTCATGAACCGCTCGGTGCGCAGTTCACGCGTCACAGGCCCAAAGATGCGGGTGCCGATAGGCTCCAGCTTGGCATTCAGCAGCACAGCTGCGTTGCCATCAAATTTGACCAGGGAGCCGTCGCTGCGGCGAATGCCTTTGGCAGTGCGAACCACCACGGCGCTGTAAATTTCACCTTTTTTGACACGGCCGCGGGGTGCGCATTCTTTGATGCTCACCTTGATCACGTCGCCAACGCTGGCATACCGGCGCTTGGAACCGCCCAGCACCTTGATGCACAGGACAGACTTGGCGCCCGTGTTGTCGGCCACTTCCAGCCGCGATTCAGTTTGGATCATTTCAGTATTTCCCAACTTGCACCAGCCACATTTGCAACTTTCATTGCACCTGCCGCCGATCAGTCTTGGGCCCGTCAGCACTGATATGAACCATTCACATCAGTGCGTTTGAGCAGATTCTTTTTTGCGCTTGATTTGCATTTGCCGCATACGACCAACTGTTTATCAGTTGTTCCGTTCGGCGCATTCATTTCAAGCGAAGCCTTCGATTATGACAGAGATTTGTTCCGTTTGCAACCCAGTCTGAAGAATTTAGGCAGTGGGGTGCCCTGTCAGCGGCTATTGGATATCGCAAAGCCTGCGATTTAGAGGGAATCTGGCCCGCGGGTGCTGAGGACCGTTGAGTGGCGTTTCCGCTACGAGCGATGGAGTCAAACCGTCGGCAATCTCAGATAGGCCTTGCAAAGGGCCTCGAAAGGCTCTGTTTGCGGATCCAGGCCGGTTTCCTGGCGTAGTATTTTTCCAACAGCGGGTGCCAGTTGAGCCGCCAGTGCCGCATCCAGAAACAGTAGGCGCGACCTTCTCGCCAAAACATCCTCGACGGTGCGGGCGTATTCAAATCGGGCACCGTAACGCACCATGGCCTCTGTCAAACCGGGCGCGAGGGTGTTTTCAGCCCCCGGCATGGCCTCTACCGCACGTTCGTCGCTTCCATAGGAATGCAGCCCTGGCGGGTCGCTGATGGGCTTGACCCGGCTACCCGCGCCCGTCAGTAGCAGTTTTTGTGTGACCCCGGCGCTTGTCGTTTTGATCAGCCCCTTCACTTCACATTTTTGCAAAACATCTTCCGCCATGGCGCGATAGGTGGTCCATTTGCCACCCGTCACAGTAACCAGATTACTGCGGCTCACCAGTACGGTGTGTTCGCGGCTCAAGCCTTTGGTGTTGTCACCATCGTCGTCCAATGGTTTGACCAGGGGACGCATGCCCACCCAAATCGATTTGATGTCTTGGACCTGCGGCGCTTGGCGCAAATACCGGGCCGACTCCCCCAAGATGAATTCCAGTTCTTCACGAAAGGGCCTGGGTTCGCGGGGCAAGTCGTCGCGCGGGGTGTCGGTGGTGCCCAAAATCACTTTGCCCAGCCACGGCACCGCAAACAAGACGCGGCCGTCAGCCGTTTTAGGCACCATCAATCCGACTGCGGCGCCCAGAAATTCACGCTCAACCACCACGTGTACACCTTGGCTGGGTGCCACCATTGATTTGGTGGGGCGGCGGCCATCGTTGGGGTTGGCCAAACCATCGACATGGCGCAATTCATCCACCCAAACACCGGTGGCATTGATGACGCAACGGGACTGCAGCCGAAACTGTTTCCCGGTTTCCTGGTCACGGCACACCAAGCCCGAGACTTTGCCGTTGTCAAACAACAAATTCTCTGCTTTGCAATAGCTCACCAGCAATGCACCGTGCACGGCAGCCGTTCGTGCTAACGCCAGTGCCAGGCGCGCATCATTGAATTGGCCGTCCCAATACTTTACGCCGCCGCGCAAGCCAGCAGAGCGGGCCCCCGGCAACTGGGCGAGCACCGCATCGCGCCCAAGGAACTCGGTGGCACCCAGTCCGGCCTTGCCAGCGAGCGCGTCATACAGCTTGAGGCCGGCACCATAAAAAGGCGTTTCCCACCATTGGTAAGACGGCATGATGAACGGCAGGGGCTGCGCCAGATGCGGCGCATTGTTCAGCAGCGTGGTGCGTTCATGCAGGGCCTCGCGCACCAAGGCAATATTGCCTTGCGCCAGGTACCGAACACCGCCGTGCACTAGCTTGGTGGCGCGCGACGACGTGCCTTTGGCGAAATCATGCGATTCCACCAACACCACCGACAGGCCACGCGCGGCGGCGTCCAGGGCTACGCCCAGGCCAGTCGCACCGCCGCCCACAACCGCAATGTCGTAGTGAATCGGTTCAGCCAGTCGGGCCAGCAATTGCTGGCGCTGGGTCGCCATGGGTGGCGTATGCATCACACCGTCCAGGCGCGTGCGCGCTGCACGGCCTGCTGCCATCGATCCAATTTGGTCCGCCGGGCATCGGCGGGCCAACTGGGCTCAAAGCGGCGGTCTACCTGCCATTGCTGCGCGACTTCATCCGGGCCCGACCAAAAGCCGGTTGCCAGGCCGGCCAGGTAAGCCGCTCCCAGAGCGGTGGTTTCTGTTACTTTGGGCCGCACCACCGGGACACCCAAAAAATCGGCTTGCATCTGCATCAACAGGTTGTTGCGGCAGGCACCGCCGTCGACCCGCAGCTCAGCCAGATCGATGCAGGAATCCAGTGCCATGGCACCAAAAACGTCGGCGGTTTGCAAGGCAATCGATTCCAGGGCGGCCCGGGCGACATGGGCTTTGGTGGTGCCACGCGTCATGCCTACCATGGCGGCGCGGGCATGGCCATCCCAGTAGGGCGCACCCAAGCCGGCGAACGCTGGCACCAAATAGACATCGCCGATATCTGGCACGCTGGCGGCCAGGCCTTCGATTTGATCGGCGGAACTGAACAACTGCAAACCATCCCGCAGCCATTGAACGGTGGCACCCGCCATGAAGACCGAACCCTCCAGCGCATAACAGGGCTTGCGCTGCGGCCCCATCCAGGCCACGGTGCTCAACAGTTGATGCTGGCTGGGAACCGCCGCCGTGCCGGTGTTCATCAGCATGAAGCAGCCTGTGCCATAGGTATTTTTGGCCATGCCAGGGGTGAAACAAGCCTGGCCAAATGTGGCGGCTTGCTGGTCGCCCGCTATGCCGGCGATTTCAATCGGCGCACCAAACATCGACGCTTCGGTTTCGCCCACCACGCCGCTGCTGGCAACAACCTCTGGCAACACCCCAGGCGGGATGTTGAACAGCCGCAGCAGGGCCGGGTCCCATTGCAGGGTATGGATATTAAAAAGCAGCGTGCGCGAGGCATTGCTGGCATCGGTGACATGGGCTGCGCCGCCGGTGAGGTTCCAGACCAGCCAGCTGTCGACCGTGCCAAACGCCAGTTCGCCACGCTCGGCGCGGGCCCGGGCACCGGGAACAGTGTTTAACAGCCACTCCAGTTTCGTGCCAGAAAAATAAGCATCCAGCACCAACCCGGTTTTGCGCTGGATCAGGCCGGTTTTGCCTTGCTGACGCAGTTCATCGCAGCGCGCTGCCGTACGCCGGTCTTGCCAGACAATCGCGGGCGCCAGCGGCTCGCCAGTCTGGCGATCCCACAAAACGGTGGTTTCACGCTGGTTGGTGATGGCCATGGAATCCACATCGGCCGCCGCGACACCGTTTGCCCGGAGCACCTGGGCGGCAACCGCAAGCTGGGACGTCCATATTTCACGGGCATCATGCTCGACCCAGCCCGGCTGCGGAAAATACTGCCGGAACTCACGTTGCGCCGTGCCTGCGACCTGGCCCGCGCGGTCAAACAAGATGGCGCGCGAGCTGGTGGTACCTTGGTCAAGCGCCAGGATGTACTTCATTGCTCATTTCCTCAGCCAGCAATTCCGCAGACACTGCGACAATTGATTTTCAAACAGAACAGGAGACCTCAATTGGGCAAGCATATCGCGTTTATCGGTGGTGGAAACATGGCCAGTGCCATCATCAGTGGACTGCTGCGCCAAGGTTATTCTGCCGCCCAATTGAACGTGGTAGAACCCTTTGACGAGGCCCGGCAAAAATTAAAAGCCAGTTTTGGCATCGATGCCCAACCCGTTTCCGGCGAAGCTTTGAAACGGGCGGACCTGGTGGTGTGGGCAGTTAAGCCGCAAACCTTCAAAGAGGCTGCTCTGGCCACGCAGCCCTTTACGGCCAGTGCCTTGCACTTAAGCGTCGCGGCGGGTATTCCCAGTGACAGCATCGCCCGCTGGCTGCAAACCGAACGTGTAGTGCGGGCCATGCCCAACACACCTGCGCTGATTGGCAAGGGCATCACTGCCCTGTTTGCCCGCGCAGCGGTCTCAGCGGGCGACAAAACCGATGTCGAACAAATTGTTGCCACCACGGGCGAATCCTTTTGGTTGACGGCGGAAGCACAGCTGGATGCCGTCACCGCGCTCAGTGGGTCGGGCCCGGCTTATGTGTTTTATTTTTTGGAAGCCATGCAAAAAGCCGGCGTAGACATGGGGTTGCCCGCTGCGCAGGCCTATCAATTGGCGGTCAGCACCTTTATCGGGGCGGGTGAACTGGCCCGCGCCTCAGACGAGCCACCTGAAGTCCTGCGCCAGCGGGTCACCTCCAAGGGCGGCACCACTTATGCGGCGATCACGTCGATGGAAGACAGCCAAATCAAACCCCTGTTTGTCAAAGCCCTGCATGCGGCTGGCATCCGTGCCACTGAACTGGGGCGTGAATTCGGCGCGGGCTGAGGGGCAACCCACAGGCCCGGCGCGCCCCTCGTTCCATTTCTATTCAGTACCCAGTGGCCGCCACTTCCATCTGTTTGAGGCGCAATGCAATCCGCTCAACGAATTTCTGCGTGACATGCGACAACGCACGGTGCGTGGGCGTGATGATGCCCACTTCGATGGCGTTGATTTTGCTGTTGGCAAGGGGCCGCCAGACCACTTCCCCCCGGGCCAACTCGTTCATGAAGCCGATTTTGGAAAAAAACGAGATGCCTTTGCCGCCAATCAGAAGGCGTTTGACCATCGGTGTTGAGTTGCAGATGATGGCGGGCTCGAGTTCGTCCCAAAAACTGGTGAATTCCGGCCCGACCTGGCTGTGAATGGGCGACAGGTTGCTGATCTGGATGAAGGCCTGGGCACGGCAATCTTCAAAACTGATTTCCCGTTTTTTGGCCAGCGGATGGCTGGGTGCCATCACCACACCTGGCGGGAAATGCACCTTGGCGACCACCGCCAGCCCGGTGGGCAATTTGCCCAGGTAACAGATGCCGATATCGCTGTCGCCCTTGACCACACGGTCGGGCACCTCGCTGGGCATTGCACTCTGGATCGAATACCGCACCGCCGGGTAAGCGTCGGCGAAATCCTCCACAGCGGCCGGGAGGAATTCGATCAGCAACGAATCCATCGCGGCGACCGATACGTGCCCTTTGCGCTCGCCCTTGAGCGCGTCAAGCTCAGTGCGGGTGAGGTGAAAGTCATGCAGCGTGGCGCGGATGTGTTGCTGCAAGCGCTCGCCAGCCGCATTGAGGCGGATGCCGGTTGGCACCCGGTCAAACAGCTCGGTGCCCAATTCGTCTTCCAGCTTCAGGATTTGGCGGTTAACGGCGCTGGAGGCGACAAACAGGTTTTGCGCCGCCTTGCGGATGGAGCCGCAACGGGCAACTTCCAGGAAGTATTTAAGTACAACCGAATGCATTTAATAAAAATGGACTAATGTTCATAAAAAAAATACATTAGCAGCTATTAAATATGTATAAATAATGCATTTTAAAAATAAATTACTTTTGCAAATATATTTTTAAAATTGTTTTTTATGATCAATCGAGGCACCATCCCCAGGGTCAAACGGCATACCCACACCGCATCATGCGCCTTTTGTGACAAAGGCGGTGACCCGTGGGTGGTCGAACTGTTTGCTGGCCACACCATCCGCCCCGCCGGGTCGTCCCAGGCCGCTCACGGCAGATTCAAAAAACTCGCGGTTGATGGCGATGAAATCCTGCAAATGGGCGGGCACATCCGCATCTTCATGGATAGCCTCGGGCGGGCAGACGGACACACAGATGCCGCAGTTCACACACTCGTCGGGGTGGATGTAAAAGGTGCGCACACCCTCGTAAATGCAATCCACCGGGCAGCAGCTGACACAGGTGGCGTCTTTGCAGTCAATGCACCCGTCAGCGATCACATAGGCCACGTCACTGGCCCTTCCAGACCGGTTTGCGCTTTTCTTGAAAGGCCCTCACGCCTTCCTGGGAATCTTCGGAATTCAAGGCCCTGACCAGCGCGGGCAGGCGCGCTGCCTGGGCCTGGGCGGGCGACATATGCCCGGTTTGCCGCACCACTTGCTTGATCGCCTGCACTGACAAGGGCGCACAGGCCAGAATGTCGGCAACCCAGCGGGCCACGGCAGCGTCCAATTGCGCACGCGGCACCACCTCGTTGACCAAGCCCAGCTCAAAGGCCTCCTGCGCCTTGATGCGTTTGCCGGTCAGCATCATGCCCATCGCCTTCCTGAACGGAATTTGGCGCTGCAGCAGGGTCATGCCGCCATCCAGCGGCAAACGGCCCACCAGGGCCTCCGGCAGGCCAAAACTGGCCTCGTCGCAGGCGACGACGAGGTCGCAGCCCAACACCATCTCGAAGCCGCCGCCCAGGGCGAAGCCGTTGACGCGGGCAATCACGGGGATGTTCAGCGTTTCACGCAAGGCGATGCCGCCAAAACCGCCGGGGCGTGGCGCGGCCCAGTATTCCAGCCCGGTCAAGGGCCGGGCCTGCGACGGCGTTTTCATGTCGGCACCAGCGCAAAAAGCGCGCTCCCCAGCGCCTGTCAGCACAATCACCCGGACCGACTGACTGTGTTCCAGTTCGATCCAGATGGCCTGCAAAGCCGATTCGGCAGAGGTATCAATGGCGTTCAACACCTGGGGCCGGTCGATGGTGACGGTGGCCACTGGCCCGTCGATTTTCAACCCGATGCCCGCCTGGCCAGCGCTCACGGAGCCCCCTGCAAGGCTTGCGCCGACAGCACTTCGGCCATCACTTCGCCGTTGTGTTGCCCCAACCGCGGGGGTGCACGGCGCAGGCGCACTGGCGCACCGGACATCTGGATCGGGCTGCTGATGAAGCTCACCGCCTGGCCTTCGCCCGGGCCGGTCATCAGCATCTGGTTGTGCAGCGTCTGCGGGTCCACCAGGGCTTCACGCAGATCGCGCACCGGCGCGCACAGCAAATCCTGCTCCTCCAGCCGGGCCAGCCAGTGCGCCCGGGTTTGGCTGGCGAATTTGTCACGGAACATGCCATGCAATTCGGCTTTGTGTTTGAACTGCTGCTCCAGATTGCAAAACTTGGAATCAGCCGACAAATCGGGCAGTTCCAATGCCTTGCAAATGTCCTGCAGCGGGTTCGCCTTGAAAGCCCCCACCAGCACCAGCGGCCCATCGGTGCACACAAAGGTGCCCGATAGCGGCATGGCCGCCCAGTTCACTTCGGAATCTTTCATCATGATCATGGCGGCCTCCTGCATCTGCATGGCCAGCATGGAGTTGTACAGCGATACGCTGATTTTTTGCCCCACCCCCGTGCGCGCCCGGTGCAGCAGCGCCAGCAGAATGCCCTGCACCATGTGCATGCCCGCCGAATAGTCAGCCAGCGCGGTGGGGTAGATGGAGACCGGAATCGCATCATCGGCCCGGCGGGCCATCACACCGGTCAGGGCCTGCGCCAGTACGTCCTGGCCGCCTTTGTGGGCGTAGGGGCCGCTTTCCCCGAACCCGGTGCCCACGGCATACACCACGCGCGGGTTCAGCGCCTTGCAGTCGTCGTAACCCAGGCCCATGCGGTCCATCACACCGGCGCGGAAGTTGTTCACCACCACATCAGCCTGCGCGATCATGGCCTTGACGGCAGCCATGTGGTCTGCGCTGCGCAAATCCAGCGCCACGCTGCGTTTGTTGCGGTTCAGGCTGCAAAAAATCGGGTTGTCGGCCCCGGCGACCGGGGCAAACGTGGAGCGGCTCAGGTCACCAGCGCCCTGGCGCTCGATCTTGATGACGTCTGCGCCGTAGTCTGCCAGCGTCTGGGTGCAGACCGGGCCCATCATCACCTGGGTGAAATCAATGACACGAATGCCGCTGAGCGGCAGGTCTTCATGGGTTTGTGCGTTGGCACTCATGCAGTCTCCAGAATTTTTTCGGCCCGTTCGCCCAGGGCGTGCGCCAGCGCGGGCACATCGGCGTTGCGGCCGGTTTGGTCACCCGGATCGGCACCTTGGGCCCGCAGCGCCCTTTGCACAGCCTTGATGTCCACCTGGCGCACACTGACACCTGCGTTGAGCGCCAGCGCGGCCGCCACACCGGCCGCCTCGCCCATCGCCATGCAGGGCGGAATTTCACGGGATATTTTTTGCGCTTGCGAGGTCACAGAAAAATGCCGACCGGCCACCAGCAGGTTGTCCACGCCCCGGGGCAGCAGCACACGGTAGGGCATGTAGTAATCGCGCCCCCGGGCGATGCTGTCGTCAAACCGGGTGCGCAGCGCCAGGTCTTCTTTGGTCAACACATAGTCACCTTCGAGCAGGCGGGTTTGCCGCACCCCGGTTTGCGGGGCCACGTCGACCACAAAACACCGCTCGAACCCCGGCAGCTTGCCGCGCACCAGATCGACCAAGGCATGGATGTGCTGGCGACCCTGGATCTCGGCCCGCGTCAGGTCGTTCACGTCCAGGCCATTGAGCCCCGCCATGTGCGGGCAGTTGCACCACACGATGCCCGGCAGCGGTGTCTTGAGCCACCAAAAGCCCCAGGAGCCGCCCAGCACCCGCTTGATTTGTTTGTCCAGCACAGCAAATGCCTCGGGCTGCTCACGCTCGTAGGCCTCGGCGGCATCGGTGTCCACGCCGCCGAGCCTAAAGACCGTGGTCATGATGTAGTTGCCGCTGATGTGCCGGGCGCCAGCGCTGGCGGCGACATCCAGGTCACCCGTGGCGTCAATCACCACATCGCCCAGAATCGCCTCGCGCCCGGACTTGCTTTCACAGATCACGCCCTTGATTTTTCCGTCCTCCACAAGGGCCTCGGAAAACCAGGAATGCAGCCGCAGCCTGACCTTGTGCTCCTGCACCATCTCCAGCGAAGCGCGTTTCCAGGCATCCGGGTCAAACGCGGCGGCAAAAACGATGGGGTGCGGGGTTTGCGGCTGGTGAAAATCAAACGTGCCCCAGCGCGTCCAGCGCCGGATGCTGTCCGCGTCATAACCCCAGTCGTTTTGGCGCGGGTAATGGGCCAGGCCCATGGCGGCCATGCGCTCCAGCAGCGTCATGCACACGCCGCGCACCGAAATTTCATTCAGGTGGTTGTCCCACATGTCGTCCAGCACCAGCACCATGCCGCCGCTGGCCAGGCCACCCAGGTGGGTGTAACGCTCCAGCAAAATCGTGTCAGCACCATTGCGGGCGGCCGCCAGCGCGGCAGAAAACCCGGCCGGGCCACCCCCGACAACGACGACATCGGCCTTCGCCGCCACACGCACGCCGTGGGCTGGGCGCTGGATCACTTCAATACTATGGTTCATAAAATTAACTCATTTCGCTTTCAATTCAATGCGAGATTAGGCGCACCGACGACGACAATGCTGTAGCACAGCTAGGAGGGGCAACGACATATCGCATTGAATTGGGAGCGAAATCAATGCGTTTGCTCGGGCTGCCACTTCACAATCAGCCGCTCCAGCACGGCGACCACCAGAAAGAACGAGCCCGACAGGGCTGCGCTCATCACAATCGCCGAATACAGCAGCGCCGAATCAAAATTGAAAGTGGCCTGGATGATGAGGGCCCCGATGCCCACGGTGGCGCCAATCCACTCACCCACCACCGCGCCTATCACCGCCATTGATGCCGAAATGCGCAGGGCAGAAAACAGATACGGCAGGGAGCTGTACAGCCGCAGCTTGAAAAACACCTCGGTCTTGCTGGCCGACAGCACCCGCATCAACTCCAGCGCCTGCGGGTTGGGCGAGTTCAGGCCACGCACCATGTTCACCAGTGACGGGAAGAAACACACCAGCGCCGCGATGGCGATTTTGGGTTCGACCCCATTGCCCATCAGCAGCACCAGCACCGGTGCCTTGGCCACCACCGGAATCGAGTTGAGCATCAGCGCCACAGGGAAGAAAATGTCGTTCAGCGCCTTGTTGTGCACAAAGACCGTGGCGATCAGGATGGCCACCCCGTTGCCCAGCAGAAAACCGCCCAGCGCTTCAATGGCCGTGACCGACATATTGCTGAACAGCACCGCGCGTTTTTCCCACAAGGTCTGCAACACCAGCTGGGGCGACGGCGCGATGAAGGGCCTGACGTTCAACCCGGCGACCAGGGCCCACCAGGTAAACAGCAGCACCGCCACGCCCAAAGCCGGCATCAAGCGGGTGCGCCACAGTTGGCGCTTGCGCGCGGCGCGATAGGCCAATGTCTCGGCATCGTCCTGCGGGTCGGACGAAGCGGGTTTGAGAGGCAGCGCTTGCGCAGTCATGTCAGCAGACCTCCAGCACGCGGCGCAGATGCGCCGTCAGCGCGACAAATTCGGGGGTTTCACGAACCGCCAGCGTTCGGTCATCGGGCAAATCCATCGTCACTACTTCCTGCACCCGCCCCGGATTGGCCGCCATCATCAGGACACGTTGGCCCAGGTAAGCTGCCTCGTAGATGCTGTGGGTGACAAACAGCACCGTCATGCCCAGCTCGCGCCACAGGCGGCGCAGCTCTTCGTTCAGGCGGTCGCGGGTGATCTCGTCCAGTGCGCCAAAGGGCTCGTCCATCAACAGCACGCGCGGATCGCTGGCCAGCGCACGCGCAATGGCAACGCGCTGGCGCATGCCGCCCGAGAGTTCATGCGGGTAGGCGTTTTCAGCCCCTTTCAAACCCACCAGCTCCAGCAGTTCCCGCGGGGTAGCGCGGGCCGGTTTGCCGCCTTGCACTTTGCCCCGCGCCACCTGCAAAGGCAATTCGACGTTTTGCAGTGCGGTGCGCCAGGGCAACAGGGCCGGGTCCTGGAAGACAAACCCGATGTCCCGCCGCAGCCGCGCCTGCGAGGGTGCCACGCCCAACACATCGACACTGCCGTGGGTCGGGGAAATCAGGTCAGCTACCACCCGCAGCAGCGTGGATTTGCCGCAGCCCGATGGGCCCAGCAGCGTCATGAACTCACCCGCCGCCACTTGAACGGTGAGGTTTTGCAAGGCAATCACCGAACGCCGCTCGGTGAAGAACCGCACCGTCACCTGCCGGCAACTGACGGCCACGCCGACCGATTCAGCGGCAATGGAAGGCGGGGCCAAAACGGCGCTCATGGAACGACCCGCAGGGTGGTCAACGGATGGCGCAGTACACGGCTCACGTCAGACGTGCATCACGGTCAGGCCGCAAAGGCCTTCAAGCGGTAATCCCGCGTCGCATTGAGGACATCCAGGGTCATCACCTCATCCACCTTGGGCACCCGCTTGGTGAACTGGTTGAGATCGGCGTATTGGGTGATTTGATCCTGCCACACGCCGCGATCCATTGCGCCCCAGCCGTTGGTTTGGGTTTGCGCGTTGAAGGCATAACCCAGCTGGGTTTCCAGCGCGAGTTTTTCGTCCTCAGCCTTGAGGTTGGGATATTCCTTGACCAGATGCTCCACCGCCGCATCGCGGTTCTTGTTGGCATAGGCCCAACCCCGCGTGGTGGCACGCAGAAAGCGCTGCATCAGCTCCGGCTTTTTCTGCAAGGTCTCCACCGTCGCGTAATACGGCAGCGCATACAGGCGCACCCCGGTGTCCCACAGGCGCAGGTCTACCCGGTCCGTGCCGAAGGGCTTCAGCGCCGAGGTGTTGGTCTGCCAGCCGGTGACGGTGTCCACCTGGCCAGTCAGCAGCGGCGTCAGGTCATTGCCGATGGTGACAATCGTCATGTCCTTTTCGTTGATCTTGTTCTTGGCCAGCAGCGCGCGCAGCAGCACCATGCCGGTGGCCTGGATGCCGATTTTTTTGCCCACCATGTCTTGTGGCGTACGGATCGGATTTTTCTTGAGCGAAAAGAAGGTGTAGGGGTGCTGTTGCAAACCGGTGGCGAACACCTTGATCGGAATGTCTTGCGAGACGGCCAGCATGTTGGACGGGCTGCTGGAAACCTGCCCCACCTCAAAACGGCCGCTGGCGACAATGGCCACGCCGTCAATCGCCGGCCCGCCGGGCTGGATAGCGAAGTCAATGCCCTCTTGCTCGTAAAAACCCAGGCGTTTGGCAACCACCTCGCCGGTCTGGTTGCCGCCGGTGATCCAGCCCAACTGCAGGTTGACTTTTTCCTTGGCCTGCGCCAACAGGGGCAGGGGCAGAAAAGCCGCCGCCGACGCCAGGCCACCTGCGCTGACAGACGCCCCCAGCAACCGGCGGCGCACCCGGTTCACGGAAAGGTTCTCATGCGGATTCACGGTCTTGTCCATAACGCAGGCTCCTGTCAAAAGTTGGGGTGGAAGTCTTGCCATTGTGGGTTCGGGCCCCGGTGCCCGCAAGCACCATTAATCTTCATGTGCGATGCCAAAATTAGCGCAGGACGCCCCCCACTCCCGCGCCGCCCACGGCGTTGCGCGGACCGGATGCGCGCTCATGGCGGGCTGGGTGCGTAGGTAGAATGCCGGTCGCCAGCTTCGGAAGTTGCAGGCGCTGTCATATTTGAGGAAACCCACCATGAAAAAACTGATCTCCCTGCTGGTTAGCGCGGCATTTGTCGCCATGCCTTTGGCCACCATCTCCACACCTGTGGCGGCCAAACCGCTGATTCAGGCGCAAGCCGAGAAAAAGGCAACCGGCGAAAAAGCCAAGGCCAAAAAATCGGGCAAAAAGACCGGCAAAAAGAAAATGGCTAAAAAAGCCGCGTGAATTGATGCACACCACACCCGCCGTTTAACAAGCCCTGCGAGCCATCCAAGCCGCTCTTTTGAGCGGCTTTTTTCATGCCGCCGCAGGTTTTGCCAGGAGATGCAATAACCTGTCTGATTGAAATGAAAACGGAATCAGGGCCGCAGGGCAAAGCCTGCCACTACCCCACAAAACACGGTAAAACCCAGCCAGTGGTTGTGTTTGAAAGCGCTGAAGCAGCCCTCACGCGAGCGCCCGCGAATCAGCCGCCAGTGCCAAAAAACCTGCGCCAACGCCGCGCCAAAAGCTATCCAAAATATAGCTGACAGCGCAATTGATACAAGAACAAAAGCCCATACCGACAAGTAAGCCAGGTAACTGGCCATGACAAACCGCACATCCCATTCACCCAAGGTAATGGCCGAGGTTTTCATGCCAATTTTGAGGTCGTCGTCGCGGTCTACCATGGCGTATTCGGTGTCATAGGCCAGCACCCAAAACAGGTTACCCAGCAGCAGTAACCAGGCCAGTGGCGGCACCGCATCGTGCATGGCGGCAAAGTTGAAACCTTGTGCGCCTTGCCCAGCGAACAGACTGAAGGATTCCCCACCGCGTACCGCGGCAAAAGCCATCGGAATGCCGAAGCTGAAGGCCACACCCAACACGGCTTGCGGCATCGACAAAAACCGTTTGGCAAACGGGTACGCCAATGCAATGAGCAGCGCTGCAAAAGACCACCCCACGGCGACTGCGTTGGTGGTGATCACCAGGCCAAATGCCAGCAAAGCCAGCACGGTACCCAGTAACAACGCCTCCCTGACGCTGACCTTGCCACTGGTCACCGGGCGTTGGGCCGTGCGTTTGACGTGTTTGTCGAAATCGCGATCGGCTACGTCATTCACACAACAGCCCGCGCTGCGCATGAGGATGGTGCCCAACACAAAAACCACCAGCAAATGCCAGCCCGGAAAGCCCTGCGCGGCGATCCATAACGCACTCAAGCTGGGCCACAGCAGCAGCAACCAGCCCGCCGGGCGGTTCCAGCGGATGAGATTCAAATACAACGCGAACTTGTTTTTCAAGGCAAAGGCGCTTAAAGTAGCTACCAACAATTTGAAAATAATATTTTAGTGTAAGCCACACTTAATAAAAATCAAAAATGTTAATATAAATGTTGAACTGTAAGATATGATAAATATATTAATATAGATTATATTTACAAAATAGTTTAATTTAAATCGAATTAAATTTAATATTTTTCAATCAAAACACCATGGTGCACGGCTTGTCGGGCAAAGCCAACCACTCACTGGGACAACCTTTGCACACCCGGCAACTCACAGGCAAAAACCGCATTGCGCAGGGCCGCAATCGCCTCGTACCGGGTGAAGCTGCGCCGCCACACCAGCACCACCCGGCGGGTTGGGGCCGGCTCGTGGCCTGCGCTGCCAGTTCGGGCTGCACCGGTGGTTTGTGATGGGCCTTCGCCCTTTTCAGCCCCGTCACCTGCCAGCGGAATGTATTTCACCAGGTTGTCATCGGTCTTTTTGCGCCGGTTTTTCAGGGTTTCTTCGGCCCGCGCCCAGGCCGGCACCGACAAACCCGGCACCAGCGTAACCCCCATGCCAGCCGCCACCATGTGGCGAATGGTTTCCAGCGACGAGCCTTCAAACGATTTGGCAATGCCCTCCGTGGTGCTGGAAAACCGCGCGAATTCCGGGCACACCTCCAGCACATGGTCGCGAAAGCAATGGCCCGCGCCCAGCAGCAACATGGTTTCGGCCTTGAGCTGGGTTGACGTCACGCTGCGCTGGCTGGCCAGGGGGTGATCGGTTGGCACGGCTGCATAAAACGGCTCGTCATATAGCGGCGCCATGGCCAACCCGGCATCCGGAAAAGGCTCGGCCAGAATCGCGCAGTCGATCTCGCCGGTGCGCAGCATTTCCAGCAAACGCACGGTGAAGTTTTCTTGCAGCATGAGCGGCATTTGCGGCGTTTTCTTGATCATCTGGCGCACCAGGTCGGGCAGCAGATACGGCCCGATGGTGTAAATAACCCCCAGCTTGAGTGCCCCGGCCAGCGGGTCTTTGCCGCGTTTGGCAATGTCGCGGATTTGCGAAGCCTGCTCGATCACACTTTGCGCCTGGCGCACGATCTCCTGGCCCAGCGGCGTTACCGTCACTTCATTGGCGCTGCGCTCGAAGATTTTGACCTCCAGCTCGTCCTCGAGCTTTTTCACCGCCACTGACAGCGTGGGTTGCGAGATGTGGCAGGCATCCGCCGCGCGGCCAAAATGCCGCTCGCGGGCGACGGCGACGATGTATTTGAGTTCGGTGAGGGTCATTTGTTTTACGCAGCCAAACGGCAAGCCAGGGCGGCAAATCAAGCGGGTATAAATTTTAACTATGGAACAGCTTTTTTGATTACAAAACAGGTTCGGCGGCTAGAGCAGCACAGCGAGATCAAGCCTTCAAAAACTCCGCCTTGCCCCCCAACCAGCGGTTGACGTGTTGTTCTGCCAGCTCAGGGTATTGATCCAGCATCACGGGCGCTGCTGTTCGGGCCCAGTCGAGCAGCGCCGTGTCAGTGGCCAAATCGGCGAATCTCAAAAGCGCGTCACCGGATTGCCGAGCCCCCAAAAACTCGCCGGGGCCGCGGATTTCCAGGTCGCGCCGGGCGATCTCGAAGCCATCGTTGGTTTGCACCATGGCTTTGAGGCGCTCTTTGGCCATGTCGCCCAAACGCGCCGCCTCACCGGTTGAGTAGATCAGGACGCAGGCAGATGCCGCCGCGCCGCGCCCCACACGGCCACGCAGCTGGTGCAGTTGCGAGAGGCCGAAGCGCTCGGCGTGTTCGATCACCATCAGGCTGGCGTTGGGCACGTCCACGCC
>JANOWY010000187.1:0-5841 GCA_031418135.1 Rhodoferax sp. | reverse complement strand
CACCCCGAACGTGAATGGGCCACCGAAGCCGACCTGCGCTACATACCTGTGGCGGCCTTTGAACTACTGGGCAGTTATGTCGGCAGGGGCGTGATCACCACCGCCACCTATGCCGCGCGGCAATTTGGCATTGGCTCGGCCATGGGCATGATGAAAGCCGCCAAACTCTGCCCCCAAGCCATCATGCTGCCGATTGATTTTGCCGAGTACCGCCGCTTCTCGCGCCGCTTCAAAGACATCATCCTGGAGATCGCCCCGCTGATGGAAGACCGGGGTGTGGACGAGGTCTATATCGACTTCACCGACGTACCGGGCGGCCAGCGCGAAGGTGGCCGGGTGCTGGCGCGGCTCATCCAGAAACGCATTTTTGACGAAACCGGCCTGACCTGTTCAGTTGGTGTGGCACCCAACAAGTTGCTCGCCAAAATGGCCAGCGAGTTCAACAAACCCAATGGCATTTCGGTCATTTTTGAAGACGACCTGCAAAGCAAAATCTGGCCGCTGGCCTGCCGCAAAATCAACGGCATTGGTCCCAAGGCCGATGAAAAACTCAAAAAACACGGCATCAGCCTGATGGGCGAACTGGCCGCAAGAGATGAGCAATGGCTGATTGATACCTTCGGCCAGGCCACCGGTGCCTGGATGCACCGCGCCGCCTGGGGCCGAGACGACCGCCCGGTGGTTACCGAGAGCGAACCCGTCACCATCAGCCGCGAAACGACCTTTGAGCGTGACCTGCATGCCGTGGCCGACAAAGCCGAGCTGGGGGCGGTTTTCACCCGCTTGTGTGAGCAACTGGCCGCCGATTTGCAGCGCAAGGGGTATGTGGGCAAAACCATTGGTATCAAGCTGCGTTATGACAACTTCAAGGCCGCTACACGAGACATCACGCTGGACCACTCCACCGCCGATGCCAAAGTGATTCGCCACACCGGTGGCCTGTGCCTCAAACGGGTGCCGTTGGAGCGCAAACTGCGCCTCTTGGGTATTCGCGTGGGGTCTTTATCTCATGCAAATTTGGATCAAAATGAGCTCAATATTGCACCTAAAACAATAGCTGTTGGTGCAATTGATATGAGAACAATAAACCCTAAATACTCAGAGCCCGAACTCTTTTGATTTTTTAAAGGCTTTTAAGGCAATTTCAGCCGCGTGGCGTGAAATCGGTGGTTTTGCGGGCCTGTTGTTCAATCACCGCCATCGCTGCCAACGCCACATGATCCAGCCAAGGCGACGCCACCACCTGCACACCCACCGGCATGCCCGCGCTGCCTTCGCTCACTTTGCGGGCCAGTTTGAGGATGATGTCGCTGGAGGTGGGCAAACCGGGTGCTTCATCAGGCCGCACGCGGGTAACGGGCACTACACCAGCGGGGTAGCCCAGCAGGTTGTACAAGGGCGCGTAGACACCCGCAGTGAGCAGGTCAGTGCTGGCACCGTGGGTGTAGGCAGGCAGCGGGCATGACGGGCACAGAATCACATCGAGTGGGCCACCAGAAGCATCAGCCATGGCTTTGGCAAATTGCTCCTTGTAATCCATCTGGGCATCGACCATGTCCCAGTAGTGAATGCCTGAATAATCGCCAAAGGCTTTCATGTTGCCTGACAGGCTGGGTTGGCCCACGGCACCCAGCAGTTTGGCGATGCCTTGCAGTAGCCAGCCCGGGATGCTGGCCAGCAACATCAGTTGTTTGATGGGCGGCGTTTTGGGGCCGGGGCCGTGGCGGCGCTTGAAGGTTTTGAGTGCGTCGCCGCCCAATATTCCCAGAAAAATATCCATGGCGCGGCGGGGGTTGGGCGGCTGCCATTCCACCACGCTGGCCCCGGCCTGGCGCAGCGCATCGGCGGCTTCACGCACGGCACGCGCCACGGCGGGGGCGCAGGGCACCATACCGTCATCGGTGTAAAACCCGACGCGCAGGGTTTTGATATCCACCCGGGTGTAGTCGCCCAGGGGGCGGCTGGGCTCCATGGGGCCGGTGCTGCCGTTCATGATGGAAAGGCCCAGCGCCACATCGGCCACACGCGGTGCGATGGGCCCCACCTGCGCCAAAATGGCATGCTGGCCGCGTGGCATGAAGACGGTCGCATCATTGCAGCGGCCCTCGGTGGGCTTGATGCCGGTCACGCCACAAAAATGCGACGGAATGCGAATGCTGCCACCAATGTCTGAACCCACACCAATAGGTGATGCACCCGCCGCCACCAAAGCGCCTTCGCCACCGCTGCTGCCACCGGCCGTGCGCAGCAAATCGTGCGGGTTTTGCGTGCGGCCATATACCGGGTTGTCGCTCTCGTAATACAGCAGCCACTGCGGCACATTGGTTTTGCACAGTGGTATGCCGCCCGCCGCACGCATGCGGGCGACGTACACATCTTCGCCGGTGGCGCGGTGGCCTTTGCGTGAGAGCAAGCCGTGGGTCGACGGCGTGCCCGGCATGTCGAGGTATTCCTTCACGGTGAAGGGCACGCCGTGCAAAGGCCCCAACGGTTCGCCACGGGCTCGTTTGGCATCGGCCGCTTTGGCACTGGCACGGGCAGCATCAAACAGGGGCCACACCATGGCATTGAGCGCGCCGTTGACCTTTTGAATCTGCGCGATGTGTTGCTCAACCGCATCGACGGATGTGGCGGTGCCCGCAGCGATCATTTGGGCCAATTGGGCAGCGCCCAGATTCAACAGCGATTGCGTCATGCTTTTCCTTGGGCTTTGGCCTGTTTGCGTAAGTACATGTCCTGATCGGCGTGTTTGAGCAGGGTGTCGATATCGGCACCGTCAGCAGGGCACAGGGCCAGACCAATCGAGGCACCCGTGCTCATGCCATCGGGTACGCCCTTGACACCCTGCAAGCAGGCCAATGGCTCTGCCAGTTGCAGTTCGAGTTTGCTGCGGGCCGAATTGGCATCGGCCAGACTGACGACATCTTCGAGCACCACCACGAATTCATCACCCCCGTATCGGGCGGCCAGGTCGACATCACGCACGCTGGTGGTCAGCCGGTGGGCGACTTCGGCCAGTGCCCGGTCACCTATATCGTGGCCCAGGCTATCGTTGATCTGCTTGAAGCCGTTGAGGTCAATGAACAAAACGGCAAACGGCCGGCCGTCGCCTCGCCGCCGCTGGCGGATGATGCGGTCTTCAATGCGCCGCATCACGGCCTCACGGTTGGCAATGCCGGTCAGTTTGTCGGTGAAAAGCTGCGACTGCATGGCCGCAAACGATTTGGCCAGTGCGCCGATTTCGTCATTGCGCTCGACCGGAATTTTGGCATCCACAATGCCGTCGCCCAGGCCCGTGGCTGCCACCGCCAGTTGGCGCAAATCACCGGCGATCTGGTTCAACACGAACATGCCGATGCCGACAATGACGGCGCAGGCCAGCAATGCCAGCAGCACCGTGCGTTTGACGTTGTTGGTGACCTTCTGCATGAAATCCTGGCGTGGCACTGCCACCGCAACGATCCAGTCCAGTCCGGCCTGGTCGCGCAGGCGCGCATATCCGGCCTGTACGACGCCATCCGGCCCGACAAAGGAGCCGGTTTGGGCATTGTTGAACAGCTCGGGCCGGTTACCGCCAGCGGCCATCAGCTCACGCACCGCTTTATACGTCGCAACGATCACCGGGTCTTGGCTTTCAGCCGCGTTCAGCCGGGTATTGGTGTTAGAGGTACTGTCGGGTTTGCCCAGATGTGGGCCGCGCGACGTGGCGATCAGGTTGCCATCGGGCTCGGCGATAAAGGCCACGCCGTTTTTGGTGAGCGGCAGCGTTTTAAGAAAATCGTTGAGGTGCTGCAGCGACAGATCAGTAGCCACCACGCCTTCAAACTCGCCGTTCAGGCCGTTTACGCGACGGGCCCGGGTACCCACCAAATTGAGGGTTTTGAAATCGATGTAGATGGAAGTCCAGGTTTGGGTTTTGACACCCTGCCCGGCCTTGTACCAAGGGCGGTCACGCGGGTCAAAAATGCGCGTTTCAGGCACCGGACTTTTCAGTTCACCACGAATGGTTGAATACTGGTAGATGGAACGCGGCCCCTCGGACTCAGTGCGCAGCCGCAGTTCGGCTTCGGTTTTGGAGAAGCGCCACAGCCCGATGAACTGGCCGCTACGGTTACCGTAATAGGCGTAATTGTTCGGATCCAGATGCACCGTGGTGGCCAGCCAAAAGCGCTGGCGCAGAGTATCCAGATCCGTCACGATGTTTTTGGGCGCCGGTATATCGGGCGGAAAAGCGGTGTCCAGCACCGCCTCAGAGCCCGACACATGTTTGTCAACGGCCTGGCTGATGCGGCCGACGGTTTCAGAAAGCACCAAATCCGACAACGTGTCCACCGCGCTGCTGCCCGCGTCGTATGACAAAAACCCGATCGATGAGGCCGCCACCAGCACCAACGCAATATAGGGCACCGTCAGCATCTGGCGCAACGACGCATGCGAGAGAAACTTCATCACCCTGTTAATCCTTTTAGATGCCCTCTAAAAAGGGCTAGTTCCAATGATAGGGGCATTCCATGCGCCGACCTGCTGATGCCGCGCGGATGTACCGGATCATTGCCGCGCGGTGCGGATGTTTTTGGGCAGAGCCCGCGGGTAACTGGTGCGAAACGGGTTGATGTCCAGCCCGCCGCGGCGCGTGTAACGCGCATACACCGCCAGCCGCGTGGGTTGGCAGCGTTGCCAGATGTCCATGAAGATACGCTCCACACATTGCTCGTGAAACTCATTGTGATTGCGAAAACTCACGAGGTATTGCAACAACCCACCTTGCTCAATCTGCGGGCCGCTGTAGCAAATTTGCACACTGCCCCAATCGGGCTGGCCCGTCACCAGGCAATTGCTTTTCAGCAGGTTGCTGGTCAGCACTTCGGTGACCGGTTGTTCATCAAGTGCCGCCTTGAGCAGTTCGGGCGCCGGCGTGAAGCGGTCGCAATCGATGTCCAGGCGATCCAGGCAGAGGCCGTCGAGTTCGTGCACGGGTTCGCGGTCAAACAGATCGGCACTGACAAGGTTTACCCCGACGGATGCCCAAGGCTGTTCTGCACCGCGCCAAACAGCTTCGGCCAGATCGGTCCGCAGCCGCTGGCGCACGTCATCCGCCGACGCAAACCGGGTGTTGTTGAAGCTGTTCAGGTACAACTTGAACGATTTGCTTTCGATGATGTTGCGTGTTTCACAAGGCACCACCACATGGGCAATTGCAACCTGGGGCTTGCCGCGCGGTGTCAGCCAGCTCAACTCAAATGCCGTCCACATGTCGGCACCCAAAAACGGCAGCACCACGCCGGCAGAAATGCCGATTTCGCCGCGCTTGGGCGCCCGCGGGATGGGATACAGCAGCGAAGCGTCGTACTGGTCAATATAGGCCGTTGCCTTGCCTAATCGTGACTCTTCTGGTGTGTTCATGCACTCTTGAAATGCGGGAGCAGGCTTGTCAACAGACGCTGCACCACAGGCGGTGGCAAATCGTGTCCCATGCCGTCAATGGCGACAAATTTGGCTTCGGGAATTCGTTTTGCTGTGTCTTCGCCACAAGCAAAAGGCACCAGCACATCGGCTGTGCCGTGCACCACCAAGGTGGGTACAGTGACGTCTGCCAGCGCCTTGGCACGTGTACTGTCAGCCATGATGGCCAACATCTGGCGCGACACGCCCTGAGGATGGTAGCTGCGCTGAAAGGCAACCATCGCGCGGGCCCTGATTTCGGCTTCAGGCACCCTGAAGTCAGGGCTGCCAATCACCGACAGTAGTTTGACGTAAAAATCACCGATATCCTTGGGGGAGAGGCTGGCCGGTCGGCTCATCAGGGCGCGCAGCACGCGGGGCTCGGTCTGCGGCAAGCCA
>JANOWY010000186.1:0-1509 GCA_031418135.1 Rhodoferax sp. | reverse complement strand
CGTTTTGGCCTGCGCGACGGCATCCAGCTCAACACGCGTGTTGGCAAGCTGGTGTGGGATGAAGCCAGCAGCACCTGGCAGGTGACCAGCCAACCAGGCGGGCAGGGTGTGCCATCCGAAAACTGGCAGGCGCGCTTTGTGGTGATGGCCAGCGGCCCTCTGTCCAGCCCCAACACGCCCGCGTTCAAAGGGCTTGATAGCTTCAAGGGGCCGGTTTATCACACGGCGGCCTGGCCCAAGACGCCGGTTGATTTCACCGGCCAGCGCGTGGCGGTGATTGGCACCGGCTCCTCGGGCGTGCAGTCGATCCCGATCATTGCCGGGCAGGCCGCGCAGCTCACCGTGTTTCAGCGCACTGCCGCTTACGCCGTGCCGGGGCACAACGGGCCGTTGGATCCGGCGTTTGCGGCGCACATCAAATCTGATTACAAAGGGTTTCGGCAACGCAACTGGCTGATGAACGGCGGGTTTGGTTCAGAATACCCGCCCAACATGGTATCGGCCCACAAGGTAAACGAAGCCGAGCGTCAGGCGCGGTTTGAAGAGCGCTGGCAAGTGGGTGGTTTTGCGCTGCTGGGCGCGTTCAGCGATCTGCTGCGCAGCCAGGAGGCCAACGACATGGCGGCTGAGTTTGTGCGCAGCAAAATCCGCAGCATCGTGCACAACCCGGCCACCGCCCAGCTTTTGTCGCCCAGCCACACCATCGGCTGCAAGCGCCTGTGTGTCGACAACGGTTACTACGCCACCTTCAACCGGCCCAACGTGCAGCTGGTCGACATCAGCCGGGCCCCGATTGACGAGATTACCCCGCAAGGCCTGCGCACCGGCGGGCAAGATTACGCCTTTGACGCAATGGTGCTGGCCACTGGTTTTGATGCCATCACCGGTAGTGTGATGCGGCTCGATTTGCGCGGTCGTGGTGGCCTGCGCATTCAAGACAAATGGAAACCTGGCCCGCTCAATTACCTGGGCCTGATGACCCAGGGCTTCCCCAATATGTTCCATGTGGCGGGCGCGGGCAGCACCTCGGCCTTTACCAATGTGATCGTCTCCATCGAGCACCATGTCAACTGGATCGCCGATTGCCTGGCCTGGCTCAAGGCCCAAGGCCGCACCACCATTGAAGCCACGCTGCATGCCGAAACCGACTACGTGGCCCACGTGAACCAAGTGGCCGCCGGTACGGTGATGCTGAGCTGCAACTCCTGGTACCTGGGCGCCAACATACCCGGCAAACCGCGCATGTTCATGCCCTTGGTGGGCTTCCCGCCCTATGTGCAAAAGTGCGCCGAAGTGGCCCGCAATGGTTACGCCGGTTTTGCCACCGCCTGATGGCTTGTTGTTTGTTTTGATAGTGAAAGTTATGAGTTCTGTCGATACAACGCAACCCGCCGCCGCCGTTGGCGAGCCCATTTCCACGTCCATTGGCACGCTGTATTGGGCATCCAACTCCTGCGCCATCGCCACCCACATGGCGCTGCAACTAGCGGGTGCCGCGTTCGACACCGT
>JANOWY010000185.1:0-3613 GCA_031418135.1 Rhodoferax sp. | reverse complement strand
TTTTACCAGGCCGTGTTTGGGAAGGGTAAAAACACCGAGGCCTTTGTTGACCGGGAGCAACTCAGTCGCGTTCTTCAGGTGTTTATTCCAGCGCTGGTTTACGTGGGTGCCATCCAGTTTGTCGGGATCTATTTGGCTTCTGCGGTTTACATTGCTTTGTTCATGGTCATCCTGGGCAAGTTCTCCTGGATGAAAAGTGTTGTCGCTGCGTTGGTGATCAACGTGGTTTTCTTCATGATGTTTGAAGTCTGGTTCAAGGTGCCGCTGTTCAAGGGCAATTGGGATCCTTTGGGTTTCCTGGGGTATTGACATGGAAGAAATCAACGCGCTTTTTAATGGCTTCAGCGTCATCCTGACGCCCATGAACCTGCTGCTCATGTTTGTGGGCATCATTTTGGGGGTGCTGATTGGCGTTTTGCCCGGCTTGGGCGGGGCCAACGGCGTGGCGATCTTGCTGCCGCTAACGTTCACCATGTCGCCCACGTCGGCGATCATCATGCTCAGTTGCATTTATTGGGGCGCCTTGTTTGGCGGTGCCATCACCTCGATTTTGTTCAACATTCCGGGTGAGCCTTGGTCGGTTGCCACCACGTTTGACGGCTATCCAATGGCGCAAAATGGGCAGGCTGGTGCCGCCCTTACGACGGCATTCACCTCGTCGTTTGTGGGTGCATTTGTGGCAGTTGTCATGATCACCTTTTTGGCCCCGCTGGTGGCCAAGTTCGCGCTCAAATTCGGTCCACCCGAATACTTCGCCGTGTATTTGCTGACGTTTTGCAGCTTTGTCGGCATGGGCAAAGGCTCGCCCTTCAAAATTTTGGCCTCGATGTGTATCGGTTTTGCCCTGGCGGCGGTTGGCATGGATACCGTCACGGGCCAACTGCGGCTGACGTTTGGCTTCACTGACCTGATGCGCGGTTTTGATTTCCTGATCGCCGTGATTGGCCTGTTTGGCATTGGCGAAATCCTGCAATCCATGGAAGAGGGCTTGGCCTTCTCCGGCAAAAGCGCCAAACTGGATTCCAAAGTGGTGCTGGAGACCTGGAAAAAATTGCCCCAATACTGGATGACCTCCTTGCGCAGCTCGCTGGTTGGCATCTGGATGGGCATCACGCCCGGCGGTGCTACCCCGGCATCGTTCATGAGTTACGGGCTGGCCAAAAAGATGTCCAAAAACGGGGCCAACTTTGGCAAAGGCGAAATTGAAGGGGTGATCGCCCCTGAAACTGCCGCCCACGCCGCTGGAACCGCCGCTTTGCTGCCCATGTTGGCCTTGGGCATTCCGGGTTCACCCACAGCTGCAGTTTTGCTCGGTGGTCTGCTGATCTGGGGGTTGCAGCCCGGGCCCTTGCTTTTTGTCGAACAAAAAGACTTTGTCTGGGGGCTGATCGCCAGCATGTACCTGGGCAACCTGGTCGGCCTGATTGTGGTGTTGACGACCGTGCCGTTGTTTGCGTCGATTTTGCGCATTCCTTTTGCCATCATTGCGCCGGTGATTGTGGTGATCTGTGCCATCGGCGCTTACACCGTGCACAGCGCAATGCTGGACATCTGGTTCATGATGCTGTTTGGTGCCATCGGTTACCTGTTCAAGAAACTTGATTACCCGCTGGCCCCGCTGGTGCTGGCGCTGGTACTGGGCGACAAGGCAGAAGACTCTTTCCGTCAGGCCATGCTCGTGTCGCAAGGTGAGTTGTCGGTGTTGTGGTCTAACCCGCTGGTGGGCACCATTTCCACGCTCGCCATCCTGTTGCTGGTCTGGCCCCTGATCTCCAAAGTGCTTGCCAAAATCCGGCCACCCAAAAAGCAGGAGTTCAAGGAAGAACAACCGGTGGATTGATGTCGAACGGTTGAAACAACGCTCTTTAGGGCACTTCTAGAAGTGCCCTAAATTTTGCCGCGCTGTTTCAGCCGGCTTAGCGTTTCGGCTGAGAGATTCAGGTAAGAGGCCAGCTCTTTTTTGGGAATGCGGTCAAACAGTTCCGGCTGTTTGCGCATGAAGCGGGCTACCCGGCCTGGCGCGTCCAGCAGATGCAAGGTAATGGTGTGGGCCATGATTTCACTCATTAGTTCCATCACGCTGTATTCGAACGACACCTTGAGTGCCGGGCGCGCTTCCATGAAAGCCACCCATTGCGGCAGGGGCAGTTTGGCCACCCGGACTTTGGTGACGCACACGATGCTGTAGGGCGTGGGAGTGCCAAGCCGCCAGGCTGCGTAGCTGGTTTCCATGTCGCGTTCGCTGGCGAAGCGGAGGATCATTTCCTTGGCTTGGGCATTGGCCACGACCCGTTTGAGGATGCCATCCAAAATGAAGTATTGCTCCATCTCCACCACACCCTGGTGCAGCAGATGGTCTCCTTTGGCGCAATCCACAACGGTCAGCAGCCGCTCCAGCTCCTGACGGTCGTTCGCCGAAAGCGCCGCCAGATCTGCGTTTTGGGTCAACTGAACCCGGATGACGTTTTTGTCCGGATGGTTTTCAACTGACGACATGGAATTAGGGGCCTGCTGTACGAAGGGTCAGTGCTGAAGCGTCACGGGTGGAGGGCAGTCACAAAGATGCTGAAAGTTGACCGGGGTCAATAGTCGAACACCAATCAATTCCTATGATACAGCGACCGCGAATTTGAGCCTGCCGGGCACGCCGATTCGATACCCTGTTCGATACCCCATTGGCGAGTTTTTTTCACCATGACACAAACCACCTCATCCTCTGAACCGAGCCAGGGAACGACGGCCGAAGCCACTACTGATGGTTTCCACCTCGTCATCGATGCCCTGAAACTCAATGGTATCGACACCATTTTTGGCCTGCCCGGCATTCCCATCACTGATCTGACCCGCATGGCCCAGGCCGAGGGCATGCGCGTCATTTCTTTCCGCCACGAGCAGCACGCCGGCAATGCGGCAGCGGCGGCCGGGTTTTTGACACAAAAGCCGGGCATTTGCCTGACCGTGTCAGCCCCTGGTTTTCTGAACGGTTTGACAGCACTGGCCAATGCCACCACCAACTGTTTCCCGATGATCCTCATCAGCGGCTCCAGTGAACGTGAAATTGTTGACTTGCAGCAAGGTGATTACGAGGAGATGGATCAGCTGGCCATTGCCAAACCCCTGTGCAAGGCGGCCTTTCGCGTGTTGCATGCGCAAGACATCGGTGTCGGCATCGCGCGCGCCATTCGTTCCGCTTTGTCGGGCCGCCCAGGTGGTGTCTACCTGGATTTGCCCGCCAAACTCTTCGCCCAGACCATGGGTGCCGAGGCCGGCAAGCAGTCGCTCATCAAGGTGGTCGATGCGGCCCCGCGTCAGCTGCCAGCGCCCGATTCAGTGCAGCGTGCCCTGGATGTGCTCAAAGGTGCCAAACGCCCATTGATTCTCTTGGGCAAAGGAGCGGCTTACGCGCAGGCCGATGCTGATGTGCGCGCGCTGGTTGAAAAATCGGGCATCCCTTACCTGCCCATGTCCATGGCCAAAGGTTTGCTGCCAGACAACCATGCCCAGTCTGCCTCCGCCGCGCGCTCCTACGTGTTGGCCGAAGCCGACGTTGTGATGCTGGTCGGCGCACGCCTGAATTGGTTGTTGTCGCATGGCAAAGGCAAAACCTGGGGTG
>JANOWY010000184.1:0-2423 GCA_031418135.1 Rhodoferax sp. | reverse complement strand
CGTTTCAATATTGTGTGACAGCAGCAAGGTTTTGCAGCCCATGCGGGCAGCGGCCAATGCCGCCTCGGTGCCGGCATGGCCACCGCCAACCACGATGACGTCAAATTCCTGGGGGTAGTTCATAGGTATTCCTCTGGCCTGTTTCGCCCGATTCCGGGCTCAGGCCTCAATCAATTCAGTTTTCAACCCAAGTGCCCTTGCGGCAACCGCCTGCTTTCGGTCTGCCGTGACAAACAGATCCACCCGCTCGCCTTGCGCGGTGGCGACGTGCAAAGCATCCATGGCACGCAAGGGCGATAGCCGCATCGCCACGATGGCATTGCGTTCAATCTCGGCGGAGATGGGCACCACGTTCTGCTCGTCAAAATCAAAGCCGATCGCGGTCAAAACACGGCTGTATTCATCGTCAGTAAAGAGGCCCTCACGCCATTGGCGCGTCAATGCCGAAGCCACTTCCGTTTTGCAATGCGCGGCAACCGTCACCCGCCGGCTTTGCTGCTGCAACTGCATGACCCGCTCGAATCCGGCTTCGCCGCTGTAACGTTTGAACGCAGCAGATGCATCAAAAAGAACATGCATCACAAGCCGCTTTCGCGCTCGTCGATGATGAGCTGGGCACCCGTTTTTTCAGGCTTGCGGAGGTATTGCAATGGCTTGACCGGCAACTTCCAGCTCGGCACAGGCCCTGCCTCCAGCATCGGCGGCCGCACCTCAGCCACCAATTTCCCATGCCGCAAAATGCGCACGGTTTCGCCCTTCTCCACCAAGTCGATCATGGCAGACGCGTTGGCGCGGAACTCACTCAGGGCTAATGTATGCATGGCAGCGAAGCATTTTGTACAATTTACGGGGTTTTGTACATTTTAACAGATTTGGCCCTGCCATGTGTACAGGGCCTAGCAAAAACCCTGATCTGTCGTGCCGCCGACAGCACGGCTGGCGTATTGGGCATAGGATGCAGGTTGTGTCGTCGTCCGGCGCATGCGCAGGTTTTTGCCCACCGCCTTTCCTCAACCAACCCATCAACCACTGCCTACGGAGCCCCCCATGAAAATCCCATCCCTCAAAGAAGTTGTCAGCGCCGAAGAATGGCAAATCCGGGTTGACCTCGCCGCTGCCTACCGGCTGGTGGCCGCCTATGGCTGGAGCGACCTGATCTTCACCCACATTTCGGCGCGTATCCCCGGCCCGGAGCACAATTTTCTGATCAACCCCTACGGCCTGATGTTTGACGAAATCACCGCCAGCAGCCTGATCAAAATCGACCAACACGCCAACAAGCTCAATGATTCGGCCTTCCCCGTCAACCCGGCGGGTTTCACGATTCACAGTTGCATCCACGAAGTGCGTGACGACGCGGGTTGTGTGCTGCACACCCATTCACGCGCGGGCGTGGGGGTCAGCGCGCAAAAGGGCGGCCTGTTGCCCATCAGCCAGCAATCCACTGTCATCCTCAACTCCATCGCCTACCACGACTACGAAGGCATTGCCCTGTACGCCGAAGAGAAGCCGCGCCTGCAGGCGAGCTTGGGCAACGCCAACTACCTGATTTTGCGCAACCCTGGTTTGCTGACAGTCGGCAAAACCGTGGCTGATGCGTTTTTGAGCATGTATTTTCTGGAATGCGCCTGCCGCATCCAGGTGGATGCACAAGCCGGCGGCGAGGTCAACCTGATCGGCTCAGCCCCGATGGAAGCCAACAAAAACGCGTTGAAGATGGCCACCGCCGGCCAAAGCGCCGCGCAACTGGCCTGGCCCGCGCTCTTGCGCAAGCTCGACCGCGAAAACCCCGGCTACGCCAGTTGATTGCCGCGGGGCGCGATAACCCTGGCTTTAGGGCGCTTCTAGAAATTCAAAATTTCGGGATGAAGTGCTAGGCGCCCGGAGCACAGCAACCGGAATGCACTTTGGTGCATGAGGATTGCGAGCATCGCGCAACGCCGCAATTCGCCCGAAAAGTGAATTTATAGAAATGCCCTTTACCGCACCCTGACCGGCAACGCGGTCATCCCGCGAAACACCAGCGAGTTGAGCCAGGTGACCTGGTCGTTGGCTTGCTCGATGGATTGCCAGCGGCGCAACACCGCCGGGATGGCAATTTGCCCTTCCAGCCGGGCCAACGGAAAACCCAGGCAGATATGTTGGCCAAAACCGAAGGTCATGTGCATCACGCCATCGCGGTTCAAATCCAGCACGTTGGGGTTGTCATAAGCGCGCGGGTCGCGGTTGGCGGCATTGAGCATCATAAAAACCCGGTCGCCTGTTTTCAGTGATTGACCGTACAGGGTTTGGGGCACCGCCACCACCCGCACCTGCGCACCGGAAGGGCCTTCAAAGCGCAACAGCTCCTCCACTGCCGCTGCCGCCAAACCGGGGTCGGCCCGCAATTTGGCCTGCTCAGCCGGGAACTGCATCAACGACAA
>JANOWY010000183.1:0-8303 GCA_031418135.1 Rhodoferax sp. | reverse complement strand
CCATCAGCGCAGCCGCACTCTCGGTTTTGTGGTTCAACCGGATTTTGTAGGTAGCCGGTTGGCTTTTTTAGGACGGCTGCAGCCGTATGCCTTCATGCTCGGCAACCATCTCCAAAGCATGTTCAAACAAAGCACGGGCGGAGCCAGATACCGAGCGCAGGTAAGCATGTAAGTGCGCGTCTTCAACGCTCTTGTTCAGGCATTCCTGGCTGTATTGCTCAAAGCTGACCAATTGACCGATGATTTCAGCCACATGGCGGGGACATTCGCACAGCACATTGGTCGATATACCCGCCACGCGCGCCAATGTTTCGTCATCGTACTTGCGGGGTGGTATGGCGGCTCCAGGCCCAATCGTACCCATCGATTTCGCCGGGTTCACAAAAAGCGCAGACCTAATCAGTTCAGCAAGCTCATAGTCTGACACCGGCTCCCGCCGAACCACCATGCCAGAGCGCCGCATGGCTTCAATGACCTTTTCTTGCCCAAAGTTGTAAAGAACAATGACCTGGGCAATGTGATGGCGCTCGACCAAACGGTGCAGGTTCACCTGAACCATAGCGTGCAACGAATTGACGCGTACCAATAGAAACTGGGCGGGGGTTTGCAGAACTGATTCCAACGCGGTTTCCACAGCTGGAAAGATATCGGTCACACAAAGTGCATGGCTTGAAAAGGCCGCCCTGAATTTTTCACCTGCCAGCCTTCCAGCGAGCGCCAACCCAACGACTGCTGCCTGCACTGTCTGTGCCTCTTGACCTCGAGAAGCACTGAAGCGTTGCGCTGTATTTTGCTGCTGCAACAAGCCGTTGAGCTCTGGCATGTCAAGCTTGGCGACGCTGCTGATGGCATGCCCCTGATCGGTGAGCCGCCGCAGCAGGGTGGCTTTAAGCACATCTCCTTCCGAGTAGAGCCGGTGCCCCCCGTCTGACTTGACCGGGTTAAACGTCGCATAACGTGCCTCCCAGACCCGCAGAGTAGGCGCTGGAACCGAACTCAAGGCCGATACCGCCCCAATCCGGTATCCAGCGAAAGCATTTGAAAATGAGTTTGCCATCGGTTATTCAATGAGTAACTATTGAGTAGATTATTTACTATATTTGTAATTCTGAGCAAGTTTTTTTTAATTTAATGACAAAATGCGACGGTGAAAAATAAATTAATACGCAAACTCATGTTCAAAAACAGCCTGTCGTTGGCAACGCCAAATCGCCGGATCGAACCTGCAACGCTTGTCCTGTTTCGCGCGAATGTGCGGCGATTTACCCAAAGGAGTTCCAAACTTTGAAAGTCAGCTACATGTTGTGGAACCAGTCTGGCAAAGCCAGAAAAATACCGCCCGGCGAAGCGTGGCGCTGGACATACCACCTCGAAGACGAATCGCAACTGGCCGTTGTGCTGGGGAATTTGAAACGGGATATCCGGGACAACCGGCTGGCCTTGGCCAATTTGGTTATCGAGCGACACCAGTTGGAGCAGGTGTCCCCAGGTGCTCTTAAATTCGGCTACAAAGGCCCCATCATTTACGATGAAGCAATGCGTGCAAGCCGGATCATCAACCGCCATGCGGGCCCCGCCAATGAACCAGCCGACACCACTTACTGCTGACGGCTCGTCAGCCCCCACGGGCGCGGGCAGCGTTGTGTACTACGATGGCTCATGTCCAATGTGCCAGCGGGAGATTGCCTGGTACCGTCGGCTGCCCGCCCAAAATCCTATCGAATGGATTGACGTTTCGGCAGTGGGTTATTGTGCACCTGAAGGCACCACAACTGATTTATTGATGAAGCGGCTGCACGCCGTCACACCGACCGGTGAGTTGGTGAGTGGTGCGCGTGCTTTTGCACACATTTGGTTGCAGTTGCCGGGTTGGCGCGTTATCGGCCAACTGGTGAAACTGCCGGGTGCCTTGCCGATAATGGAGCTTGCATACCGCTTGTTCTTGCCCGTCCGGCCGTTCATTCAGGCCGTTTTCAGGTTTCGAAAACGGCAGCTTTCAAGTGGCAAACCGTAAACCCTTTCGTTGGCATCAGCCAGCACAACCCAGGAGATCCTCATGATCATTGATACCACTGTCTCGCCCGACACCCGCCGCGTTTTCCTGATTCAGGCCGTAGCCGCCTGCGCAAGTCTTTGCGCAAGTTTGCCAAGTGCGGCCCAAGCCATGTTGGCGGAAACGGATGCGCAGGCCACAGCACTGGGCTACAAAATAGATGCCACAAAAGTCGACAAAAGTAAACAGGCTAAATATGCAGCCGGTCAGGTCTGCAGCAATTGCGCTTTGTTTCAGGCGGCGGCAGGGGCTGCAACCGGTGGCTGCCCACTTTTTGCGGGGAAACAGGTAGCAGGTAAAGGTTGGTGTAGCGCCTGGGCAAAAAAGGCTTAGGTTCGCACGACCCAATCGCTCCATGACGGCGCCGTTTGCGAGCGGTTACAAGGCCTTGGTAATAGGGTCAGGGGGCGCTATTGGCAACGCTTTTGCAAGCGCATTTGAGGCCGACCCGCATTGCGCCCTGGTCAAGCGCATTTCGCGCTCCCAGGGGCGCGGCTTTGACCTGCTGCAACCAGCCAGCATTGGCCCCCACGCCCAATCCTGCCGACATAGGGGCCCGTTTCATATCATTGTGGATGCCACAGGCGCGCTGACCATCGAGGGCATTGGACCCGAAAAGGCGTTGGACAAAGTGAGTCCGGAAAACCTGGCACGGGCGTTTGGCGTCAATGCGATCGGCCCGGCCCTCTTGCTGCGGCATTTCAGCCCTTTGCTGGCGTCGGGGCCCTCCATTTACGCCAAGCTTTCAGCCCGCGTCGGCAGTATCACGGACAACCGCACGGGCGGATGGTACGGCTACCGGGCGTCCAAGGCCGCACTCAACATGTTGTTGCAGACGGCCGCTATCGAACTTCAAAGAAAAAATCCGCAACTGAGGATCGTCGCGTTGCAGCCTGGTACGGTTCGGTCGGCTCTTTCCAACCCCTTTACCGGGACCCACGCTACGCTGCTCGACCCTGCGGAATCCGTGGCAGGAATGCTTGCGGTGCTTGGAGCGCTGTCAGCCCAGGCAGGGGCCCATTTTGTTGACCATCAGGGCGCAAAAATCGCATGGTAGGGCCATTTCAGTCAGTTTTGGAGATCTTGGCTGGGCATTTTGCAGCCTCAGCCGTCGGTGGTCAGCGCTGCGCTTGGCGATGTACCGCTGCCTGAACGGTAATAGCCTGGCGCACCTCAGGCTCAAGGCGATCAAGATTTTTCAGTTGTATGGACATCCGCGGGTTCCGTTGCAGAAACTCCTGGTGGCGCATTAAAAAATCCCAGTAAAGCGTGGTGTAAGGGCACGCCTTCTCCCCGGTTGATTGCGCCGGGTCATATTGGCAACCTTTGCAATGGTTACTCATCCGCTGAATATATTTGCCGGTGGCCACATAGGGCTTGCTACCCATCAGCCCGCCATCGGCAAACTGGCTCATGCCCAACGTGTTGGGCAACTCGACCCACTCCACGGCATCAACATAAACACTCAGGTACCAAGCATGCACGGATTGCGGCTTCACCCCGAGCAAGAGCGCATACAGACCAGTCACCATCAAGCGCTGGATGTGGTGGGCGTAGCCGAATTCCAGGGTTTGGGTGATGGCGTCTTTCAGGCAAGCCATCTCAGTCTCGCCTGTCCAATAAAAACGGGGTAGTTCTTCCTGGGCATTGAGGGCATTGCGCTGTCGGTAGCCAGGCATTTGTGTCCAATAGATGCCTCGCACGTACTCGCGCCAACCGAGAATCTGCCGGATAAACCCCTCAACAGCGGCCAGCGGCGCATGGCCCGAGTGATAAGCGTCTTGCGCAGCCTGCACCACTTCGCGCGGGTTCAGCAGCTTCAGATTCAGCGCGCAACTGAGGTGAGAGTGGTAAAGCCAGGCTTCGCCCGACCACATCGCGTCTTCATACAAACCAAACAAGGCTAGGCGCCGCCCGACGAATGCATGCAAGGCCAGCAGCGCCTGTGGGCGCGTTACTGGCCAACCAAAATCCGCCAGCTTGCCCGGGTGGCTGGCGAACTGCCGGTTCACCAGCGCGATGACGTCCTGGGTGGTTTCATCCGGTTTAAAACGCACCGGCGCGGGCAGATTCTGCGGGCCGGACTTGCCAAAGGCTGCACGATTGTCAGCATCAAAATTCCATTGCCCGCCCTCCGGCAATTTGCCATTCATCAGAATGCCGTGTTGTTGCCGCAGCTCACGGTACCAGTATTCCAGCCGCAACTGTTTACGGCCATTGGCATAGGCCGCAAACTGGCGAACGGTGCTGAAGAAGTGTTTGTCGTCACGCAGGTCAATCTGCAAATTTTTGCCACCCGCTGTAGCCCGAATGATTTGCAACACCCGCCAATCGCCGGGGGCAGTCATTACCAAAGTAGTCGGATGCCATCGATTGATCGCGCTGATCAGCTCCAGATCAAGGGAGCCCCGGTTGCCGGCATCGTCCAGCCGGGTGTAAGCCACCGGCAGGCCCTGCGCCTGCAAGTGTTCCGCAAAGTGCCGCATGGCACTCAAGAAAACTGCAATGCGCTGTTTGGCAGCCCAAACGTGGGTGGACTCTTGCGCCACCTCCGCCATCCAGATCAGGTCTTGCGTGGCATCAAACCCTTCCAGTGCCGAAGACTCTTCGTCAAGCTGGTCGCCCAGCACGATGACCAAATTGCGCACGTTGGCAGGCACAGACGGTGCGTGGACCACGTTTTCAGCCATTGGATTTTTTGTCATTTTTTTTGCCGCGACAAGCTTCGCTGCAGTACAGCACCGACTCCCAATTTTTGGCCCAGGCTTTTCGCCAAACCATATTTCGGTTACAAACCACACAAGGTTTTGCAGGCAGGAATTGTTTATTGCCCTTGAAATCTGATTTCATGATGGAGTCCATGGCCAGTGCCTTCCTTACAGGGGATTCTGGATGATTTGATCGACATCCGGTTGTACCAGGCCGGATCGCTGGAGCAAAAACCTGGATGCCCAAGGTATACATTTGACGATTTGCAGACATTGCAGTAGATTGGTTTTTTCCAGAGTTCGTCCACAGATCATTTTCAACCAGCCGGATCGGAGTCTATCCATGAATATGCCAATTGGGCTCATTGTTTTTTTCACCGCTTTGGTGATCTGGTCAGCGCTACTGGTGGTGGGCTTTAGGCGCCGCAACTTCGGCCAGTTCGTGGTGTTTGGCATCGTATTTTTGCTGTTAATGAACGTTCGTTACCTGATTGAAGGTGCGCCTGCTGCCATTGCGTTTTTCATTGGGATTTACGATGTGCTGGACAATCTTGGTCTGAGCGCCGGTCAAGGCGCTGCGGCGCTTGCCGCGTGTCCAGACAACGCCTGCAGCGTTTGGGGAAACACCTATCTGATTCATCCGTCGTGGGGGACCGCTTTCCATGCCCGATTCTTGAACGGAACCGAATTTCGCACCAACTTGCTCTATGCGCATTTGACCTTCAATTCGATCGTGTTTGTCTTGATGCACATCCAGCTTTGGCGTCCCGGCTCAGACAGCAATGCCGTCTGGCACAGACTTCTGGGGCGGGTTTCGTTTTTTTGCTTGACGCTGGGCACCCTCTGCGCCCTTTGGCTGGCAGGTTCCCACGGTTCGGTCACTGAATACGGTGGCAACCTGTCGATGTACGGATTCTGGTCAATGTCCCTGTGTGTTTACGGCTGTGCGGTCATGGGTGTACTGGCAATCCGTAACGGCGACCGGGCTGCGCACCGCATATGGATGATCCGTTTTGCCGGTTCCATGTGGGGCGCATTCTGGCTATTCAGGGTCATGCTTTTTGTGATGGGGCCGATATTGCGGGATTTTGAAGCTGCGAATTTGTTGTTGTGCATTTGGTTGTCTGCGCCGCTGGGCATTCTCATCGCAGAAGTTGTCCGCCGAAAATTGCTTGACCAGCGCTCGCTTCGTTCCCTCACGGCACCAGGAAGCGAACGGGCTGTAGCGAATGCTTGACCAAACGACACTTCTTCTATAAAACCGGGACGCTTCAGCCCTAGAATTTCGGGATGCAAACGGCTGAACCCCATCCTACCCACGTCAGCCCGGAAAGCGCAAACGCTGCGGCTGATTTGGCTCGCTTATTAAGCCAGCGCCGTGCTGAGCCCACCAACCGCGCCGCCATTGATGCCGCCATCGACACCCGTTTTGGCCGCACCCAGGCGGTGATGTTCACCGATCTGGTGGGTTTCTCGCGCACGGTGGAGGCATTTGGCATTCTGCATTTCCTGCAATTGATCCAGGAGGCAGAAACGCTGTTTTTGCCGCTGATTGCCCAATATGGCGGACGCTGCGTGAAACGCGAGGGTGACTCACTGCTGGCCTTGTTCGATACGCCCACCCATGCCATGGCCTGTGCCCAAGCCATGAATCAAGCTACGCAAAGCGTTAACCCTGGGCGCAGCCCGGAAGAGCGCATTGAGGTCTGCATTGGCCTGGGGTTTGGCCGCATATTGTGCATTGGGGACGACGATGCCTGGGGCGCTGAATTGAACGCTGCGTCAAAACTGGGGGAGGAAATGGCCAAGGGCGGCGAAGTGCTGGTCACCGGCCCCTTCTTCGAAGCCGTCCGGGATGCCGTGCCCAAAGCACATTTCGCGGCGCATGGCAAGGTCTTTGGCGAACGCCCGGCGTATCGCCTTGTGGCTGCCTAGACTTGCCACTGTCCGTTTCCAAATCACTTTGAAAATCTCCTATTTTCTGCAGCTAATCGGGCTGTCCGCCATCTGGGGCGCGTCTTTCATGTTTCTGCGCATCGCCGCCCCGCTGCTGGGCCCCAATGTGTTGACCTCACTTCGGCTCGGCCTGGCGTCCGTCACCCTGTTCATCATCATGCGCGCGATGAAGCACAGCTGGCCCACACGGCATTGGCGCGAAGTGGCGGTGCTGGCGCTGCTGTCAGTGGCTTTGCCTTTCCTGTTATTCAGCTGGTCGGCCTTGCACTTGCCCGCGGGCTATAGCGCTTTGCTCAACAGCACGGCCATCCTGTTTGGCACCTTCACGGCCGCCTGGATGAAGGAAGACACGCTCACGCCACGCAAGCTGATGGGATGCCTGTGTGGTGTTGTGGGGGTCGGTCTGATCGTCAAATTGGGGCCGGTGGAGCCAACCGTGCCCGTCGTATTGGCAGCGCTGGGGTGCATCACGGCGGCTGCCTGTTTTGGCACCTCGACCTCATTCATGAAACGCGCCCTGACGCGGATGCAGCCGTTGGAGATTGCCGCTGGCGTGCACAGCATCGCCTTTTTGCTGATCCTGCCGCTGGCGGCGCCCAGCGTTTCTCAAGCGCAATTCACACCCGCCACCTGGGCGATTGCGATCTGGCTGGGTGTGGTGCCCTCGGGCCTGGCCTATTGGGCCCATTTGCGCATCATGGCGCACGTTACACCGGTGGCGGCCATGACCCCGATGTTTCTGGTGCCCTTGTTTGGCGTGGCCTGGGGGCATATTTTTCTGGGCGAACCACTGAGTTCCGGCACCTACCTGGGTGGCTCATTGGTGCTGCTGGCCAGCGCCCTGGTCAGTGGCTTTAACCCTTGGCGCAAAGTGATGGATTTATTGGATGCACGACCATGACACCCCTGAACAATGTCCTCCACATCGAAACACCCTTGATTGAGTCCAGGACGCTTTCAATGCTTTCGGGCAAAAGCGTTTGGCTCAAGCTCGAAGCGGTGCAGCCGCCGGGCTCATTCAAGATTCGCGGCATTGGCCTGGCCTGCCAGGAATACCGGCGCCGGGGTGCCACCCGATTCATTTCATCTTCAGGCGGCAATGCCGGCATTGCGGTGGCGTATGCGGGGCGCCATCTGTCGGTTCCGGTGGTGGTGGTGGTGCCTGAAACCACCACCGAGCGGGCCAAAGCGCTGATCCAGCTGGAGGGTGCGCAGGTCATGGTGCATGGCGCATCTTGGCAGGAGGCGAATGCACTGGCACTCTCCATGGTCACTCCCACCGATGCGTTTTTGCACCCCTTTGACGACCCCTTGTTGTGGCGCGGCCATGCCAGCATGATCGATGAAGTGGCTCAAAGTGGCCTGAAACCCGACACAGTGCTGTTGTCAGTGGGCGGTGGCGGCTTGTTGTGCGGCGTGGTGGAGGGCCTGCACCGCAATGGCTGGGCGGACGTACCGGTTATTGCGGTGGAAACCGAAGGCGCTGCGTCTTTCGCCGCTTCGGTGCAGGCCAGCCAGCGTGTGGAGCTGGAGGCCATCACCAGCATTGCCTCGTCACTCGGCGCCAAAAAGGTGTGTGAACAGGC
>JANOWY010000182.1:0-1851 GCA_031418135.1 Rhodoferax sp. | reverse complement strand
GCAATGCCGTACTTCTGAATCGCCTCTTGTACTTTGGCAACCGGCACGGTGCCTTCTTCGCTCAGCGCCTTCAGGGCGGCCAGCACGATGAAGTGGCAGTTCACCTCGAAGTGGGCCCGCAGTTTGGAGCGGAAATCGCTGCGGCCAAAACCGTCGGTTCCCAGCACTTTATAGGTGCGCCCTTTGGGAATGAAGGGGCGAATCTGCTCGGCATAGTTCTTCATGTAATCAGTAGAGGCCACCACCGGCCCGGTATGTTTTTCAAGCTGCTGCGCCACAAACGGCACGCGCGCCGTTGCGGTGGGGTGCAGCAGGTTGTACCGCTCGCAATCCTGGCCGTCACGGGTCAGCTCGTTGAAGCTGGGGCAGCTCCAGACGTTGGCAGCAATGCCCCAGTCTTTTTCGAGCAGTTCCTGCGCTGAGCGAAGAAGGCACCGTGCCGGTTGCCAAAGTACAAGAGGCGATTCAGAAGTACGGCATTGCCGTGGACAAAATCAACCCGCTGTACGCTTGAACGCGCTTGGACATAACGGAGACAAACATGGCATTGCTGGAAATACACGTCCCTGATATTGGGGATTTTGATGAAGTGACGGTGATAGAGCTGATGGTGAAACCGGGCGACGTGGTCACGGTCGACCAATCACTCATCACGGTGGAATCAGACAAAGCCTCGATGGAAATCCCCTCCAGCCAGGCGGGTACTGTCAAAGAAATGAAGGTCAAGATAGGCGACAAAGTGGCCAAGGGTTCACTGGTGTTGTTGCTCGAAGTGGCGGGTGCTGTGCCAGCTGCTGCCTCTGCACCAGCCGCAGCGCCTCCCGCTGCGCCGCCTGCCGCGCCCCTAGCTGCGCCTGCTGCGCAAGCCAGCGGACCCGTCGAGGTGCGGGTGCCCGACATCGGCGATTTCAAAGATGTTTCGGTGATTGAGCTTCTGGTCAAAGTGGGTGACACCATCAAAGCCGAACAATCGCTGATGACGGTTGAATCCGACAAGGCCGCGATGGAAATTCCGTCCAGTCACGCAGGTGTGCTCACGGAGCTCAAAGTCAAATTGGGTGACAAAGTCAATGTGGGTGATGTGATTGCGTTGCTGCAAGGCGTTGTGACGGCGGTGGCTGCTAAATCGACCTCGGCTTCTGCGCCAGCGGCTGCTCCCGCAGCTTCTTCGGCTTCCGCCGTTGCCGCGCCGCCTGTGGCGGTTTCGAGCCCAACGGCAGTGGCAGTCGCCCCGGCTGTTGTTGCCGCCCATAACCCGACCACGGCCCCTATCGGTTTGCCCCATGCATCACCTTCGGTGCGCAAATTCGCCCGCGAGCTGGGTGTGCCTTTGGCAGAAGTCAAAGGCAGTGGCCAGAAAGGCCGTATTACCGAAGCCGACGTACAGGGCTTTACCCGCAGCGTGATGGCGGGTGCGGTGCAAACTTTGGCGGCCCAGGCGGCGCAGCCCAAAGCTGCAGCGGGAGCAGGTGCGAACGACGGAGCCGGGTTGGGCTTGTTGCCTTGGCCCAAGGTTGACTTTGCCAAGTTTGGCGCGATTGAGCGCAAAGACTTGTCGCGCATCAAGAAGATCAGCGGTGCCAACGTGCACCGCAACTGGGTGATGATTCCGCACGTCACCAACAACGACGAAGCCGACATCACCGATCTGGAGGCCTTCCGCGTCGCGACCAACAAAGAGAACGAAAAATCGGGCATCAAAGTCACCATGTTGGCCTTCGTGATCAAAGCGGTGGTTTCTGCGCTGAAGAAGTTCCCCGAATTCAACGCCAGCCTGGATGGTGATGCGCTGGTTTACAAGCAGTATTACCACATTGGTTTCGCGGCTGATACACCCAATGGTTTGATGGT
>JANOWY010000181.1:0-6876 GCA_031418135.1 Rhodoferax sp. | reverse complement strand
ATCCAGCCGCACGTAGATGCCCGGCGCGCCCCGCACCCGGTGGCCTGTAACTCCAAAGTGTCCCAAGGTGCGGATCACCGCTTCTTCCAACTTGAACACATATTCCTTGACAAAATAACCAGCGGTTTTTAAATCCAGCAGCGGGTAAGCCACTACCTGCCCCGGCCCGTGGTAGGTGACCTGCCCGCCCCGGTTGGTTTGGATAACGGGTATCTCGCCCGGGTTCAAAATGTGCTCAATTTTGCCCGCCAAGCCTTGGGTATAGACTGGAAAATGCTCACATATCCATAGCTGATCGTGCAATCCCTGTTTTAACAATTGCCCTCTTTTTCTTGAATACTCCTGCATGGCTTCGTAAGTGGGCTCGTAGGGCACCAAACCGAGGTTGACTATATTCATGACAAGCGTGTAACGCCGAGCAGGTTTGAATGTTGGTCAACGGTGAAGTTACAGCACTACCTTCACCATCGGGTGCGTGCTCAGCGTGCGGTACAACTCATCGAGTTGTTCGCGCGAAGTGGCGGTGACGGTGATGGTGACACCCAGGTATTTGCCGCCTTTGCTGGGGCGCAGTTCGACGGTGGTGGCATCAAAAGCCGGGTCAAACTGGCGGGCGATGAGGGTGATCGCATGTACCAGGTCGTCCGTGTGGATACCCATTACCTTGATGGGAAACGGCGACGGATAGGAAATCAGTGATTCTTGCGAGGCGCGGGGGGTGGATTCGGCAGACATAGGGCGGACAAAGAGGTATGCGCAGGGCTTTAAGGCGGTGCACCGTGCCTTCAGGCGAAATCGGCCAAAGCCCCCTGTTTGGCGGCTTGGTAAGCGGCGTACAAGCGCAGAACCACTGGCCCTGGCATGCCCTGGTGGCTGGCCGCACCAACCGGTTTGCCATCCAGTGTGGTGATGGCGACTACCTCTTTGGTGGCGCTGCTCAGCAGCAACTCGTCGGCTGCCCATACTTCTTCTTGCTGTATCGGCCGAATTTCAAATGGAATCTTGCTTTGTTGGCAAAGTTCAGCAAAAAGCCCGTAACGGATGCCTTCAAGCACTAAATTGTCTTTCGGTGGACCCATTAAACAGCCGTTTTTAACCACCCATACATTGCTGGCAGCAGCTTCAGACAAAAACCCGTCCCGGAACATCACGGTTTCAACCGCGCCCGCATCAAAGCTGATTTGCCGAGCAAATACGGCGCCGAGCAAACTGGTGGTTTTGATATGGGCCTTTTTCCAGCGGAAGTCGTCGGCGGTGACGCAGGCCACGCCTTGTGCGCGCACGTCGGCGCTGGGCGAATTCATCGTGTTGACCATGGCGAACACGGTCGGCGTGATGTGCTCTGGCATCACGTGGTCGCGCAGGGCCACGCCCCGCGTCACCTGGATATAAATGAGGTGATTGCCTGCATTGGCAGACCCAGTAACCGCAAACGCTTCAATCAGCGTGGCCACCACGCCACGCCATTGCGTAGTCGTTAACGGTTCTGGAATACGCAGCTCAGCCAAACTTCGGCTCAAGCGAGCCATGTGGTGTTCAAAGCGAAACGGCACTCCCTTGTAAACCGGAACCACTTCATACACCCCATCACCAAAGATGAAGCCCCGATCCATCACACTGATTTTCGCGTGGGGCAGGGTGGTGAATTCGCCGTTCAAGTAACACGGCAAAGGGGGAAGTTCAGTCATCGTTTGATTATCGCAGGGGGCTACTGGCGCTGAATATGGACCAGGGAATGACGATATAAATAGTACAAATGAATGTGCAAATATTTTTTGGTTAATGTTAATGTATGAATTGAATTATTAGCTTCAATATTCATATGAAAACTCACTATAAATAAACATTAATTTAGTAAAAATAACCAAAAGTGATATTTATGCAAATAAATTATCCCCAATTTTCAAACGCAATGGGCGGTAAGCAGGCGTGTCCCCGGGGCTTTTTCCCACTGAGTCCGCTCTGCTTTTTCGAAAACTATTAAACCCATCTATCTTGCAGATGGCGCCGCAAAAGTCCGGGTTTCACCAATCTTCAGGACCTCAAAACTTGCTGGGCTCAAACCGGCCGCAGTACGGGCACGGGCCAATTCCAAAGGCGGTACATCCAGCGCCTCATCAGTCAAATTGAAGGTTCCCCAATGGATGCCAATGGCGCGTTCTGCGCCCAGGTCAAAGTGCGCTTGAACCGCCTCAGCGGGGTTGATGTGTTGAGCCGCCATGAACCAACGGGGCTCATAGGCGCCTACCGCCAGCAACGCCAAATCAAACAGCTTGCCATGCGGATTTTTGGGGTATTTGCTCTCAAAAAACGTCTTCGTGTCGGCAAAGTCCTTTGAGTAGCCCGCATCGCCACTGAAATACCAATTAAAGCTATTTGAAAAAATAGCCCATCCGCCCCACAAGGTGCGGCTGCGATCATTAAAACTGCGGGCGGACCAGTGCTGAACCGGGGTCAAATAAAAATCGACCCCGCGCACCGTGTGTTTGTCCCACCAATCGAGCTCCACCACGTTGCTGATGCCCAAATCTTGAAACCAGGTTTTCAGCCCCAGCGGTACCAAAAACACGGTTTGCCGGCTTGGTGGCGCAGTTTTACTGCGTTGATCGAGGTCAAAAACCGATTGGCGATCCAGGTGGTCATAGTGATTGTGTGAAATCACCACCACATCGATCGGCGGCAAATCCGCCAGCGCCACACCGGGCGGCTGTTGCCTTTTGGGCCCGGCGATTTGCACAGGGAAGGCGCGCTCACTGAACATCGGGTCGGTCAGCACATTCAGACCGCCAGCCTGCACCAGTGTGCTGGCATGGCCGATCCAGGTCACTGCGGGCTGCATGGATAAGCCGCCGCCCGCATTGGATTTCAAAAACGCAGTATCAGCCGTTTGCGTGGGGGTGGGGGTGCGGGGAGCCGGTGGCAGGCCGTCTCTGAAAGCGGCCCATTGCCAGCGCAGCAGATCGGTGAAGGGCCGATCCACCGCCTCGATGTAATTGTTCTTGAACCCTGCCGGGGTGTGATGGGCCTTGCCATGAACCGCCGTCGGCGTTTGGGCGCAACCCGTGGTGAACAAGCCTGCGGCCAGGGTCCAGCCGAGTGCTTGAAGCACCAGCTTGGCTGCCCTTGCCCGATGGATATGTTCCAAGCCTCGCGGCTGCCCAACCCGCCTAAAAGCCATAGTGAATCGTCCCGCAAACGTTGAATTCATTGAAGAAATGACCCTCTGCGCCCATGGAGCCTGACAACGTTTGTCAACCTGTCTGGCGCGGACTAACCCTTCAGGCGGCCTCAGCGAATCAGGCGCACGCCAATAATCGCCACCCACCCGAGGATAAAGTTTGTCAACACCAAGGTGTGAATTTGGCCAGCCGCTTTGGCCGCCAAGGTGAAATCGGCATTTGCAACCGCGTTTTTGTACTTCTTGAACCCGCCGAAGTAAATGTGGCCAAAAATGAGGAACATGGCCATTCCCAGGATCAGCATCAGGTTCCAGCCCAACGCCACACTGCCGCTGCCCGTCGCAACCCTTACCGCCCGAAAGCCACTGGTGTACAAATGCATTCCACTGAAAAACAACACAACAACACACGCCGCCACGATATTGAAAAACCGCTGCCACACGCCGACCATCAGCCGTGCGCGCAGCGGGCCCTCCAGCAGCGCCAAGCCGGCTGGGCGCAGAGCGAAGAGCAGGCAGGTCATGCCACCCATCCAGACAATGGCAGCGATCAGGTGAAGCAGTTGTGCAGCTTGAAGCATGGTTTGACCTCGGAGGGAATGGAGAACCGCTTGCATTGTGCCTAGACTTCATTTGCCCCGGAGCGGCAAGGTGAAGCGCTCGGTGCGACTTGCGTTGATCAGCACTATCCGGCAAACGATTAATGCTTGCTAGCGAAAAAATTCAAAACCGGGCTTCAAAAGGGCGCGGGTTTCTACGTATAATCAAAGGCTTTGCTGAAATCAGGCATTCAGGCGCATCATGAAGACTCACTCTGTGCTGCCCCTGGCACCCGGTCAAGCAGGAAACCAAGAAGAAAATCAGGCAGACAGCCCAGAAGTCTTCATCCCTTTGACGCGCGAACAGGCGCGGCAATTGCGTGAAAGGCATCCGACGGTATCGCCCTGGCAAGTGCTGGGGTGGCAAGCGGTGCTGGGTCTGGCAGTCAGTCTGCTGGCTTGGCTGATCGTCGGTAAGGCCCAGGTTGCGGTGTCTGTGCTGTATGGCGCATTGGCTGTGGTGGTGCCGGGTGCCGTGTTTGCACGGGGCTTGGGCAGTCGGCTAACGCGTGCGAATGCCAGCACGGCGGTGTTCGGCTTCTTCTTGTGGGAAGTGGTGAAGATCGGGTTGACGGTGGCCATGTTGTTTGCCGCTGCCAAGCTGGTTCCGAATTTGAGTTGGCCTGGCCTGTTGGTCGGGCTGGTGTTGACGATGAAGGTGTATTGGGTCGCGCTTTGGGTGCGCCCCCGTACGGTAATCAAAGCAGATTGAGCAAACTTGTCCTGAACTGACGTACTGAATCACACATGGCTGCAAACGCTCCCACCGCTGGCGAATACATCGCCCACCACCTGCAACACTGGCAGAACCACCCGATGAAGGGTGTGGTCGACTTTTCTGTTGTCAACTACGACTCCATTCTGTGGTCCACCCTGCTGGGTATTTTGGGTTGTTATGTCCTCTGGCGCGCTGCGAAAACGGCCACCTCTGGCGTGCCGGGGCGGTTTCAGGCGGCAGTCGAATTTTTGGTTGAGTTTGTTGATGCACAAGCCAAGGGCATTGTTCACAACGCCAACAGCCGCAAGTTGGTAGCGCCTTTGGCATTGACGGTGTTTGTCTGGATTTTCCTGATGAACGCGATGGACTTTTTGCCGGTCGATTTCTTGCCGCGGGTCTGGGAGCTGGTCGTTGGTGCAAGTGGCGGCGATCCACATCACGCTTACATGCGTGTCGTGCCGACGGCTGACCTTTCCACCACGCTGGGTCTGAGCGTCTCGGTGCTATTGGTCTGCATCTTCTACAACATCAAGATCAAGGGTTTTGGCCACTGGATGCACGAACTGTTCAGTGCACCCTTCGGCGCCAAGCTGGGCCCCATCAATTTCGCATTCCAGATGATTGAATTCGTCGCCAAAACCGTCTCGCATGGCATGCGGTTGTTTGGCAACATGTATGCGGGCGAGCTGCTGTTCATGCTGATCGCTCTCATGGGTAGCTCGCTGGCGTTTTCCACGTCCGGCGCGTTGCTGGGGCTGGGCCACGTCATTGCTGGCACGGTCTGGTCGATTTTCCACATCTTGATCGTGGCGCTACAAGCGTTCGTGTTCATGATGTTGACCTTGGTGTATGTGGGGCAGGCCCACGACGCCCACTAGGTTGGTCACAGCGTTCTCGTTTTGGTTTAAGTTTGGTTTAGGTTTGGTTTTTCAATCGTTCTCGTTCATTCATCTGTAGGAGTTAAAAAATGGAACACGTTCTAGGTTTGGTCGCTTTGTCTGCTGGTTTGATCATTGGTCTGGGTGCTGTTGGCGCTTGTATTGGTATCGGCATCATGGGCAGCAAGTACCTTGAAGCAGCTGCGCGTCAGCCTGAGTTGATGAACGAGCTGCAGGGCAAAATGTTCGTTTTGGCCGGCCTGATCGATGCATCTTTCCTGATCGGTGTTGGTATTGCGATGATGTTCGCCTTCGCGAACCCGTTCGTACTGAAGTAATTGGCCTTCCACAGCTGCCGGGTGACATTCATCCGATGGTTGTGGCCCTCGTATCCAACTTAGAGGAAAGGTGTTGTCGTGAGCATTAACGCAACCCTGTTCGTCCAGGCAATCGTTTTTGCAATCTTGGTGTGGTTCACGATGCATTTCGTGTGGCCCCCGATTGCCAAAGCACTTGACGAACGTGCCGAAAAAATAGCTGCCGGCCTCGCTGCCGCTGACTCTGCCAAATCCGAGCTCGCCAGCGCCAACAAGCGCGTCGAGCAAGAGTTAGCTGCGTCGCGTGACGAATCCGGCAAACGCCTGGCAGAAGCTGAAAAGCGCGGCTTGGGCATCATTGAAGAAGCCAAGGCCCGCGCCTCGGATGAAGCCGCGAAAATCATCGCCGCGGCCAAGTCTGAAGCCGAAGCCCAGACCGTGAAGGTCCGCGAGGCCCTGCGCGATCAGGTCGCTGCGCTGGCTGTCAAGGGTGCAGAGCAGATCCTGCGCAAAGAGGTCAACGCCGGCGTTCACGCTGACCTGCTCGGCCGCCTGAAGGCTGAGCTGTAAGCAGCGAGCAAAGCAAGGCAAAATCATGGCAGAAATTGCAACCATCGCCCGCCCCTATGCCGAGGCACTCTTTCAGGTCGCCAAAAAAGGTGATCTGAATGCAGTGGCTGCGCAGTTGGGTGAAATGGCGCAAGTAGCGGCTCAGCCGCAACTTCGCCAGTTTGCCGATAACCCCAAGGCAACACCCGCTCAGGTTTTCGAACTGATCAGCTCGGTGGTCAAAACGCCGTTGGGTGACGCGTCCAAAAACTTCCTGCTAACCCTGATCGACAATGGGCGTCTGGAAGCCTTGCCTGAAATTGCGGCACAGTTCACGCTCTTGAAAAACGCCCAAAACGGCGTGGCAGATGCTTTGGTTGAGTCCGCATTTGCCATCGAAGGCGCGGCGCTCACCGATCTGGTTGCCACGCTTGAAAATCGCTTTGGCCGAAAGTTGAATGTATCCGTCAAACTCGTGCCCGAACTCATTGGTGGCGTGCGCGTAGTCGTGGGTGACGAGGTGTTGGACACTTCTGTGCAAGCCCGTTTAGTACAAATGAAAGCCGCCCTGACCGCTTAAGCGGACACGGCCCATCTGGAGCATTTCCATGCAACTCAATCCCGCAGAAATTTCCGA
>JANOWY010000180.1:0-6203 GCA_031418135.1 Rhodoferax sp. | reverse complement strand
TTCATGCTGGGCGACACCAACTACACCCAGGAGCAGCGCGAGGCCATTGAACCCTCCCGCTGGCCGCTGGTGCAAACCGACCCGCGCACCGGTCGCAACATGCTGTACGTGGGCGTGCATGCCTGCGAAATCATCGGCATGACCGTGGCTGAAGGCCGCATGCTCATCATGGATTTGATTGAACACGCCACTCAGCCTGCGTTTGTTTACCGGCATCGTTGGGCAGCCGGAGATTTGGTGATGTGGGACAACACCGCCACTTTGCACCGGGGGCGTTACTTTGATTTATCCAAAAAAAGAGAATTGCGGCGAGCAACAACAGAAGAAATGTGATATTGTTCTTTAAATATGTCGATGTATAGCTATTATTTTAAATAATAAATATTTCTTTATTAATTGAATTATTTATTTTTAAATGAAATTAATTATATATTATTTGACCATTTTATCAGTCGTCAGCCCCGACCCGGCTGGCTGAGAACTCCCAGGGGCCTAGGCAGTCGAAGCCATCAGCTTGACAAACAACGCGCGCATGGCCACTGCGTCAATTTTTCCGTCGGGCGTTCGGGCCAGTCGCGTGCACGGCACCATGGCGACCGGAAAATTGTATTGATCCAGGTTTTGTGTCATGAAGTGCTGCAATGCCGGCATGTCCGGCGGGCCTTTGAACACCAGAAATGCAATCGGCATTTCACCAGCCGTGACATGCGGGCAAGCCACGACGGCGGCATCCGCCAGGGCAGGGTATTGCTGAAGGATGGCTTCTACTTTGCGTGGCGCTATCTTCACGCCGCCGAAATTGATGGTGTCGCCAACCCGGCCGGCGAGCATCAAACCACCATCCGCCGTCAAGTAGCCGGTGTCATCTGACAAGAACCCGCCGCCAACAAAACTCAAGGCGTTTTCCGCCGGGTTTTGCCAATAACCGCATGCCCCCCAGGGTGACCGAATATACAAACGGCCTACCTCGCCCACCGGCAGCGTTTGCCCCACCGCCCCCGTTACCTGCACCTGTACCCCAGGCACGATACGCAAGGCCGCATGCGGCAACGCATCTGCGGGCAGATGGGCAATGATGCCGGTCTCGGTGCTGGCATACACCACCTGAAAGCCGCCGCACAGATGCGCCCGGGCTTGCACCACATCGCTGGGTAACACCGCCGCGCCTGCGGCACTCATCACGCGCAGCGGGGTTGCCAAGACGGCACCGGGCGGCGCACTCGCCAACAAGGCCCTGAGTTGCCCCGGGGAGGGGTTCGTGCCCGTCAAGCCCGTTTCACCCTGCAGGCGGAGCAAATCTTCCCAAATCCTCGGCATGGTTTCTTCCACATGGGCGGCACCCCAGCAATGGCTGCGCAACACGCTACGCCACCCCACCTTGCCGGGCCAGCGCATCGGCCCCAGCAACACGTCGGCAGGTTCAAACTCCAGGACACTTTGCACTCCCTGCAAAGCCGCGAGGTACTGGCCATGGGTGTGCAAAACCAGCTTGGGCGTGCCGGTGGTGCCCGAGGTGAGCTCAAACGCAAACGCAAGCGATGCGTCCGCCACAGCGGGCACATCAGCTTCACGGGATTTTTCGTCTGCTGCAAGCTGGACATCCCGCCAAGCCTCGTAAGCATCAACCCAACGGGTTTGGGCTGGGGCAAAACCAATCGCGCCCGACTGCTCGGCGGAAGATGCCATCAACCAATTGATGTTCAACAGCCGCAAAAACGGGCCCTGCGTCGCCTTGGCAGCCCCTTGCGGAACCAGCAGCAGCACGGCACCCAGCCATGACAGGCCATACATCAACTCAATTTGGCCCACGGTTTGGCTGTCATCCTCCTTGAAAGCGCAGGCCACGCGGTCGCCTTGTCGAACGCCGTTCAGGTGCCACCAAGTGGCGGCCCTCTGGGCACCTTGCGCCAGTTCGGCATATGTTGTACGCCGCCCAGCTGCGATGATTGCCACACGATCGGGTTGCCTTTGCGCCCATTGCAGCAGACACCGATGGTGGATGGTGCTCATGGCGGCACAGGCCGGTCTGACGGCATTTTCACGCGGCTACGCAACTGATCAGCGACTTTGCGCAATTCATCCCGTTTAACCTTTCCGTCTGGGTTGTAGGGCAATGCCCGTGCCACGACGTACAGTTCAGGGCGCTGTCCGTAATCCAGGCGGTTGCCAACATACAAGCGCAGTGCGTCTATATCCAGGGAGCGCCGCGCGACAACAAACGCTACCGGAAGTTGCCCTTCCCACACATCGGCCATGGCCACAACCGCCGCATCAGCCACATCCGGGTGTTGGCGCAGGGCCTCCTCAATCGGCAAGGGGTCTACCTTGCCACCGCCAAAATTGATCATGTCATCGGTTCGGGCACCCAGGTTCAAGCGATCGCCTGAAACTGAACCCATATCATTTGAGACATAACAGCCGTCCTGAAAACTGGCGGCGCTGGCCAACGCGTTGTTGGCATATCCCTCGCAAAGCCAAGCAGACCGGATTTTCAAGCGCCCGGCCTGGCCCGCTGGCAACGCCCGACCGGCGGCGTCTGCTGTAACCAGTTCGACCCCCGGCACCACTCGCATGGGGGCATCCGCTGGATCATCCGGATGCAGGAGCGCCACGATGCCGGTTTCTGTGCCGCCATAAACCGCATAAAAATTCGGTGTGATGCAGGTGCGCACGCTTGCCACTTCACTGGCAGCCATGGCAGCACCTGAGTTGCTTAGGAGCCGCAGCGCAGGTGCCGGCGCAGCGCAGGGCGGGCTCGCCAATAACATCCGTAGTTGAACCGGTGTTGATGTCAGGCTTGACAAGCCGGCTTCAACCGTCATCTGGCCCAGCCGGCTGCGGGTCAGGGGAAAATTTTCATCCAGCAGGGTGGCCCCCATGCAGTGGGCCCGGAACACGGCCCGCAACCCCAGCTTGTGGGGCCAGCGCATGGCCCCCATGTAGACATCGTCGCTGCGCCAGCCCTGGGCGCGGCCCGACACTTTTGCCGCCAGCAAATAATTGGCGTTGGTTTGCAGAACGACTTTGGGCGTGCCCGACGTGCCCGATGAAAACTCATACAAAAACCCTTGCGCCGGCAATTGCGCAGACATGGGAACACCCGCGGCCTGACCCGTGGGCTCAATCGCGCCCGAAGCCAACGGGATTCGCGCTTGTATTGGGTCACCTGTTTGCACCTCAAGCACATAGGTCGACAGCCTTAAAGTCTGTAAACGCATGGGGTTTACCGGCTGCGGCTCGATGTCGTGGCTTGGCCCTGCCAACAGTGAATCAGACGCCAATAACCAATCCGTGCAAAATCGGCGCAATACGGGCCCTACCTGCTCTGAGGCGGTACCGGGGTACAGCGGCAACAGGGTGGCACCCAGCCAGCCGACGGCATAGGCCAATTCAATCTGATGCAAGGTTTCGTCAAGATTCGACGCAAACAGCGTACCTACCGTGTGGTTCTGCTGCACGCCTTGGCCGTGCAACCAGGTCGCCGCGCGCTGAACGCCATCCAATAATTCTGCGTAACTGCGTTTGCAATCCAGCCGGGCGACCGCCACTGCTGTGGGCCGTCGAAGGGCCCAGGCGCGCAGGCAGTCCAATGGGGAACAATTGGCCACGTCGTCGATGGGCTCAGGCAATCCGGAAACAACGTTGTGCGTCACAATTCCGAAACTATGGCACATATTCACTTGGCGTGGGAGTTGGGTGGCGGGTTGGGCCACGCAGGAAGGCTTAAACCGCTGGCTCAGGAAGCGCTGCGTCGGGGGCACCGGGTTACCCTGAGCTTGCGCGATTTGACGCAGACCCAGGCGCTCTTGGCTGATCTGGCCGTGCCCCTGTTTCAGGCCCCTGTGTGGTTGCACCAGGTGCGGGGCATTCCCACACCACAAATCAGTTTGGCGGAAATTTTGCAGGGCTGTGGGTATCTGAACGTCAACACCTTGCGTGGCCTGTTCAGGGGCTGGCACAGCCTGTTTCAAACGCTTCAGCCCGATTTTGTATTGGGCGACTATGCCCCAACCGCCTTGCTGGCGGCGCGTGCGCTGAAAATCCCCAACGCCTCGGCCGGCGTCGGGTTTTACCTGCCGCCCCTCAACCGCCCCTTGCCCAGCCTGCGCGAGTGGGAGGCACCCCAGCCAGTACGCCTGAAAACCAGCGAAGAACAGGTGCTGAATGCCTGCAACGGGGTGCTACTCGAAATGGGCGCGCCGCCCTTGCAAATGGCCTGTGAAGCGCTGCATGGCAGCCATACGTTTCTGCAGGCCTGGCCCGAGCTCGATCACTATCATCGCGAGCCCGCTTCAGCCAACCTTCGCTGGTGGGGGCCCAATATTTCGCCCAACCTGGGCAGCGCGCCCGAGTGGCCCCACGGCCATGGCCCCGAGGTGTTTGCCTATTTGAACGCCAACCACCCTGACGATGCCCAGGTTCTGGCGGCCTTGGCCCGCCTGGGTTGCCGGTGTGTTTGTTATATGCCCGAGGTGGCTTCGGGCCGGCCTGCCCCAGTGGTCAGCCCGCTGATCACCTACGCCAAGGCACCGGTCAACCTGGGCACAACCCTGGCCACTTGCAAGTTGTTGATCTGCCACGCCGGTGCTTCAACACTGGCACAGGCCCTGTTGGCAGGTGTGCCCGTTTTTATGCTGCCCACCCAGGCCGAGCAGCTGTTGATGGCACGCAGCGTCGCGCAGGCCGGGTGCGGCATCAGTTCGGAAGACACCCCACACCCCCGCAACTACGAAAAATTGCTCGCTTCAATGTTGGGTGACAGCCCCCACCGGCAGGCAGCCCGCACCTTTGCCACCAAATACGCCGGTTTTTCGCCCGCCCAACAGGTTATTTCGCTGATCGACGACATTGAAAAATTGGCCGACCATCGGGGCCAACAAGCCCTCTGCTCAAACCATTGAGCAACAGGTAAACCCTGCATATTGGGCATTAAAAAGGAACTTGTCAGGTTTCCCCAGATGATGGAATCAGGCCCGCTGGTGCGCGTCCAGAATGGTGTTCATTTTCTGCGCCGCTTCTTCAATCGTCGTCAAATGTGCGAGCACATCAGGCGCAAGCTGCGCCCCGTGGTCTTCCCTAATCACCTTGACGAAGGCGCTGACATGCCGCAGCGGGGCGCGCAGGTCATGGGCCACCGCGAACTGCAGTTGCGCGATGCGGGACAAAGCGCTAGCCAGCCTGACCTGCAATTCGGCCTGTTCTTGCTGGAGTTGTGCGTGATCTTGCCGAAGTCTGGCCAGCGCACTGGCACCAGCGACACCCGTCATTTTTGGGGCCGTTTCCAACCCGGAATGGCCGCTTGACGCCCGCGGGCGACGTTCAGGGATTCGGGCTCGGTGTTTTTAGTGATGATGGAACCCGCCGCTACCGTACCGCCACGACCCAGCCGCACCGGCGCCACCAGCACGCAGTTGCTGCCCACATGCACATCGGCTTCAATCACGGTTTTGTGTTTGAAAGCACCATCGTAATTGGCTGTAATCGAACCGGCGCCATAGTTCACCCGCTCGCCCACCTCGGCATCGCCCAGATAGGCCAGGTGATTGGCTTTTGCGCCTTTGGCCAAGGTCGAGTTTTTAACCTCAACAAAATTGCCAATATGCACGTCCTCACCCAACTGCGCACCAGGGCGCAGGCGGGCAAAGGGGCCAACCAAAGCACCTGCGCCGATTCGCACACCCTGTTTTTCGCCGTCGATATGGGTAAAGGGGTGTATCACCGCACCCGCGCCAATGACAGCATTGGCAATCACGCAGTTGGCGCCAATGCGCACGCCTTCTGCCAGCGTTACCTGGCCTTCAAAAATGCAGTTCACGTCAATCGAGACGTCTGGCCCGCAAGTCAGTTCGCCGCGCACGTCAAACCGCGCCGGATCAGCCAGCCGTACCCCTTGCTCCATCAGGGCCCGCGCCATGCGCTGCTGGTAGGCACGCTCCAGCTCGGCCAGTTGCACCGGACTGTTCACGCCCGCCACCTGCACTTCATCGACAATTTTGTGGGCCACCACGGGCACACCGTCTGCCACGGCAAAACCGACGATGCCGGTCAGGTAATACTCATCGGCCGCATTGCGGTTGTCCAGACGCGCCAGCCACTTTTTGAGATACAGGGCAGGAACCGCCATGATGCCGCTGTAGATTTCGCTGATCTGGCGCTGGGCATCGGTAGCGTCTTTTTGCTCGACGATCGCCTGCACGTGGCCT
>JANOWY010000179.1:0-2095 GCA_031418135.1 Rhodoferax sp. | reverse complement strand
GCGATGATGCGCTGTGCGGCCAGTGCAATGGTTTGCAGGCCCGACGAACAAAAACGGTTGACCGTCATGCCCGAGGTGGTGATGGGCAAACCGGCACGCAGCAAAGCCTGGCGGGCGATATTGGCACCGGTCGCGCCTTCGGGGTTGGCGCAGCCCATGATGACGTCGTCGACCTCGGCACCCTCAATGCCGGCACGTTTCACGGCGTGCTCAATCGCGTGCCCTCCCAAGGTGGCACCGTGGGTCATGTTGAAAGCGCCTTTCCAGCTTTTGGCAAGTGGGGTGCGGGCGGTGGAAACAATAACGGCTGAAGTCATGAAATGCTCCTCAATGAATGAAATGATTTAAATGTTTTAAACGGACAGGCTTAATTGAAGGTTTTGCCTTCGGCCACCAGCTTTTGCAGCAGGGGCGCGGGTTCCCAGAATTTGGCGTCGTCCAGCGGGTTCAATGCAAAACGTTTCATGCTTTGCATCACGTTGAACAGCCCCACGGTATCGGCGTAACACATCGGGCCACCCCGGAAGATCGGGAACCCATAACCCATCAGGTACACCATATCAATATCGCTGGCCTTGCTGGCAATGCCTTCTTCCAGGATACGCGCGGCTTCGTTGACCAGGGCATACACCAGGCGCTGCACAATCTCTTCGTCTGACACCTTGCGTGGCGTGATGCCCTTGGAGGCGCGGTAGTCTTCGATCATCTTGACGACTTCGGCGTTGGGAATCGGATCCCGCTTGCCAGCCACATAGTCGTACCAGCCCATGCCCACCTTCTGGCCAAAACGGCCTTTTTCGCAGAGCAAATCAGCGGTTTTGCTGTAGATCATGTCGGGGCGCTCAACCACGCGGCGCTTGCGGATGGCCCAGCCAATGTCGTTGCCGGCCAGGTCACCCATGCGGAACGGACCCATGGCGAAACCGAACTTTTCGATGGCTTTGTCCACCTGCGCCGGGGTGCAGCCCTCGTCCAGCAAAAAGCCACCCTGGCGGCCATATTGCTCCACCATGCGGTTGCCGATAAAGCCGTCACACACGCCCGAAACCACCGCCGTTTTCTTTATCTTCTTGCCGACAGCCATGACGGTGGCCATCACGTCTTTGCCGGTTTTTTCGCCGCGCACCACTTCCAGCAACTTCATCACGTTGGCCGGGCTGAAGAAATGCAGGCCCACCACGTCTTGCGGGCGGTTGGTGAACGAAGCAATTTTGTTCACATCCAGTGTCGAGGTGTTGCTGGCCAAAATGGCGCCGGGCTTCATCACCCGATCAAGCTCCTTGAAGACTTTCTCTTTCACGCCCATCTCTTCAAACACGGCTTCAATCACCAGGTCGGCGTCTTTCAGGTCGTTGTAATCGAGCGTGGTGCTCAACAAGGCCATGCGCTGGTCCAGCTTGTCTTGCTTCAGCTTGCCTTTTTTGACCTGTGAGTCATAGTTTTTGCGCATGATGCCGATGCCTTTGTCCAGGGCTTCTTGCTTCATCTCCAGCATCTTCACGGGGATGCCCGCGTTCAGGAAGTTCATGGAAATGCCGCCGCCCATGGTGCCTGCGCCAATCACTGCCACCGATTTGATCTCACGCTGTGGGGTATCTGCCGGTACATCCGGAATCTTGCTGGCCGCACGGTCGGCCACAAAAATATGCCGCAGCGCCTTGCTTTCAGGGGTTTGCATCAACGCGATGAAGATCTCGCGCTCGGCCTTCATACCGTCTTCAAATTTGGATTTGGTGGCGATCTCGACGATGTCGACATTTTTCAGCGGCGCCGGGAAGTTTTTCGACATGCCGCCCACCATGTTGCGGGCGAACTGGAAATACGCGTCGCCCAGCGGGTGTTTGGTTTTGAGGTCGCGCACCAGCGGCAAAGGCCGAATGTCGGCTTTCTCCCGGGCCAGCGCAATCGCTTCGTCTAGCAGGGTGTCAGCACTTTGGGCCATTTTGTCGAACAATTTTTGCCCCGGCAGCATGGCCAGCATTTCGCTTTTGACGGGCTCGCCACTCACCATCATGTTCATGGCAACTTCCACGCCCAGCACGCGCGGCAGGCGCTGCGTGCCGCCAGCGCCCGGAATCAAACCCAGCTTCACTTC
>JANOWY010000178.1:0-6390 GCA_031418135.1 Rhodoferax sp. | reverse complement strand
CTAGTACTCATTGGCTTTTTAATGCCCCGCTTCCTTAACCCGCAAAACGCCTGTTGTTCGGATAAAAATGCCTCAAAATGACACGTTTGGAGACCCCATGAAAAACCTTAAGAAAATCAGACCAATTGTTCACGCAACAATTGCACTATTAGCTACTTTTTTTATAGCACCTGTCAGCATCGCCCAAACCTGGCCGAGCAAGCCCATTCGGGTCATTGTGAGTTTTCCACCGGGCGGCGCTGCAGACCAAATCGCCCGAGCCGTTGCGCAGCCGCTCCAAGAGGCTTTAGGTCAGCCCGTGGTGGTGGAAAGCCGCGCTGGCGCAGGCGGCAACATCGGGGCCGATGTAGTGGCCAAATCGGCACCGGATGGCTACACCCTGTTGATGAGCTCAGGCGGCACGGTATCGATTAACCCGCACATTTACGCCAAGATGCCGTTTGACCCGAGTAAAGATATCGTTCCCGTCGCCGCAGCCGCCCGGGTATTGGTGTTTCTGGAGGTTAATCCGGCCAAAGTTCCGGCCAACAACATCCAGGAGTTCCTGGCCTACCTGAAAGCCAACCCCGGCAAATTGAGTTTTGGCACACCCGGTAGCGGCTCCTCGCCGCATCTGGCTGCCGAGATGATGAAAGCACAATCGGGCACCTTTGCCACCCACATTCCTTATCGGGGTGCGGCCCCGGCCATGACCGATTTGTTGGCCGGCCAAATTGATTTTACTTTTGACCCCGGTATTGGTTTGCAACATGTGCGCAGCGGCAAGCTGAAAATGCTGGCTGTGGGCAGCCCCAAACGCTCACCCTTGTTCCCAGACGTTCCCACGCTGGATGAAGCTGGACTCAAAGGCTTCGATGCCGACAGCGTGTTTGGTTTTTACGCGCCAGCGGGCACCCCAGCCGACGTGATTGCGCGCCTGAACCGCGAGATCAACCGCATCCTGAACACCCAAGCCGTCAAAGACCGCATCATCGCGTTGGGCGGCGAAATTTTGCCCATCACGCCGCAAGAATTCGGTGCCAAAGCCGCTGCAGATTCTCTGCGCTTTGGCGCACTGATCAAAGACCGCAATATAAAAGGAGATTGATGTTGCCCCCACGGTCGGCCCACTGCGTGTGGCTCCCTGCCCCCCGAGGGGGCCGCATTTCGCCTTGGGGCGGCCCGGCGGCGAAACCGTTGCCCTTTAGTTATTTATGAGTAAAACGATCACTTACAGCGTCAACGTTGAATTCGGCGATTGCGATCCGGCGGCCATCGTCTGGTTTCCCAATTTCTATCGCTGGATTGATGCCGCGTCGCGCAACTTTTTTGTGCAATGCGGCGTGCCGCGTTGGGAAGAAACTGCGCAAACGCTGGGCATCATCGGCACGCCCCTGGTCGACAGCAAAGCCAGCTTCAGCAAAACGGCCAGTTACGGCGACCGGTTGGACATCGCGGTGACCATCACCGAATGGCGCAATAAAAGTTTTGTGCAGAGCTACCGCTGCACCCGCGCGCGGGCTGACGGAACCGAGCCCGACCTCATCATGAGCTGCGAAGAAGTGCGCATCTTTGCGGCCAAGCGCGAAGGCGGTGGCATTCGCGCCGTGGCGCCGCCCGATTCGATTCGCCAGCTTTGCAGCTAAACCCCGGCCTCCAAATTTGCCGCCTGAATGTCACACCTGACATTCTCCACCTAACCACACACCCTCAAGGTCTTTTATGACATCCCAAAAACTTCGCATCGGCGTGATGGGCTGCGGCGGCATCGCCCGCCAGTTTGTACCCGCCATCGCAAGCAGCCGGCACGCCAGCGTGGTGGCTTGCGCCAGCCGCGACGTTGCCAAAGCACAGGCCTTTGCCGCGCAATTCAATATTGCGCGCAGCCACGGCAGTTACGAGGCCTTGCTGGCCGACTCAGATATCGACGTGGTCTATGTGCCCCTGCCCAACACCCTGCATTGCGAATGGGTGGTCAAGGCCGCGCAGGCTGGCAAACACATCTTGAGCGAAAAACCCCTGGCCATGAGCCTAGCCGAAGCGCAAACCATGTTCGATGCCGCACGCCAGCATGGCGTGATGCTTCTGGAAGCCTACCCTTACTGGTTTCAGCCGCAAACGCGCGACATGCTGAACCTGATCCACAGCGGCGCAATTGGCGAGGTGCGCCATGTGCAGGCCAGTTTTGGCTTCAACCTGCAAAACGGCCAAGGCAACATCCGGCTCAACCCCGATCTGGGGGGTGGCGCTTTGCTGGACGCGGGCAGTTACGCCATGAGCCTGATCCGCCTGGCCATGGGCGACACGCCCGAGCGCGTAGTTGCGCACCAGGTCAAGGCCGACACTGGCGTGGACATCAGCACGTCAGCCACGTTGTTTTATTCTGGCGGCCGCACCGCGCAACTTTTTTGCGCGATGAATGTCGGTTACCACCGGGTGGCGACCATTTTGGGTTCAAACGGCGTGATCGAAACCGAATTTTTGAACCACACTTCAGACGACCCGGCACATCCGCTGAAATATTTGCCCAGCCTCATGCGGGTGCGCGAGGGCATTGCCGGTACGCTGCCGCTGCAAACCGTGCGTTCGGCAATGGGCAGCGGTTTTGCATTTTGCGTGGAGGCTTTTGCCAAGGTCATCCACGACCAGGACTTTGCGGCCATTGAACACGCGGGCCAGGCGAGTTGCAGCATTGCCCGCACCTTGGAAGCGATAGCTGACAGCGCCCTGACAGGCAATACCGTGAATTTGGCACAGTTTGATGGTTGAATGGACGCCACGTAACAGTCTCTTACCAAATCACAACCCCTTTGTTTTGGATCATTTAAACCGTGGGAGAAAATGGAAAACCCGTGAAACCAGTTTTTAGGTTTCACGCCATTCCTGAGTACTCCAACCATGCTGCGCCGTTTTTCACTTCTTTGCACCTCTGTCATGATGCTGATGTCCGCCAGTTGCGGCGGTGGTGGCAACGACAATTTGGAGACCCTAGTGGCCGTTGCCACCGATTCGGCGATGCAGCCAGAAGCTTTTGCGCAGGCTGCGGTGTCCCCGATCTTGGCTCCGGCGTTTAGCCGGGGGTATTCTGCGCCAACCCAATACGCAACGGACTATTGCGCGACCGGCAACTACCCTGAACAATGGGAATGGCGCCCAGAGATTGCCATCAAGCAACCCGGCCCCGCGACCAGCGGGCAACCGTCGGTGCGTCATGTACGGGCCGGCAAGGTTATCGCAACTTACGCCAAATTGGGTGGCTACCGCAGTGCACCCGACAATATTGACGGCCAGGACAAGTCGGTAGGTCCGTTCAGAAGGTTCCCCTTCACCCAATGGCAAAGTGGTGATGTTTTTGAGGTTCTTCCCGCCGTTTATGAAGGCGAAGACCAGCAAATATACATTGGACCCAATGTTCAAAACAGTGCTGCCTACAACGCTGGTCAATTCGTTACGCCCAAGAACATCACGATTCGCGGCATCACGGTGAACGGCGTGCGACCGGTGATCAAATTGCCGTCCACCGGCGCAAGCAATGCCAATTTTGGCCAATCGCTGGTGTACATCGGTGCGTCTGAAAATATCACCATTGAAAACATGGATATCAGTTCAAACGCCACGGGCGCAGGCGGCCTGGGCAAAGCCGGTGTTTACATCAATGGCGGCAAAAATGTCACCTTGAAGAATGTGCGGATCAGCGGATTTTCGAACAAGAGCGCCAACGGTATCTTTGCAACAGGCCTCAACAGCGGCACCTTGCTGCTTTCCGGGGTTGAATTGGCCAACAACGGCGGTGGCAATGGGCCCGAGCACAACATTTACGTGAATGCCAGCAGTGTGGATCCGGCCTTCACCGTCAAGATGGTGGGCTCTTGGTCTCATGATTCGGTCTATGGGCATTTGTTCAAGTCGCGCGCCCAAGTCAACTACCTTGAAGGCAATTATTTTCAAGGATCCAAATCCAGCGGCACCGGGGACATGCGTGAATCCTGGATGGTGGACATCCCTGAAGGGGGGGCATTCACGGCGCGCAACAATATTTTTTCCAAAAACAAGTCCGGTGACCGCACCAATGGCGCGGCCATCACCTATGGGGTTGAACGCGCTGTCGGCACGTTTGATGCCAACCGCTCCTGGGCCTTGCAAATCGAGAACAACACGTTTGTTGCATTCACCCGAAACTTTGATAGTCAGTCACATCCCGTTTATCCAATGTTTATCAAAACGGGGGTTCCAGTGCTTCCTGCCAACCTCAGTGTCAAGCGGAATCTCTTTGTCGGTTACTGCCAATCACCGACCAACAACCTGAATCAGCCGGGTTACCGTGGTGAAGAATATCAACAGTTGGATTTCAACGCGATTGACGCTGCCTTCAGGCCACGTGTGCCAGTGATGGCTGGCACTGCGCCTCCCAATGGAAGTCCGGCGTATTTCCATCGGATGTCAATCTTCAAGCGCACCACAGCTGCCATTGGAGCCCAAGACTGACTTCAAGGGTTGACGGATCAGTCTTGCCGCCACCCACTAACGGCCTGGTTTTGACTACAAAATAAGAAGCGCCCGAAAATCGTTCACATTGGTGTGGGTGGGCCCAGTTGTCAGCAAGTCATCCAGCGGCTTGAAAAACCCGTAGCTGTCGTTCCGATCCAGATGCTCGCTCAGCTTCATGCCTTTGGCGTGAGCGCGGGCCAGTGTGTCGGGCAGTACGAAGGCACCGGCGTTGTCTTCGGTGCCGTCAATGCCATCGGTGTCAGCTGCCAAGCCATAAACACCTTGCTGCGCTTGCAAGGCCAGCGCCAGGCCCATGCAAAATTCGGCCGCACGCCCACCTCGACCGCGTTTTAATTTGTCACTGCCCTCCGGTTGCTTGCGCACCGTTACGGTGGTTTCGCCACCGCTCAAAATCACGCAAGGTTTGGTAAAAGCCCCTTTGCCCAATGCTGCGGCCCGCGCAACGGCTGCATGCACTTTGCCTACTTCGCGCGATTCGCCTTCGAGTTCGTCTGACAAGATGTAGGCATTGAGCCCTGCCGCTCGGGCCACTTCAGCCGCTGCTTGCAATGATTGTTGTGGCGTGGCGATCAAATGCACCGCGTGGCGAGCCGGGTCAAACGCAGCATGGCCGGGTTTGGGTGTTTCCAACGCACCCGATTGAAGCTGTTGCGCTACCGCCGGGGGAATTTCGATGCCATACCGCTTCAAAATCGCCAGCGCGTCCGCGCACGTGGTGGCATCGGCCACGGTGGGGCCGCTGGCAATCACGCTGGGGTCATCGCCCGGTACGTCGCTGATGGTCAGCGTTACCACGCGCGCGGGCGCGCAAGCCAGCGCCATGCGCCCGCCCTTGATGCGCGAGAGGTGTTTGCGCACGCAGTTCATTTCGCCGATGTTGGCACCGGAGTTCAGCAGGTCTTTGTTGATGCGCTGCTTTTCGGCCAGGCTCAAGGCATCAGCAGGCAAGGTCAGCAGGGCTGAGCCGCCGCCGGATATCAGGCACAACACGAGGTCGTTTTTTGTTAGGCCTTGGGTGAGCTTCAGGATGCGATCAGCGGCTTGTAGCCCGGCGGCATCGGGCACCGGGTGTGCGGCTTCAACCACTTCGATACGTTCGGGCAGACCTGCCGACCGGGGAGGCGTGTGGCCGTAACGCGTGACCACCAGGCCGCTCAAGGGTGCGTCAAACGGCCATAAAGCCTCAACCGCTTGCGCCATGGCACCACCGGCTTTGCCAGCGCCCAAAACCAGGGTGCGCCCACCACTTTGCGGCGTGGGCGGCTGCGGCAAAAACGCGGCGGTGGTCTGGCTGGGCATGGCTCGCTTCACGGCCACGTCGAACAGGTGGCGTAGAAAGGCACGGGGCGCTTGGTGTGGATCAGGAACGGGGGCAGTCATCACCCCATTGTGCCGCCGGTTCTACTTTTTGCCCAAGCCCAAACGGCCGGCACCTTCGGTATAGAGTTTGACTTTCTCCGCCATGAAGGCTTCCATCTCGTTCACGCCCACGTTGACCAGTTCAAAACCGCTTTTGGCGGCCAGATCTTTCATCTCGGGGTCGTTGTTCAGGGCCATCCACATGTCGGAGATGCGTTTGCGCGCCTCAGGCGGGGTCGATTTGGGCACGCCAATGCCCCGGTAAGCGCCGTCTACCCAGTTCACACCCAGCTCTTTGAAGGTGGGTACGTCGGGCATCAGCGGATGGCGTTTGTCCATCGCCACGGCCAGCGGGCGGATGCGGGTTTTGTTGTTGATGGCGAAGGCGGTGTAGGTCATGGCGCCGTCCACCTGCGCACCCATCACCGAGGTGGCCATGTCGCCCGTGCCTTTGAAGGGCACGTAGATGGTTTTCACGTCAAACGCGGCGTTGAAACGTTCATGCGCGGCGTGATTGGCCGAATTCTGGCCACTGCCACCCAA
>JANOWY010000177.1:0-10152 GCA_031418135.1 Rhodoferax sp. | reverse complement strand
ATTAACTATAGCTTATAGTGCAATTATTTCATCAACAATTGGCAAAATTATTAAAAAATATCTATTCAGATATATATTTACGCTAAAAAAGCACAACCCCGCGAATCGATTCACCGCGTTTCATCAAGTCAAACCCTTCGTTGATGCGCTCCAGCGGCATGGTGTGGGTGATGAGGTCGTCGATGTTGATCTTGCCTTCCATGTACCAATCCACAATTTTGGGCACATCGGTGCGGCCCCGTGCGCCGCCGAAGGCGCTGCCTTCCCACTTGCGGCCGGTGACCAGCTGGAAGGGTCGGGTTGAAATCTCCGCCCCCGCTTCGGCCACACCAATGATGATGCTGCGGCCCCAGCCCTTGTGGGTGCATTCCAGCGCTTGGCGCATCACCTGGGTGTTGCCAATGCATTCAAAACTGTAGTCTGCGCCCCCGTCGGTGATCTGCACAATCGCGTCCACCACGTTCTCGGTCTCTTTGGGGTTGATGAAGTGCGTCATGCCAAACTTGCGGGCCATCTCCTGGCGCGCCGGGTTGATGTCAACGCCAATGATCTTGTTGGCGCCGACCATCTTCGCACCCTGAATCACGTTCAGCCCAATGCCGCCCAGGCCAAACACCACCACGTTGGCACCCGCCTCCACTTTGGCGGTAAACAGCACCGCGCCAATGCCGGTGGTCACGCCGCAGCCGATGTAACACACCTTGTCAAACGGTGCGTCTTCGCGGATTTTGGCTAGGGCAATCTCCGGCACTACCGTGTAGTTGCTGAAGGTGGAGGTGCCCATGTAGTGCAACAGCGGCTTGCCATCCAGGCTGAAGCGGCTGGTGGCGTCGGGCATCAGGCCTTTGCCTTGTGTGCCGCGAATCAGCTGGCACAGGTTGGTTTTGCGCGAGAGGCAAAATTTGCAGCTACGGCACTCGGGTGTGTAAAGCGGAATCACGTGGTCACCCTTTTTGAGCGTGGTCACGCCCGCGCCCACGTCCACCACCACGCCCGCGCCTTCGTGCCCGAGGATGGCCGGGAACAGCCCCTCCGGGTCGGCCCCCGAGAGCGTGTAGTAATCGGTGTGGCAAATGCCGGTGGCTTTGATTTCGACCAGCACCTCACCCGCGCGCGGGCCTTCGAGGTCAACGGTTTCAATGGTGAGTGGGCTGCCTGCTTTCCAGGCGACTGCTGCTTTGGTTTTCATGGGAGGGTTGACGTTCAGACGTTTAAAAAAAGGGGTGTATTGAGTGTAGTTCCGCTTGCAGTCATCGACCCAGCGACGCACCGCCCGCCTGCCGCACTTTTGTGGGTTGCGCTGCTTGAAACCGGGCCAGGGACTTAGGGATCACTTGGTTTCTGGTTCGCTGTGCGTTGGGCTGCGGCGGATGCAGCCAACGAGCCGAGGCGCGATAGAAAGTTTTCTGGTTGGGCCGTTGCTGCGGCGCTTCCCGCAACTTCTTGAAAACGGATGCGGTGGGCTTGTTGTGGATTAAATGCTTGGTCCAGAAAAGGGGCCCAAACAACGCCAGCCAATAGGGCGCTGGGTGAGGCTGTGACAGTGGGTTTTAGGTTTGTTGAAGTTTGATACCCAATTCGATATAATTTCAATACCATGGCCTCGCCACCCCATGAAAAATCCTTGCATTGGATCGCCTCTGCCAAGCGTGATTTAGTGGCCATGCCCGCTGATGTGGTGGACGACTTTGGTTACGCACTGGGTGCTGTGTAGTTGGGCGCAGTGCCGCCGCAGGCCAAGGCCTGGAAGGGTGAAGGCGCGGGGGTGCTGGAGTTGGTTGAATCCAAACGGGGCGACGCTTTCCGGGTGGTTTATACAGTGCGCTTTGAGCAAGCGGTTTACGTGTTGCATTGTTTCCAGAAAAAATCGCCCAGTGGCATTCGTACTGCCAAAGTAGACGTAGATCTGATTCACCAGCGCTTGCGGGTGGCTCAGCAACACTATTTGCAACATTACCAGGAGGATGGCCGTGGCTAAGCTGATTTCTAAACCGATGGCAGATATTGAAATGGGAACCGGGAATGTCTTTGTTGACCTTGGCTTGCCTGACCCACAGGAGCGCCAATTGCGGGTAAAGCTGGCGGTTCGGCTCAACGCCTTGCTGGAAGCAGAAGGTTTAACGCAAAGCGCCACGGCCAAGCGCTTAGGGCTTGCGCAGCCGCATGTGTCTGAACTCAAAAATTACAAGCTGGGGCGTTTTTCCAGCGAACGGCTTTTGTATTTTGTGACGCTGATGAACCGCGATGTTGAAATTTTTATTCGCCCGCGTCAAGTGTCCAGGATGGCTCCCTCACAGGAGGCTGGCGTTGGCGAGGTGATGGTTTGGGCTGCCGCTTGAAGCGGGCGGTCATTTGAGTGCTTTCTGGGGGCCACCTGAGCGTGGCAGGGGATGTAAATTCCACCACCAGGTGGACGAATTTCCACCATCAGGAGCCTTATTTTTAAGGCTTTTCGTCGCTGATTTGGCTGGTTTTCTGCCTCAATCCACTTTAGCCCCACTGGCCTTAACCACCTTCTCATACTTCGCCAGCTCAGCCTTCATAAAGGCCGCAAACTCGTCGCTTGAATTGCCGACCGGCTCGGCCATCAGTGTGGCGAAGCGGGTTTTGGTCTCGGGGGTTTTCAGGGCTGCGGCGAATGCGCTGTTGAGCTTGGCCACCACGTCTTTGGGCGTGGCCGCCGGGGCTACCAGGCCCCACCAGGTGTCGATGGCGAAACCGCTCAGGGTGTCGGCCACGGGGGGCACGTCGGGCAGAGCGCTGCTGCGGGCCAAGGTTGTGACGGCAATCGCCTTGAGCTTGCCGGATTTGATACCTGCCGAGGCGGTGGCCAGGTTGTCGAAGTTGAAATCGACCTGGCCGCTTTGCAGCGCCATCTGCGCGGGGTTGCCGCCGTTGTAGGGGATGTGCACCACAAACACCCCTGCCTGCGCCTTGAACATCTCGCCCGCCAGATGCCCGGCGCTGCCGTTGCCGCCGCTGCCGTAGTTCAGTTTGGCGGGGTTGGCCTTGGCGTAGGCGATCAGGTCTTTCACAGTGTCGATCTTCAGCCGGCTGGCGGTCTCGCCGTTCATCACCAGCACATTGGGCACGCGCAGCATTTGGGTGATGGGCGCGAAATCTTTGGCCGCGTCGTAGGGCATCTTGCTGTACAGCCACGGGTTCACGCCATGCGTGGCGGTGGCGGCTATGCCGATGGTGTAGCCATCCGGCGCGGCTTTGGCCACGGCGTCTGCGCCAATGTTGCCGCCCGCGCCGGGGCGGTTTTCGATGATGACGGTTCCCAGGGTATTTTTCACCCGCTCGGCCAAGGCCCGTGCTGTGACGTCAATCGGGCCACCGGGTGCGTAGGGCACAATCAGGCGAATAGGTCTATCGGTAGAAGTACTTTGAGAAAAAGCAATATTTGTTCTCGTGTCAATTGCACTAATAGCTACTAATAATATAGTAAATTTAGTTATTTTTTTAAAATAAATATTCATAAATTAAAAATAAATAGATTTATTTGGTAAGCCGTATGGGTGCCTCTAGAAATTCAGCTTTTCGGGATGAAGTGCAAGGCGCCCGGAGCGCAACAACCGGAATGTACTTCGGTGCATGAGGATTGCGAGCACCGCTGAACGCAAGGTGTTCACTGACGTACAGTGCAGCAATTCGCCCGAAAAATGGATTTATAGAGGTGCCTAATCCAGCTTGGCACCGCTGCGTTTAATGATCGGCCCCCATTTGGCGAAATCGGAGGCGATCAGTTTGGCGAACTCATCGGGCGTGCCGCCCACGGTATCGAGCCCGGCGGTTTTGAGGCGTTGCACGGTGGCCGGGTCTTTCATGGCCGCGTTCACGGCGGCGTTGATGCGGTCGATGATGGGGCGCGGTGTGCCACCGGCCACCAATACGCCGTTCCAGGCAATCGCCTCAAAACCGGCCAGCTCTTTCACACCACTCTCGCTCAATGTGGGTAGTTCAGGTGTGAGCGAATAACGCGAGGTGCCGGTTACGCCCAGCGCCTTCATTCGCCCCGCGCGCACCTGCGGCATGATGAGCGTGGGCACGGTGGCCAAAATCTGCGTGTCGCCGCTGGCGGTAGAAAGCGCCGCTGGTGGCCCGCCGTTGAAGGGGATGTGCACGGCAAAGGTGTTGGTCAGCGCCTTCAGGTATTCCATCGACAGGTGTGACGAGGAGCCGTTTCCGACCGACGCAAAGTTGTATTTGCCGGGGTTGGCCCGCAGCAACTCAACCAGTTCCTTGGTGGTGTTGGCCGGAAAGCTGGCGTTGACGGCCAAAATATTGGGCTGTGAAGTGGTCAGCACCACCGGGGCCAGGTCTTTCAGTGGGTCATAGGTGAGCTTGCTGTACAGGTGCGGCGCAAATGCCACCGGGCCGTTGAAGCCCAGCAGCCACGTATAGCCATCCGGGGCGCTTTTGGCCACTTCACCGGTGCCCACCGTGCCACCGGCTTGTGGGCGGTTTTCAATGATGATGGGCTGGCCCAGGCTGTCTTTAAGCTTGTCTTGCATGGAGCGGGCGATCACGTCCAGCGACGAACCCGCCGGTGCCACCACGATCCAGCGGATCGGTTTGGAGGGGAAGGCTTGTGCCAAGGCGCTGGGGCTGGACAGCAAAAGCCCGGCGGTGGCGAGCACGCCGCTGGCCAGAACGCGGCACCAAAGGCGGTGGTGGGTTGGGCTCATGCGTTGTCCTTGGCTTTGTCGGCGGCGGTTAAAAAAGAATCGGCGTAAAACTCGTCCGGATCCAGCTGGCCAGCCCCGGTGTAGGCGGCGCGGGCTGAATCAACCACGATCGGCGCACCGCAGGCATACACCTGGTGGCCTGAGAGATCAGGGAAATCCTGCAAAACGGCGTTGTGCACAAAGCCGGTACGGCCGCTCCAGCCATCTTCGGGCAAGGCATCGGAAATCACCGGTACATAGGCCAGGTTGGGCATCTCTTTCAGGCGCTCTTGCACCCAGCTATCCAGGTACAAATCGGGTGGGCGGCGGCCGCCCCAATACAAAGTGGCGGGCCGCGTGATGCCCTTCAACTGCATGTTTTCAATCAGTGCCTTGATCGGCGCAAAACCCGTGCCCGATGCCAGCAAAACGATGGGTTTGGCCGAATCTTCGCGCAGGTAGAACGAACCGTAAGGCCCTTCCACGCGCAGGATGTCTTTTTCCTTCATCGTGCTGAACACCGTGTCGGTGAACAAGCCGCCAGGCAGGTGGCGAATGTGCAGCTCGATCATGTTGGCGGGCACGGTCGCACCGTTGGCGTCCAGCTTGGTGAGTGTTTGGGGTGCAGTGGCCATCGAATAACTGCGCCGCACGTTGTCTTTCAAAAGAAATTCGATGTATTGGCCGGGGAAGTAGTTAAACGCATCCGTGGCGGGCAACTGCAGGCGCACCATCATCACGTCGTGTGATTTGCGCTCCACCAGCACCACGCGCGAGGGCATTTTGCGTGCTGCAAAAGCACCGGCCAGCGCCACCTGGCGCGATTCGAGCACCACGTCAGTTTCGGCAAAACCGCAGCAGGTCAGCACATAACCGGCAGCGGCTTCGGCATCAGACAGCGCTTTTTGCTGGTGCGGGCCCTGGCGTACGGTGCCGCTGATTTTTTTGCATTTGCAGGAGCCGCAAGCGCCGTCTTTGCAGCCATAGGGCAGGCCAATGCCTTGGCGAATGCCTGCGGCCAGCATGGATTCGTCAGCGCCCGCTTCAAATTCACGCCCGCTGGGCAATATGCTGACATGGAAGGTGGTGGTCATCGGCTGGTCTATCCTTGTTGCAACGTACTTTTCGTTATGCTTGGGAGTTCATCCCGCTTCGTACCCGATTTTGCCTTCAAACCAAACCCCCTTGGGCGCACTGCCCGCCCGCTTCCGGCGTGAACGCCTGCTGATCATTGGCTGTGGTGATGTCGGGCTGCGGGTGGCGCGGGCCTTGGCAGATGCCAAAATCCGTTCCAGCGGGCAGCACATGCGCGTGCTGGCGCTGACATCATCGCCAGCCAAATTGCCCGATTTGCGGCAACGCGGCATCACACCCCTCCTGGGCAACCTGGACCAGCCCGAAACCCTACGCCGCTTGGCGGGTTTGGCGCACCGGGTGATTCACCTGGCGCCGCCTCCGGGCCCAGGCTGGCAAGACCCCCGCACCCGTGCCCTAACCATGGCGCTGCGCCGCCGCACGCTGCCTACCAGCCTCGTTTATGGCTCGACCAGCGGCGTGTATGGCGATTGTGGCGGCGCGTTGGTGAACGAGACACGGGCAGCAAACGGGCACACGCCCCGTTCCATCCGCCGGGTTGATGCCGAGCGCAGGGTACGCCACCTGGGCCGCGCCACCGGTGTGCGCACATCCATCTTGCGCATCCCCGGCATTTACGCGCCAGACCGCCCCAATGGCACCCCCGTCATGCGCCTGCAAAAAGGCACGCCGGTGTTGCAGGCGCAAGACGACGTGTACACCAACCACATCCATGCAGACGACCTGGCCCGGGCCTGCATCGCCGCCCTGTGGCGCGGCCAGCCGCAACGTTTGTACAACGTGAATGACGACACCGCATTGAAGATGGGCGACTACTTCGACCTGGCCGCCGACATCCTCCAACTGCCGCGCCCGCTACGCGTACCCCGCAGCACAGCGCAAGACCAGTTGCCGCTGATGCTGTTGAGCTTCATGAGTGAATCGCGGCGCATGGACAACACGCGGATGAAGCGTGAGCTGAAGTTGCGGCTGTGGTATCCGACAGTGACGGAGGGGCTGGCACCATTGGCCCCCGCTTAAGCTGAAATCAAATCCCCGCAGGTTTCTTCATCGTCGCCATGCGGTCCACGGCTTTGAGCACCAGGGTCTTCACATCGGCCCCTTGCAGCACAGTGAGCTTGACTTCGCCGTCGGCTTTGTCGCGCGCCCATAGTTTTTTGTAAAACGATTCGAGCGTCTCCACTTTTTGGCCATCGACGGCCAAGACAAAATCACCGGGTTCCAGGCCTGCGGCTGCTGCGGGGCTTTCTTTGTTGACACGGATGATCTGCACGCGGCCACTTTGTTCGGCGCTCGAAAGGCCAATCCACGGGCGGCGGCTTAAACGGGTTTCGCCGGTTTTTTGCATCTCGGCCAGGATGGGTTTGAGCAGATCAGTGGGTACAAACATGTTGCCGGGCAGGCGGCGATTGCCACCCATCGCATCCCCCACGTACAAGCTGCCAATGCCGATCAGCTCGCCTTTCTGGTTGAACAGCGGCGCACCCGAATGGTTGCCAATCGGCGGGCTGGTGAACAGGGCCGATTCGATGTGGTACTCCCAATAACCCGAGAACGGGCGCTTGCTGACCAGGCGCGTCATGTTCACGTCGGCTTCCTCGCCGTCGGCTTGCGCGCCGGTGGAGGCCATGAGGGGTTCGCCCGGGTTTACGTCTTCCAGCGCACCCAATGGCACCGGTGCGATGCCGCGCAGCGGGAGCAGAGGTTTGAGCAGGCCAAAACCGGTGGCCAGGTCATACGCAACGGCCTGCGCTGGAATGGTCTTGTTGTCGCTGGTGACGATCTGGATGTTTTGCGCCTCCAGCATCAGGTAACCAATGGTCAGCACCAGGCCGTCGGCGCCAATCACCACGCCCGAGCCGGTGCGGGCCTTGCCCAGGGTTTCGGCGGAGCGGGCATCGTCGGCCACGTTGACACGCACGCCCACTACAGCGGCGTTGGCACGGGTGAGCGCGTCCATCACCGCTTGGGTGCCACCAGCGGGTGGTGTGGCAGCGTGGGTCGCGAGCGGGAGGGCCAGCGCCAAGGCGGCGAGTGAACCTGTCAGCCACCGGGCAATCCCTCTATTCAGCAGTTGGCGAATGCGCATGGCAACTCCTTGTGTTGCGCTCCAGCATAGCCCTTCTGGTGATTGAAATCAAACGACGGGCCAGATGACCTTGCCTGCACCCGAATGCCCCATCACGGTGCATTCGCCACATTGACGATTTCCGCCGAGAGTTCGCGCGTCTGCGCCGCATTGGCGCGACTTTCAGCTCTGGCTTTGAGACTGACGCTGTCCGCCAGATTGGCTTTGTTGTTGTGACGGGCGGGCTTCTTCCAATGGAGCCGTGACCGCCAATGCAGCCAAATCCACGGGCTCCACCGTCACCGCCACCTCCAGCGAATGGCTGGCTCCACCATGAATCACGCCGCGCATCGGCGAAACGTCTGAAAAATCGCGCCCTACCGCCAGGGTGACGTAGTCTTCGCCGGGCGAATGCCAGCCCGCGCGGTTGTTGGTCGGATCCAAATCACACCAGCGCTGGCCTTCGGGCAAATCGGGCACATAAACGGCTACCCAAGCGTGCGAGGCGTCACTGCCGCGCAACTTCACGGTGCCCGGCGCGGGAACCGTGAGCAAATAGCCGCTGACATACCGGGCCGCCACGCCCACTGCGCGCAGGCAGGCCACCATGATGTGGGCAAAATCCTGGCATACGCCTTTGCGCTGGGCCAACGCCACCAGGGCCGGGGTGTTGATTTCGGTACTGGCGCTTTCGTATTTGAAATCGGTGTAGATGCGACGCATCAGATGCTGGGCACCCGCCAGCAGCCCCGTACCAGGTGCAAAACTCGGCCGTGCGTAGGCCAGAAAATCGGCGTGCCGTGGCACAAACGGCGAGACAAACAAAAATTCGGCAGCCGGGTCATAACCGTCGCCCGATTGGTAACGAAAGTGTTCCTTGGTTTTTTCCCAGCTGATGCTGCTGGCCGGCGGTTGGGTGGCTTCGGTGACCACCAGGCTTTGCGCCGTAACCCGCAGTTGCGAATGCGGTGTTTGCAGCGAGAAAAAACAGCGCCGGTTGCCAAACACGTCGGTGGCATGGTTCAGCTGCGTGGGGGGCGGGCTGACTTCCAGGTTGAAATGCAACAACTGCTGGTGCCGGTTGTCCAGCGGCTGCAAAAACACCATGTGTTTGGCGGTTTCAACGGCCGGGTCGTAGTCGTAGCGGGTTTCATGGGTGACTTGCAGCTTCATGAGGCCTTACGTGAGCAAGCTCTGGTTGGTCTGGCCCGAATGTGTGAAGTAGGTGGTGCTGATATCGTCCGAGACATTCAGCGCCGCTTCGGTGCAGTCGATCAGCAACTGGTTCAACGCAAAATAATAATCTGCGGCGGGTTTTGGCACGGCCTCGGTCGGTGCCAAATGGTGGGTTTCGCACAGGGTGGCCAGGTCCCATTCTTGCGGGTCTGGCACCTTTTGCGCCAAACCGCTCATGTCACGCGGCCCATTGCCCGCCAGTTTGGACAATCGCCCGCGCAGCGTCTGGATCACCCAGGCCAGTGAACGCGGGTTGTCGGCATCCAGCACCAGCAAGGCAATCAGCGCTGCCACTTCACGGCTTTGCTGGAACTGCGCGTGAAAGGTGATGCTGCTGTCAAAGGTGGAAATCAGGGCTTCAAAACCGCCCAGCGTGTGCACCGAACCAGTCGAGAAAGCGCTGGCCAGCGCGGTTGATAAAAAGCTCAGGCGTTCAATTTGCCGGCCAATGCTGAGCAGGCGCCAACCGTCGTCGCGGGTCATGCGGTCGGCCTGCGCACCGGTGATGGCGGCCAGGTGGTTGCTGGTGTTCTTGAGCACGCGCAACGCCTCCAGCGAAGAGTAGTCGCCGTCGCGGGCGTATTCCGAGCTGTGCAGGAACAGGTCTTCTTCAGCCCGCACAATCATGCGCCAGTGTTCCTGCGAGAGCCTTTCACGCACACACGAACCGGCCATCTTGAGCGCGCGCAGGTGGTAGCCCACACTGGTGGCGTCTTTGGTGCTGCCCAGGCTGGAGCCCAAGCTGGAGATCAGCGAGCGCTCAAAAATGCGGCGTGCGTGCACGGCTGAAGGCACACCGGGCAACACCAGGGTGTTGGTTACTGCCATGCTGCTCAGCCATTCGAGTAACGGCACCGAGGATTGGTCTTCTCCGTTAAGACATTCCAGCGTGACGCGGGCCAGCCGCACGGCGTTTTCGGCGCGTTCGGTGTAACGCCCCATCCAGAACAGGTTTTCGGCGGCGCGGCTGGTCACCATCCATTTGCGGTGGATCAGCGACTCGGGGGTCATGTTGGGTTGCAGCAGGGTGGTTTGGTCTACCGTGCCTTGGGTCAGGGCCCAGACATCGGCGCTGCTGCCGCC
>JANOWY010000176.1:0-2469 GCA_031418135.1 Rhodoferax sp. | reverse complement strand
TTTTTGGCTCCTCGACCTGGGCTCGAACCAGGGACCTACGGATTAACAGTCCGGCGCTCTACCGACTGAGCTATCGAGGAACAAGCCTTCGATTATAGCGTGATTTTTGCAGTCATTCGTTGCATGAGCCGTTTTGCCGTGGCTTCTGGTGCGTCGGATGCGATGATCGCGCGCACCACGGCTATGGAGCCGATACCGCTGGGCAACACCTCATCAAAACGGGCTTCGTTGATGCCGCCAATGCCCACCAGAGGGTAGTGATGCAACAGACGCGCGTAAACAGCCAGACGGCCAGGCCCTTGCGGGGGGGTGACCATGCGTTTGAGCGTGGTTGCATACACCGCACCCATGGCTACATAACTCGGGCTGAACAAGTCTGCTTTGAGCATCTCGGCATAACCATGGCTGCTCAGGCCCAGGCGCAAACCTGCACTGCGGATAACCTCCAGGTTGGCGTTGCCTGCCGCATCCAGGTCTTCCTGGCCGAGGTGTACGCCATAGGCACCCGTGTCTATTGCTGCCTGCCAATGGTCATTGATGAAGAGCAGGCTGGATGTGCCCTTGACCGCCTCGACAGCAGCGCGAACTTCTCGTTCAATGGCGCTTGGGTCGGTTGATTTGAATCGCAGTTGCAAAGTGGGCACACCCACCACCGCCATGCGTTTCACCCAGTCTGCGGTCGGCAACACGGCATACAGGCCCAACTGGTGAGGGCAGGCGGCAAAGGCATCGGCTCGCGGCCAGGCGGCACTGCCAAAATCTGCCGCCTGGGTGGGCCAACAATTTGCATCGAATTCACCCAACCTTTGCGTTTGGTTTTGCCAGGCTTTGGCGACACAAGCCGCATCAGCCGATATAAAACCCAGGGCCAGGCAAGCCTGATAGGCGGCGGTTTGAACTGGATCAGCAAAATGCAAGGGTTGCACGGGCCGCGCGTAGGCAGCGGTCTCCAGGGGCAAGCCAAGGGTGGCAGCATGTGCCTTGACAATGGCCTGGGCCATGCCTGAAAGGGTTTCGAGGGGGGTTCCGATGGTCGCGGGCAAAAGTATGTGTGGGTTATTGTGCCGGGCGAGCGTTTAGTTTTGGTGCCAAAAAGGCGTGCCCAATACGGGTGTGCTGGGCTGCGCCGCTGAATGCTCTGCCATCGCGCCAGCCAAAAATGCGCTGCGACCAGCCTTCACGGCATTGGCAAAAGCGCCCGCCATGGCAACCGGATCTTGCGCCAGCGCAACGGCTGTGTTGAGCAAAACGGCATCGAACCCCCACTCCATCACTTGGCAGGCGTGGGAAGGCAAGCCCAACCCGGCGTCGACGATCAGCGGCACCGCCAGCCGCTCGCGCAATACGCGCAGGGCGTAAGGGTTGATGGGGCCTTTGCCCGTGCCAATGGGTGCCGCCCAGGGCATGATGGATTCACAACCCACGTCGACCAGACGCTGGCATAACACCAAGTCTTCTGTGCAATAGGGCAGCACCTTGAAGCCCTCTTTGATGAGCCGACTGGCCGCATCGACCAGGTTCAGCGTGTCTGGCTGCAAGGTGTAGTCGTCGCCGATCAGCTCCAGTTTGTTCCACGGCGTTTGAAACACTTCACGCGCCATTTGCGCGGTGGTGATGACTTCTTGTACGCTGTGGCAACCCGCAGTGTTGGGCAACATGGGGATGCCGGTTTTGCCCATCAGGTCCCAAAAAGCGTTGCCGGTTTCGCCGCCCGCCGGTTCAGCAGAAGGTGTTGTGCCCGACAGGTTTTGCCGGCGCAAAGAGGCCGTCAACATGGCGGGCTGCGCCGTGGCGATGGCGGCTTCGAGCACGGCGGGCGACGGGTAGCGTGAAGTGCCCAGCATCAAACGGCTTTGGAACGCTTGGCCATACAGCACCAGGACATCGGGCGGCGCAAGGGCTGTTGAAAAAAGAGCGTTGGACATGGTGAGCAAGGGCTGGGGGGATTGGCTTCAACCACCGGTCACCGGACGGATGATTTCAATGGAGTCGTCGGCCTTCAAAGCGGTAGAGGTATATTGGCTTTGGGGTACAAATTGCATGTTAACGGCAGTCGCGAACGGGGCCACAGCGCGAAAGAGGGTGACCGCGTCGGCCAGTGTGGCACCGGCCGGTAGCTCAAACGGTTGGTTGTTGATGCGCACTTTCATGGCAATGCCGCCAGGTTTTCAGGCTTGAAGTCGAATTGGCCTGCCAGCCCTGTATGGCCTAGATTGACGATTTGCAGCACCATATCCAGCATGGCAGGCGCGATCAGAAAACCATGGCGGTATAGGCCATTGATTTGCAGGCTGCGGGGCGCTGCGAAGCGGATAGTGGGCAGGTTGTCTGGCAAGGCGGGGCGGACCTGGGTGTTGAATTCGAGTATGCGGGCTTCGGCAAAACCGCTGTGTACCGAATACGCTGCGCTGAGCAGCTCAAGCGTAGAGCGTACGCTGGCCGGTGACAGGTCATCGGATTCGATTTCTG
>JANOWY010000175.1:0-3452 GCA_031418135.1 Rhodoferax sp. | reverse complement strand
GACGATGTGGTCCAGCACCCGGATGTCCAGCAGCATCAGCGCCGAAGCCAGCACCCGTGTCAGGGCTTCGTCGGCCTTGGAGGGCTGGGCGTTGCCGCTGGGGTGGTTGTGGGCCAAAACCACCGCCGCCGCCTGGTGGTGCAAGGCCCGCAACACCACCTCGCGCGGATAGACCGAGGTTTGGGTGAGGGTGCCGCGAAACAGCTCCTCAAGAGCCAGCAAGCGGTGTTGCGCATCCAGAAACAGCACACAAAACACCTCATGGCCGCGCCCGGCCAATTGCAGTTGCAGGTAGTGGCTCATGGCTTCGGGTGAATCCAGCACCGAGCGGGTTTGCAGGGTTTGCGCCATCGCGCGGCGGGCCAGTTCCAATACAGCCACCAGTTCGGCGCGTTTGGCGGGGCCCAAGCCCTTGATACGCTTCAAATCGTCGGCGCTGGCTTGCAACAGGCCGGCCAGACCGTCAAAACCGGGGGGTGGGCGTGGGATCGGGACGTTGTCAGGGGTTAGCGTGTTTTCCGAAGTGGTTGGAACGCTGCGGCCTTGCGGTTGATGAATGTGCAACAGTTCATCGGCCAACTGCATCACACCCTTGCCCTGGATGCCGGTGCGCAGCAGCAAGGCCAGCAATTCGGTGTCGCTGAGCGCACCAGGGCCGCGAGCCAGCAGCTTTTCACGCGGGCGGGCATCGGCAGGGAGGTTTTTAATGGACATGGGTTTCTACAATAGGGCTCAGTTTATCGGGAGTTCCATGTCAGCCACCATTGCCAGCCTTCCTTGCGTGCAGGGCAGCTCGTTTCTCACCCTGCATTACCGCCTGGCGGGCCCAGTGGGTGACCTCATCAACACCTTTGGCGGCAAACCGGCCACCTTGTCGATGGGGGCGGGTGAATTGTCTGCCGCCATTGAGCAATGCCTGATGGGTTTGCCCGAAGGCAGCCGCGAAACCTTCGAGTTGCCGGCCAACACGGCCTATGGCGAGCGCAGTGCGGATCGGGTGCAGTGGGTGGCCCACAAGTTGCTCAATGACCTGGGCGACCCGCATGAGCTGTACAAACCGGGCGATGTGGTGCAGTTCCCCACGCCCGATGGCTTGGGCAGTTATGCCGGCACGGTGGTGCGCCAGGGCCACGGCGAAGGCCGTTCAGCTATTTTGTTTGACTTCAACCATCCGTTGGCAGGCCAGCCGGTAACGTTTGAAGTGCATGTGATCGGGGTTTTATGATGGAACTGAACATTGTGTTGGCCGAGCCGCGCGGCTTTTGCGCAGGGGTGGACCGGGCGATTGAAATTGTGGAGCGGGCCCTCACCAAGTTTGGACGCCCAATTTATGTGCGCCATGAAATTGTGCACAACACTTTTGTGGTGAATGACCTCAAGGAAAAAGGTGCCATCTTTATTGAAGCGCTGGACGACGTGCCGCCGGGTGCCACCTTGGTGTTCAGCGCCCATGGTGTCAGCAAAGCGATTCAAAACGAGGCGAAGGCGCGAGGCTTCCAGATTTTTGATGCCACCTGCCCGCTGGTGACCAAAGTGCATGTGGAAGTGGCCAAGCTGCACAAGGAAGGTTACGAGTTCATCATGATCGGCCACAAGGGCCACCCGGAAGTCGAAGGAACCATGGGCCAGCTGGAAAGTGGCATCCACCTGGTCGAAGACGTGGCCGACGTGGCCCGGGTGCGCCCCTTGCAAACCGAAAAACTCGCGGTGGTCACGCAAACCACCCTGAGTGTGGACGATGCCGCAGAAATTTCAGCCGCTGTGGTGGCGCGTTTCCCGCAGGTCAAAAGCCCCAAAAAGCAAGACATCTGTTACGCCACCCAAAACCGGCAAGATGCCATCAAGGTGCTCAGCCCGCAAGTTGATCTGGTGATTGTGGTGGGCAGTCCCACCAGTTCCAACAGCAATCGCCTGGCCGAATTGGCCCGCAAACTGGGGGTGGAGAGTTACATGGTCGATAGTGCCAGTGAGCTGCAGCCTGCCTGGATTGCCGGCAAAAACACCATTGGCCTCACCGCAGGTGCCTCGGCCCCAGAGGTGTTGGTTCAAGAAGTGATTGCGCGCATCAAGGCCCTGGGTGCGGTGTCGGTGCGCAAGATGCAGGGCATTGAAGAAACCACCAAGTTCCCGCTACCGAAGGGGCTGAAAGTCGAGCCGAACGGCCTCAAAACAACCGCAACTTAAAATCAACCCATGTTAGACATCACCCTTCTGCGCAAAGACCTCGATTCGGCGATTCGCCGGCTCGAAACGCGCAAATCACCCCAAAAATTCCTCGATGTAGAAGCGTTTCGCGGGTTAGAGGCCGAACGCAAAACCTTGCAAACCCGTACTGAGGAACTGCAAAACCAGCGCAACACGCTGAGCAAAAAAATCGGCCAATTCATGGCGCAAAAAGATGCGGCAGCAGCCGATGCGGCCAAAGCGCAAGTGGCGGCAGCCAAGGTCGAGCTGGATGCCTCGGCCACCCGGCTGGAGACTTTGCAAGGCGAGTTGCAGGCGTTGTTGCTGTCAGTGCCCAACCTGCCACATGAGAGCGTGCCGGTGGGTACTGATGAACACGGCAATGTCGAGCTGCGCCGCTGGAGTCCAAGCGGCCAAGACCCGGTAGCGTTTGATTTCGACACGAAGGATCATGTCGATATCGGTGCACCACTGGGACTGGATTTCGACATGGGTGTCAAACTCACCGGTGCCCGTTTTACCGTTATGAAGGGCCCCATTGCCCGCTTGCACCGCGCGCTGGCGGCTTTCATGCTTGATGTGCAGACGCAGGAACACGGCTACACCGAGTGTTACACCCCCTACATCGTCAACGCCGAATCGCTTAAAGGCACCGGCCAGCTGCCCAAGTTTGAGGGTGACTTGTTTGCCGCCAAAAAGGGCGGGCAAGAAGGCGAGCCCGTGGCCGACAACGCCACGCTGTACCTCATCCCGACCAGCGAAGTCACCCTGACCAACTTTGTGCGCGACGACGTGCTGGCCGCCGACGCTTTGCCCATCAAACTCACGGCCCATACGCCGTGTTTTCGCTCGGAAGCCGGTTCTTACGGGCGAGATACACGTGGCCTGATCCGCCAGCACCAGTTTGACAAGGTCGAGATGGTGCAAATTGCCCAGCCGGAGCAAAGTTACGACGCGCTGGAAGCCATGACCGGCCACGCAGAAGCGATTTTGCAAAAACTGGGTTTGCCGTACCGTGTGGTGCTGTTGTGCACCGGCGACATGGGTTTCGGCGCGGCTAAAACACATGATCTGGAGGTCTGGCTGCCCGCGCAAAACACCTACCGTGAAATTTCGTCGGTGTCGAATTGCGAAGCCTTTCAAGCGCGGCGTTTGCAAGCCCGCTTCAAGAATGCGCAAGGCAAAAACGAACTGGTGCACACCCTCAATGGCTCCGGTCTGGCGGTCGGGCGCACCTTGGTGGCTGTGCTTGAAAATTATCAGCAGGC
>JANOWY010000174.1:0-1509 GCA_031418135.1 Rhodoferax sp. | reverse complement strand
GGCGCGGGCAAAAGTGTGGCCAAGGGCAGCAAGGTGAACCGCGCCTGGATCAATGACCACGTCAATGACCCGTGGGTCAAACTGGCCACCAAAGAGGGCTACCGCGCCCGCGCCGCCTTCAAGCTGCGCGAGATCGACGAGGTGTTTGGCCTCATCAAACCGGGGCAATTGGTGGTGGATTTGGGCTCTACCCCCGGTGCCTGGAGCCAATATTTGCGCCGCCGCATGGGCGGTACCAGCGCCGCTACGGGCACCGTGATTGCGCTGGATATGTTGCCGATGGAGCCGGTCGAGGGGGTGACGTTTTTGCTGGGCGACTTTCGTGAGGACGCGCTGTTGCAGCAGGTGGTGGCGCTGATGCAGGGCCGCCTGGCCGAGGTGGTGGTGAGCGACATGGCACCCAATCTTTCGGGCATTGCCGCGAGCGACACCGCGCGGATTGAACACCTGATTGAACTGGCGCTGGAGTTCAGCCAGGCCCACCTCAAGCCCAGTGGTGCCCTGGTGGCCAAGGTGTTTCATGGGGCGGGGTATGACACGCTGGTGAAGCTGTTCAAAGACCGTTTCAAGTTGGTCAAGCCGTTCAAACCGAAGGCTTCGCGCGACAAATCGTCGGAGACGTTTCTGGTGGGCGTGGGGCTGAAAACGCCCTGATCCAGCGATGGCTCGCCCCGGCCGTTCAGGCTGCCGGTTCGCGTCGGTGACACAAGGTGCCGAACGCCCTGTCGGGCTCCGGGTTGATCTGTATCACCTTGCAAAACCTTGTTAAACGTGTGTTTTCCCGCTTGAACGGGCTTGAAACGCCTAAAATCAGGCGCACTTGTGGCCTTGTAACGTGACGTGCGTTTGACGCTGTTGCACGGCCCGCGGGTGGGGTTTGGCCCCCCACCTGATCCCGGTTTTTGGCGTGTTGGCCTTCGAGTTTGCCTCTTCAGGAGTTCTTTTTGAACAATCAATGGTTTTCCAAGTTTGCCGTCTGGATGGTGATTGCCCTGGTGCTGTTCACCGTGTTCAAGCAATTCGATGCTAAGGGCGGGGCCAATGCCGGCTTCGTCGGCTATTCTGATTTTCTGGAAGAGGTGCGCAACAAACGCATCAAAAGCGCCATCATTCAAGAAGCGCCTGGCGGCACCGAGATCATCGCCGTTACGCAAGATGACCGCAAAGTGCGTGTTACCGCTACGTATCTGGATCGCGGCCTGGTGGGCGACCTCATCGCCAACGGCGTGAAGTTTGATGTCAAAGCCCGCGAAGAAAGCTCGCTATTGATGACCCTGCTGGTCAGCTGGGGCCCCATGCTGCTGCTGATTGGCGTGTGGGTTTACTTCATGCGGCAAATGCAGGGCGGTGGCAAGGGTGGGGCGTTCAGCTTCGGCAAATCCAAAGCCCGCATGATGGATGAAAACACCAACCAGGTTACGTTTGCCGACGTGGCCGGCTGCGACGAAGCCAAGGAAGAAGTGAAGGAAGTGGTCGATTTCTTGAAGGACCCGGCCAAGTTCCAAAAGC
>JANOWY010000173.1:0-2377 GCA_031418135.1 Rhodoferax sp. | reverse complement strand
GTGGCCGGCAATCAAGGCGACGACAGCATAAGAACCTTTGACACGACGGTGCAGGTTGGCAATGGCCTTGAATAAATCACTGGGCTGGAGTGGCAAGCCACGCGTCGTTTTTTCAATTTCATGGGCTAAAACATTTAACAGGACCTCTGAATCACTTTCGGTGTTGATATGGCGATGATCATCATCGAAAAGGTCTTTTTTCAGCGCTTTTGCATTGGTCAAGTTTCCGTTATGCACCAGGACGATTCCAAAAGGCGCATTCACATAAAACGGCTGGGCCTCCTCTTCGCTGTAAGCGTTGCCAGCAGTTGGATAACGCACTTGGCCGAGCCCGCAATTGCCAGGTAAGGAGCGCATATTGCGGGTCCGAAACACATCTCGCACCATGCCTTTCGCTTTGTGCATGAAAAACTTGCGTTCTTGCTGGGTCACAATTCCTGCTGCGTCCTGGCCTCGATGCTGTAAAAGCAAAAGCGCATCGTAGATGAGTTGATTGACTGGTGCGTTACTGACAACGCCGACGATTCCACACATTAGCTGAGGTACTTTCCATATTCTTGCGGAAGGATGGGCCGCAGACCCTTGAACACCTGGGCGATCAATGAAGCTCCCATTGATTCGCGCCAAAGGGCACTGTTTTTGAACGGTGTCAACGCAATCAGAACACCTGAGATCGTGAGTATCAAAACCCCACGAATCAGACCAAAACCTGCCCCTAGCACCCGATCAAAAGGGGTAAGCCCAACAACCGCAACCAGTTTTTTAACTAACACCGCCAGCATGCCGCCAGTGAATATTGTCAAAACAAATACACAAACAAATCCGACACCCAATCTGACTGGTTCACTTGCACCGGCAATTGGCAAAATCATCCCTATTTCTTGGCCCCATATTTGCGCTGCCACAAACGCCCCGAACCAGGTTGCCAGAGACAGCAATTCAAAAACCAGACCCCGCCAAACACCCAAAAGAAACGATAGCAGCAAAACAGCCAGAAAAATCCAATCCAGCACCGGGAAATTCGCCATGGTAGAAACAATCAAAGGCTCAGGACGGATGCGCTCAAGCCCAAAACCTTGATTTTCGCTACCACCTTGTCAGCTTCGCGTTTGTCGGTAAACGGCCCTACTCTTACCCGTGTTCTTTGGCCGTCTTTGGTTTCAACCACCTGGGTGTAAGTTTTTAATCCAGCTGCTTCCAGCTTGCTTCGAGCATCCTTGGCGCGTGTTGCGTCTGCAAAAGCACCAACTTGCACAATAAACCGTGAACCAGTCGCCAAATCAGACCCATTGCCCTCGAGCAAAGCCAACACTTTGGCACCATTGTCTTGCTTGGTTGCTGCTTTAGCTTCAGGTTTGGCAGTCAATTTTTGCTCAGTGTTGGACTGAGCTTTTGACTCGGTCTTGGTAATTACTTTTGGCTCGGACTCAGCCTGCACAACCCCTGTCGGCGCTGCAGGTATTGATTTGCTTTCGATTTCCGGTGTTTTTTCTTCTACCAAAGCGGGCTTGCTACTTACCGGTGAAGGCACTGGAAGTAGCGTTTTGGAGACAGCCAATGGCGAAATTTTGGTTTTGTCTGGAATTTCAATCGATACGTCTACAGCTATAGGGCGGGGCTGGCTATCAAAAACTAGCGGAAAACCAACAATCGCAGCCACCACCAACACGGTTGAACCAATCAAACGAAAAATGGCGTGGAGACGAATTCCTTCCAAGGTTTGCGGCGACTGGGGTGCCGTTCCGGATGCATCACTTGATTTTCGAATTTTGAAAAATGCCATTCGTTTCAATGCAGGCAAAAAGAGTGAAGGACAACTAGGCAGTGAGCGTCAAATTCGAATTTGCCGGGAAGTGTCAATTTTTGGAAGACGCTTGCAAACTGGAAACTCCGACTTCCAGCACCGCACCAACCGTAAAAAATGATCCGAAGACGACGATTCTATCAGCGGGATCCGCCTTGGAAAAGGCCGCGCGGACGGCAGATATGGGGTCGGGATACGTTGATGACGTGCCGTGACGGCGAGTGTTTCCAGCTTCATATAAAGCGCACAACTTGACCGCCGTTTCAGCCCTCACTGTTGGCAAATCGGTGAAATGCCAGTGATCGACCAATGGTCTCATGGTTTCCGTCATTGATTGAATGTCTTTGTCTGCCATGGCCCCAAATACCGCGTATGTTGTTGGGTAATAGCCCATGGCATCGAGGTTGGCGGCCAGCGTGGCTACCGCATGCGGATTGTGGGCGACATCCAGCACGACTGCAGGTTGTCCAGGAACGATTTGGAACCGCCCGGGCAGTTCAACCAGCGCCAGGCCATTTCGGATCGCCTGGGCGGTCACCGGAAGCTGCTCTCTCAGCGCGATCAGCGCCGCCA
>JANOWY010000172.1:0-22039 GCA_031418135.1 Rhodoferax sp. | reverse complement strand
CCAATATTGCTGCCGCCTTGCATGGAAAAACCATCAGGCCCCTGCACGGTGACGGTCAGCTCGCATTGGCTCACGGTCGCCAGGCTGAAATGGTCATCAAACAAACGGATGAAGGGCCCGATGGCCGCTGACGCGTTGTTGTCCTTGGCTTTGGAGAGCAGCAGGGCGCTGCGGCCTTCAAAATCGCGCAGGTTGACATCATTGCCCAGGCTGGCACCGACGATCTCACCCCGGCTGTTGACGGCCAGCACAATCTCGGGCTCCGGGTTGTTCCAGTGCGATTTTGGGTGGATGCCGATCTCAGACCCCACACCCACCGCGCTCATGGGTTGCGCTTTGGTGAAGATTTCAGCGTCGGGCCCAATGCCGACTTCCAGGTACTGTGACCACATCTTTTGCGCGATCAGCACCTGTTTGAGCTGCGCCGCCTCAGGCGAGCCGGGCACTACCTTGGCCAGGTTGTCGCCGATGACCGCTGACACGGCTTGCCGCACGGCATCGGCCTTGCTCGGGTCACCTTTGCATTGCTCTTCAATTACCCGTTCGAGCATGGAGGAAACAAAGGTAACCCCGGCTGCCTTGATGGCCTGCAAGTCACACGGTGCCAGGAAATACGGCGATGCGGCATGGCGCCAGTTTTGTTCGGAGTTCGCCAAAATGTCAGCCATGCTGCCCAAGCGTTCGCCAGCATGGTGAGCTACCTGGCGGGCCACGTTGGGCAGTTCCAGCAATTTGGCCGATGTTGATGCCAGCCCAGACAAGTCAAAAACAGCGTCAGGCGTAATGCGTGCCAACACCGCACCTCGCCCGGCCACCCAAACGCGTCCGATCAGCAGGGCCCGGGCAGCGTCATTTGGCAAGATTTGCGAAGGTTGCAGCAGAGTGTTCATTTGAAAACCTGGTGATTTTGAGCAGGCCATCCGATGACCGGGTTAACTGCAGGGGAGATTGGCAGCTATTGTGAAGGCGTTTTTTGCGCCTCTCGTTGCGGCGAGCTCCAACGTTTCAAAAATAGCAGCGAAAAAAAAGGACAGCGAACTGTCCTTTCTTGATACATTGCAAACGAATCTGCTATTTGGCTGGCTTCTTCGCCTGAGTCACGCCCCATTTGGTGGCGAAGGCCTGCAAATCGTTCAGGCGTTTGAGCAGATCCATGCCGGATGGGGTGACCGTGTAACCTTCGCTGCCGTGCGTCATGAAACCGGCCTCGCGATGCTCCTTGATGCGGGTGTTCAGGGTATTGGGGGTAATTTGCCCAACGCTGTCTTGCAGCAGACGAAACGTCTGGGGATGCCCGTCTTTCAAGGCCCACAAAACACGCATCGCGTAGCGGGACTCCAACAGTGCAAGCAAGTTGCCCAATGCGACGGTATCTTTGGCGGCCATGGTGTATTCCTCTTCGATGCGGTATTTGAAACGGAACCAAAATGTACCGCAAATTTGATAGCGCTACAACATTCATAGCTGGTACTGGTGCATTTAAGCCACAAAAAGGTGGAAAAATGCCGCTTTTCTTCGCTTTGACGCGTTAGGACGCGATATTTTGATAGCTCAAAGGAAGATTTTTTGCAAAAGCCGAGCCAGCGTTTTCTGTTCTGAGGCGGTCAGTTTTTGGGTAACTCGGGCTCCTGAAGCCGCTGCCGTTGCCTCAGCTTTCTGGGTGATTTGAAGGCCCTGCGGGCTGCAATACAGGCCCACCGCACGCCCGTCGCTGGGGTGCGGCTGGCGGTTGACCAGGCCCCGTTTTTCAAGGCGATTGATCAGCCCCACCAGGTTGGGCGGCAGCAAACTCAGCGACGCACACAACTGGCGGGAAGTGATGCCCGGGTTGTGCGAGATGATCGACATGACGGAGAAATCGACCGGCCCAAAATCGAATACGGCCATGTCTTTGTAAAACGCGTCAAGTATGGCCAAGGACGCGCGCCGCGCGTTGTAACCTGGCAGGCTTTCCAGGAACTGGCTGTCGACCGGGCCAACGACCTGCGCCGACGAAGCCAGATGCTCAGCGGCACTCAAAACTGGTGGCTTCTTCAATGCTGCCGGTGCCTTTGTAGTGGGCGTATTGCGGGTGAGGGCACAAGGGGCGGCTGCGACCGGGAAACACCGTTGTGCCACGGGCCAGGATCTGTTTGGGCGCTTCGCCTTTTTCTACCCAGTCAACAAGGGCTTGCAAACCGTCCCATGAGTCGGTGGCAGCGCCGCCTTGGCAGTGTGCCATGCCTGGAATCAGGAACAGGCGGGCAAATTCTGTTGCAGACGGGCTGTTTTGTGCCACCAGCCGCTGGTAATAATCCACCGACTCATGCGGTGAAAAGATTGGGTCGGCCAGGCCGTGCGCCATCAACAGTTTGCCGCCCCGGGCCTGAAAAGCAGCGAGTTTCGCGTCTTTCGCCGTGTCAAATATCCAGGAATGCGCCTCCATGCGGGCCGGGTCTTTGTCAAAGTTGAACTTCATGATGTCCAGGCTACGGTCGGGTGGCGTGATGAAATAGCCTTGCAACGCGTCTTGCATCAGGAAAACGTGGCGTGAATTTGCTTTGGCCGTCGTGGAGGTGCCGAGTTTCCAGGCGCGCCAGTCATTGCTGGGGTGGCCAACGCCGGCATCGTAGGGCCAGGAGAAATACAAGGGCTTGCCGGATGAATCCCGTGCGCCTTCAAAGACCCTTTTCACCGCTGCTACCTGCGGGGCAGACAGGCAACTGTCTTCCTTGCCGCCTTTGCACTGCAAAACCGAGGGATCGAATTTGCAGGCCGCCGGGTTGGCAACGAGACCGTCTTTCAGGCCATCGAGCAGGTCGCAGGCTTCCAGAATGCCATCGCCCAGAACCTTGAGGTCGCCGTTGCTCAAGGCCAGGCTGAGCACCGGTTGGCCATCTGCGCCCGCAGGAGCGATGGCGTTCAGGGCCTGGCTGTCCCAGGCAGCGGCGACGGTGGCACCGCTGGAAACCCGCATGGCGGGTGCCATGGCGATCACGCCGTCGAAGTAGGTCGGGAAACGCTGGGTAAACATCATGGCCTGGCGACCGCCGCCCGAGCAACCAATGAAATAGGATTTGTCGGGGCCTTTGGTGTAGAAGTTGCGAATAATGTCCTTGGCGGTGACGGCCACGCGGTCATGCGCGTTGTACGCGTTGTCCAGCCGGGCCATCGGGTCAAAACCGAAATCTGCGGTCGGACCCTGGTGGCCGGCATCCGTGGTGACCACCGCAAAACCCTTGTTCAGCGCAAAAGTCGGGGAAGCCTGGGGACCAATGGCCGGGCGGATGATGCCATCATTGCCGCCGCCGCCCTGGTACAAAAAGCGGCCATTCCAGTTCAGGGGCAGGCGCATTTCAAAACCGATGAAGTAAGGTTTGCCATCCTGGCCGACCCGTTCATTCATACGGCCACTCACCCGGCAGTGCGCCGCCAGGGTTGGCCCGGCGGTTGCGCCGGGTGGCCGGGTGGTGTCAGCCGCAACCAGCTCGGTCTGCAGCTTGGCGCCTGGCGCGGATAGAACGGCTTTGGCGGCAAGGGCTGCGCAGTCGGGCGACTGCGCCTGGGCTGGGGCCCCCATTGCGAACAGGCAAAAGCCGGCGATCAAAGGTTTGATGGTCATGGTGTGAATTGAAACGGGTTGATGCATTAAATGGCCTGCCAAAGGCTCGGATGACACCATGCTCCGCCGCGTGTCATGCCGCACTACCTAGGGCAATGGTCAGGCCAAATGCCAAGGCCATGGCCCAGACCCCTTATTGGCAACTGAAACTGGAAGCGTCCTCGATGCTGCCGGAACCGGTGTAACGGGCGACTTTCGGGTAGGGGCAAAGCGGCCGGGTTCGTACCGGCGACCAGTCGGCCGGCACGTCGGCATTGGCGCCGGCGGTGTTGCCTGCGCCCCGCGCCCCTGCGGTGAGTTGCTCGGGTGCTTCGCCTTGTTCGACCCATTTGACCAGTGCACTCAAACCGTCAAACCGGTCTGTGGAGGGCCCGCCACTGCAATGAGCCATGCCGGGAACCGGGAAATAACGCGCAAAACCCGTCGCACCGCCGCCTTGGGCCTGGTTCAGGCGATCCCACCAGGCGGCGGTGTCGTTGGCCGAGAAGATGGGATCACCCACACCGTGGTACATCAACATCTTCGCGCCGCGCGAGCGCAAGGCGGCCAGATTGGTCGGGTTGTCCTTGCCCGGTGGCGTGATGACCGTATCAGCTGATTCGGTGAAGGGCGCCGCCACGGCATAAATGGCTTTGTAGCCTTCGTCCAGGTCGATGCTGGACAGCCCGGCAATGTTGCGTGCCGGGCTCATGAAGATGCTTCCGCCAGCCCCAGGGTCCAGCGCTTGCGAGAAGACGAACTTCCAGGTCGCCCAGCCGGGAGAGGCGATGGCGGTGTCCCACGGGAAACTGCTGTAAATCAATTGGCCCGACTGGGTTTTGCCGCCGGCAAACACCTGTGCCAGCAGATCTTTTTGGGGCTGCGTCAGGCACTGGCCGTGGCGCGAGCCCATGCCGTATCCTGAGCACGCGGCGACATCGCGCTGGACATCAAACGCTGCCTGGCAGGCCTTGACATCTTGCACCATGCCATCTTTGGCACCGTCTAGTGCGTCGCATTTGTCAAGCACGGCGTTGGCCACGGTTTGGCGTTCCGCTGCGTTCAGCGCAGTGCCCAGGTCGGGGAGTTTGATGGTGGGCGCAAAGGGATGATTGACGGTCTCGCCAGGTGTGGCCATGGCCGCCCACTGGGGCGCGGCCCACAACTGCGCCAGCGCGGCATTGGGCAGACGGTAGCCCGGGGCACCGACGAGATAACCGTCGTACTGGTCGCCATAACGCGAGGCTGCCACCATGGAGTGGCGACCGCCATTGCTGCAACCGCCGATGTAGGAGCGGTCGGGCCCTTTACCGTAGGCAAAGGCAATCATGGCCTTGGCCATGGGTGTGAGTTTGCCGACTGCGCCATACCCGTAGTCGGTACGGGCAGTGGGATCCTCGCCAAACTTTGGGTTCTGGCGAACGTTGTGCCCGGCATCGGAACTGATGACGGCAAAGCCCTGCGCCAATGCACCTGCGCTGTTGGTGTTGGGGCCATAGGCGGGTTGCACCACGCCGTCGGCGCCGCCGTTGGCCTGGTAAAAGAAGCGGCCATTCCATTGGGTTGGCAGGCGCATTTCAAAACCAATCGCGTAATCCTGGCCGTCAATTCCTTTACGGGTAAACATGCGACCTGACACTTGGCAGTGCGCGGCGATGGGCCGACCCAACAGCGTGACAGCGCCAGCCGCGATGGGTGCGGCTTCGCGCAGTTCAGTATTGGGGTACTCAAACCGCGCACTGATCACGCCGCATGTTTTGAGCGTGCCACCTTCGGCAGCCTTCAGTTGGGCCATGGGTTCATTGCCGCCAGGCATTGTCGAACACGCCACCAAGGCTGTTGCCGCTACCAAGGCGAGGCTGCTGGAAGCCGCCGTTTGCGGGCTAACCCGCCAGAAATTGAATTTGGACATCTTCACGTTTGCTCCTGTGGATAAAAAAGGCCGCGTTCTGGGGCGGCCTGAAGAAAAGGGAGGATCAGGATTCGGCGGTGAATCCGATGCGCTTCACATAACCACCCCACAAGTCCGAATCAGCTTTGACCGTTCTGGCGAAATCCTCAATGCTGGGCGATGCGGTGGGCTGCAGACCAATGGGCGCTGAGAAGTCTGCTACGTCCTTGGCCGGAATAGCCTGTCTGAGCGCTTCGTTCATGCGGGCGGCAATGGCCACGGGGGTACGCGCGGGCATGAAGAAGCCAAACCATTCTTCCATGGTCAACTCGCTGAAACCTTGTTCGGCATAGGTGGGCACATTGGGGGCAAAACGGGACCGTTGTTTACCCGTGACGGCCAATAAACGCAGCTTGCCACTGGGCAAGTGTTGCAGGTAGTCGCCAATGGGCGAGGTGAACATGGGAAGTTGGCCACCAAGCAACTCAATGATGGCCGGACCTGAGCCCCGGTAGGCAATTTGTTTCATGTCCAGCCCGGCAGCCTTATCGAGCAAAGCACCCACCATGTGTGGCATGGAACCCGCCCCCGGCGTACCGTAGTTGGCCATGCTGGGGTTGGCTTTTAGCCAGGCGATCAGCCCTTTAAGATCCGTTACAGAGGCCGGCACAGCGGGCCCAACGCCCAGGCCAAAGGCGGTGTAAATACCCGTGCTGACAGGCAGAACATCCGATGGTTTGTACTGCAGCTTGGGATAGGTGTGGGGATAAATGGTGATCATGGAACCCGGCGTGAACAGCATGACGGAGCCATCGGCCGGGGCATCCTTGACGGTGATCACACCCACTTGGCCACCTGCGCCGGGCTTGTTGTCCACCACGACGTTGGCAGCGTAAACGCCGCGCAGCTTTTCAGCAATCCGGCGCGCAAACGCATCAGTAGTGCCACCAGGCGGGAACCCGACAATGATTCGCAGGGTGTCGAGCATGGCTTGCGCCCTGACGTGCGAGGCAGGGAAGGTGCCCAAAATGGCGGCTGAGGCTGCGGCTTGGGTGAACTGGCGGCGTGTTGTCATGGAAGTCTCCTCGGGTGTTGTATTGAAAGGGTTTAAACGTCAGGCGCTACTCAAGTTGCAAAGAGCAGCGCGTATTGAATCAGGATTCAGCAGTAAAGCCAATACGTTTGATCAGTGGCCCCCAACGATCGTATTGTTGCTTTTGGCTGGCACCCAGCTCGGCGGGTGTGGAGCCCTGGGCGATCAGGCCTACCAGGGCCAGGCTGTCAATGACGCTCTTGTCTTTCAGCGCGTTGTTGATGGCCGCGCTGGCTGCGTTGACGACGTTGGTGGGTGTGCCGGCAGGTGCATAAAAGGCAAACCACTCGTCCACCGTCAGCTCAGCAAAGCCCTGTTCGGCAAACGTGGCAACTTCGGGTACGAAAGGCGAGCGTTTGGCACCCGAGGTGGCAAGTATGCGCAGCTTGCCGGCTTTGTGGTTGGCAATGAAGTCGCCGTGCGGCGTCACCATGCCGGCGATTTGCCCACCCACCACGTCAGTCACTCCGGGCACCGAACCCCTGTAGGGCACATGCTTCATATCGATGTTGTTGTTCAGGCCCAACAAAGCGCCAATGAAGTGAGGCGTGGAACCGGCACCTGGTGAGCCATAGTTGGCATCTTTGGGGTTGGCCTTGCACCAGGCCAAAAACCCCTTCACGTCAATCACGCTGGCAGGCACCATTGGGCCGACCGCCAATCCATGTTGCATGATGGCTGCCATTGACACAGGCACGAAATCCTTGAAGGCGTCGTAACCGAGTTTGCTGTAAACGTGGGGGTAAAGCGACAGCATGGAGTACGGTGTCAGCGTCAGGTGTGAGCCATCTGCCGGCATGGGTTTGAGCACGTCCAGTGCGATCCTCCCGCCCGCACCGGGCTTGTTCTCCACCACAGCACCATTTTTGGTATAGGCACTGCCTGCAATCTTGTCGCCCACCCGGCGCGCGACGATGTCGCCCGAACTGCCAGCCGGGAAACCAAAGAAAAACTTGACCTGCTCCAGTGGCAAATTGCCTTGGGCAAAAACGGTGCTGGTTCCCAAAGCACCCAGCACGGCGGCGCTCAGGCTGGCTTGTGAGAATTGACGGCGATGCATAAAAGCTCCTTGAAGAATCTGCGAAAAGAAAAGTGAAAACGAATGATTGCGGTGTAACTGGTGCGGGGTAACTATTGCGGCGTGACGATGGATGACGCGTCAGCCATCTCGCGACCCTCGTGCAACGCGCTGACCAGCTCGGCGCGGTGTTTTAATACGGCCCGCTGGTTGATGGAGCCTTTGTCGGTGACTTCGCCTTTGTCAATCGACGGGGGTTCCGTGAGGATGACGGCGCGGGCAATGCGGGTGGCGCTGCCGGTAGATGTTTTGGCCAATAGACTAATCAGTTCTTGCAGCCACTGCTTGACGGCTGGTGCCGCCACAACCTCCGCCCAGGAGGCCGAATCACCCAAACCGCTCAGCCCGCGCATCAGCGCAGTGGGGAATAACATGGCGCCGACTTCGCGCAAATCCAGCCCGGTGATGACGGCATCTTGAATGTACGGAGCACCAGCGCTGTTGATCTTGTTGCGCATCGGCCCCACGCTGACGAAGGTGCCGGTGTTGAGCTTGAAATCTTCCGCAATGCGGCCATCAAAGCGCAAGCCTTGGTGAACATCGTTTTCATCAATCCATTTGACGGCGTCACCGGTGCAAAAAAAGCCCTGCTCATCGAAGGATTCGCGTGTTGATTCCGGGTTGCGCCAATACCCTGGCGTGATGTTGGGACCGCGATAACGCACCTCAACTTTGTCGCCCATCGGCACCAGTTTGAGTTCCATCGCGGGGGTGGGTAAACCCAGATCGCCAGCTTTGGAGTGAGGTGTGGTAACGAACAGGCCAAACGGGCCCGATTCGGTCATGCCCAAGCCAGCCGTCATGACGACGCGCTCGCCATACTCTTGCTCGGCAGAAGCGTACAGGCTGTCCCAAATCGGCTGGGCCAACGACGCACCAGCATAAAAAAGCTGCTGCACCCGGCTCAAAAAATTGCGCCGCAGTTGTTCATCGGTCTGCATGGCATTGGCGATGGCTTCAAAACCAACCGGCACGTTGAAATACCAGGTGGGGGCAATCTCGCTCAGATTGCGCAAGGTTTCTTTCAACAAGGCCGGGGTTGGTTTGCCGTCATCTATATAAAGCGTACCGCCGTTGTGCACCACCATGTAGAAGTTGTGGTTGCCGCCAGCCGTGTGGTTCCAGGGCATCCAGTCCATCAAGACCAGCGGGTCATGGCCCACGGCAGGCATGGATTGCAGCATTTGCTGTTGGTTGGCGCAGATCATGCGCTGGGTGTTGATCACTGCCTTGGGCAGCTTGGTGGAACCGCTGGTGAACAGGAACTTGACGATGGAGTCAGGGCCCGTTGAAAGCATGGCCATTTCGACGGCTGGGGTCACTTTTGTCTGGAGTAATGAATCAAAAGTGGATATTGTTCTCGTAGCAATTACACTATTAGCTATTGAATGAATAGCATCTGAATTCACAATGATTTCGGTGGCTGGTGGAACAACCCTCTCAACCGCTCGCCCGTAACGCTCCCAATCGGGCGCGTAAACCAGGCCGGGTGTCAGAGTGTCCAGCACGTGCCGCAGTTTGTCGAAATCCTGGCTGACCAACGAATAGGCTGGCGAAACGGCACAAAACGGAATGCCAACATACATGGCTCCCATGGCGAGCATGGCATGTTCCAGGCTGTTCTCACTCAGGATGACCAAGGGCCGCTCGGCGTTCAGGCCCCGGTTCAGCAAGGCCTGGCCGATGCTGCGCGCGGCTTCCAGGGTTTGCTTGAAACTCAGATGTTTCCAGGGCCCGCCATTGGCTGGTTCACGCCGCGCATACAGCGTGCGGTCTGGCGCAACACCTGCCCAATGGATCAGGCGGTCTGTCATCCGGTGCGCATAGGGCTGCAAGGCCTGGTCGGCGCGCAAAAACGTGTGACCGCCTGCTTCTTGCACGATAGCGCGGGTTACGCCGAAAGTGAAGGCCCTAAATTTCGGCCCGGATGCTGCCTCAATGGATTCAGTTTGGGACATGGTCAGATCTGTCTTTTCTAGGTTCGACCGCAATGCCTTCAGGACGGACCTTGGGGCCCGAACCATCCAGAAATGCACGAACCCGGGCCTTGGCTTCGGGCGCCGATTGCACAACCGAAGAAATCAGCGCCTCCATCATGAAACCGTGATCTGCCGTTTGTTCGGCTATGCGCGGCAATGCATGCATCAGGGCATAGTTGGTCATGGGTGCGTTTTGCGCAATCCGTTCGGCCAATTCAATCGCTTTGGCCAGCGCCTGACCTTCTGGCACGAGGTACTGGGCAAAACCTTTAGCCACGCCCTCGGCGGCTTTGTACACCCGGCCGGTCATCATCATGTCCATCACGGTTTGGGCACCCACCAGTTTGGTAATGCGCACCGAGCCGCCGCCCCCAACGAAGATACCGCGTGAACCTTCGGGAAGGGCAAAAAAAGTAGTTTCATCGGCCACACGGATGTGGCACGACGTTGCCAGTTCCAAGCCTCCACCGACCACTGCACCATGCATCGCCGCGACGATGGGAACCTGGCCAAATTCAATCGCCGTCAACACTTTGTGCCAGGAGCGGGAGTGGTGCACGCCATCGACCGCATCCATTTCTTTCAGGCTGCTCAGATCCAGGCCGGCGCAAAAATGGGGCCCTTCGCCGTCGATGACGACTGCCTTGGTGGATTTGGGCAATTCGTCAAACCGCTGGCCGATGGCCGCCATCACGCCATCAGATATTGCGTTGCGCTTTTGCGGACGGGTAAGCCGGATGATGGAAATGGTTGCGTGGTGTTCGACCGACACATCTTCAAGGGTAGCTGTCGTGGGGTAGTGGACCATCGAAATTTGATGAATATAGTTATGTTGAATAACGAATTTACCTGATTTTTAGGCGATTAAAAGCGGGGTTAACCCTTATTTGCAAACAGCTGCATCAGGGTTCTTCGCATCCACACGTTGCCGATATCGGCATTAAAGCGTTGGTGCCAATGCTGCTTGACTTTATAAACCTGCAAATTCACGGGCGGCATCAAAATTTGTATGGGGTGGCGCTGGTTCATCAAGGCGCCCAGTTGGCGCGGCACAATCACCAAAAGTTCGGTTTTTGCGACTACGGCGGCCACGCCCAAAAAGCTCGGCACCCGCAGCACAATGCGCCTTTCGATACCATGCCTGGCCAGGCCTTTTTCAACGATGGAGTGCCCGGTTCCCAGTGAAGTCACACCGATATGGCCTTCACGCGCAAAGCTGGCCCGCGTCAATTTGCCGCGGATGCGCGGGTGATCTTGCGCGGCCAGGCAGACAAAGTCTTGTGCAAAAAGCGCCTGCTGGTAGAAGCCGGCCTCCAGGTCGGGCGCAAAGCCTACCGCCAGATCGGCATCACCCGATTCGAGCCTGCGACGGCTGTCGGGGGAGATGTTGTCGACCTCCACGGCCACGTTGGGTGCAGCCATCTGCAAGTGGTTGATCAGGTGCGGCAGCAGCACAATTTCGCTGATGTCCGTCATGCACAAGCGAAATACGCGCCGCGCGGAGCTTGGTTCGAATGGTTTGGCATCGCCGCGTGCTGTCTCGATGTTGGTCAACGCCAATTGCAGTTCAGGGTAAATTGCCTGGGCTTTGGGCGTGGGCTCCATGCCCAGCGAGGTGCGGCAGAACAGTGGGTCGTTGAAGGCGCGACGCAACTTGTTCAGCGCGATGCTGGCGCTGGCCTGCTCGATGCCCAGCGCCAGTGCAGCCCGCGAGACACTTTGCGTTTTATAGACTTCCACAAACACACTGAGCCAGTCGAGGTCAAGTTTCGCCATGGCGGCAGTTTAGCAATGTATATAAAAACAATATACAAGAAATTTGATTTTTTGATTTGACGCAATAGTCCAGGTCTGCGACAGTTGACGCAAATCAAAACCCCCGAGGACACTTCGTAGTAGCGGCAGGCAACATCGGTTTGCACTGCTGCGCCCCGGATGAATCCCGGACATTTTCAACCGGTGCCTCACAGGAAAGATCAACATGCAATTTCACCTCAACGGGTTTCGAACCGGCGACCCCAGCCTTCAGGACGCTGCCCAGCCAACTCTGGATGTGCCAATTGGGAGTCAGCCCGGCGGTCTTCCTGTCGACGCTGATGTTCTGATTGTGGGCTGTGGCCCCGCAGGGCTCACATTGGCCGCCCAATTGGCAGCTTTCCCCGATATCCGCACGGTCATTGTGGAACAGAAGCCGGGCCCCTTGCAATTGGGGCAGGCTGATGGTGTGGCGTGCCGCACACTGGAGATGTTTGAGGCCTTCGGGTTTGCCGAGCGCGTTTTGAAGGAAGCCTATTGGGTTAATGAAACCACCTTCTGGAAGCCCGATGACAATGCTGGCGGCAACCGCAGTTGCATCGTGCGTAGCGGGCGCGTGCAAGACGTGGAGGAGGGCCTGTCACACATGCCTCACGTGATCCTGAACCAGGCGCGCGTGCACGATTTTTACCTCGACATCATGGAACGATCGGCCGCGCGTTTGGTGCCCCATTACAACCGCCGGTTGACGGGGCTTGAGCGGGCACCTGATGCTGCGTCCGGCGATGATGCCGTCTATCCGGTCACGGTACGGTTCGAGCGGCAAGATGTCGGTCATGCGGGTGAGGTCGAATCCATCCGGGCCCGTTATGTTGTCGGTTGTGATGGGGCGAGAAGTGGTGTGCGGCAGTCCCTGGGCCTTTCGCTGCAGGGTGATTCCGCCAACCACGCCTGGGGCGTGATGGATGTGCTGGTGGTCACCGATTTTCCGGACATCCGTTTCAAGGCGTTGATCCAGTCTGCCGAAGAAGGCAGTGTGGTGCTTATCCCGCGCGAAGGCGGATACCTGGTGCGCATCTATGTAGAACTCGACAAACTCGCGGTGAACGAGCGGGTTGCGGCCCGAAACATTGGTATTGACCAGATCATTGCCGCCGCCAAGCGCATCTTCCATCCCTACACGCTGAACGTGAAGGAAGTGGCCTGGTGGTCGGTCTATGAAATCGGCCAGCGTCTGTGTGACCGCTTCGATGATCTGCAGCCTCAGGAAATGGCTACCCGTTTGCCGCGCGTCTTTATTGCGGGTGATGCCTGCCACACCCACAGCCCGAAGGCGGGCCAGGGCATGAATGTCTCAATGCAAGACACGTTCAACCTGGGCTGGAAGCTCGCGGCCGTGCTGCGCGGCAGGTGCCCACCGAGCCTGCTGCATACCTATTCCGCCGAACGCCAGGCAGTGGCCCAAGAATTGATCGATTTTGACCGCGAATGGGCGGCGATGCTCAGTGCGCCTTTGAAAAGGCCAGGTGATCAGGCCGGGACGGGTGCAGAAACGGGCATTGAACCCTCCGAGGTGCAGCGCTACTTCGTGCAACATGGCCGCTACACAGCGGGCACGGCGACGCGGTACAAACCTGCGCTGCTCACCGGGCAATCCACGCATCAGCCCTTGGCCCAAGAGTTGTTGATTGGCACCCGCTTCCATTCCACGCCGGTTGTCCGTTTAGGCGACGGCAAGCTGATGCAACTGGGGCAGACGCTGGCAGCGGACGGGCGTTGGCGCCTGTTGGCCTTTGCCGGGCAAGGTGATGGTGGAGAGTCTTCATCGCCCATCGGCAAACTGTGCAACTTCCTCACCGGATCGGCCAAATCCCCGCTGAAACGTTACACCCCAGCAGGCGCGGATGTAGATGCCATCGTCGACGTGCGAGCCGTGTTCCAGCAGAGTCACCACCAGCTGGCCATCACGGCCATGCCCGAACTGCTGTTTCCACCGAAGGGCCGTTATGGGCTGCGCGACTATGAAAAAGCGTTTTGTGCGCTGGATGAAGCGAGCCGAAGCGTCTTCAACTTGCGCGGCATCAACCGCGAGCAGGGCTGCTTGGTAATCGTGCGGCCAGACCAATACATCGCGCACATCCTGCCGTTGGACGCAACCGACGAGCTGGCTGCCTACTTTGACGGCTTCATGCTGGATGCCTGAATCCGATCAACGCCAGCTTGGCGCGGAAAGTGCCTGCTGATTGGTGTCAAAATAAAACGGTGATCGATTCGCCCAAAGCAAAAACAACAACCTGGATGGACGCATGAACCAACTTGGCCGCCTGGAAGACCTACCCGCCGACTATGTGGCTGAGCTGGCCTCGCATAACCTGGTTCCCTTGTGGCCCAATTTGCGCGCATTGTTGCCGCCCGAAAAGCCCCGGCCCAGCACGCAGGTCACGCATTGGCCCTACGCGTCGATCCGGCCATTGCTGCTGCGGGCGGGTGAATTGGCACCGATTGAAAAGGCCGAGCGTCGCGTGCTGGTGTTGGCCAACCCCGGCCACACGCTCGAAAAAATGCAGGCCAGCGCTGCCATGTACCTGGGTATGCAACTTTTGTTGCCCGGTGAATGGGCCCCCTCACACCGGCACACGCCCAATGCGGTGCGCATGGTGGTGGAGGGCGAAGGCGCGTGGAGCACCGTCAACGGCGAAAAATGCCCGATGGTGCGCGGTGACCTGATCCTTACACCTACTGGCCAGTGGCACGAACATGGCCACGACGGCGATCAGCCCGTCATCTGGCTGGACGTTCTGGACGTGCCCTTGGTGTTTTATCTTGAAGCGAGTTACCACGTTAACAGTGGCCGCCAAACGCCGCGCGAGGACCACGGTGAGCGCCGTTATACCCGGGGCGGCTTGTTGCCAACACCCGTGTTCGAACGGGCGCGCAATCCGTACCCCATGCTCAGGTACCCGTGGGCGGATGCCCGCGCCGCGCTGGAATCATTGGCCCAAGACCAACCGCAGCTGGAATGTGTCCAGGTCACTTACAGCAACCCGGAAACCGGCGACCATGCTGAAAACATTCTCGGTTTTTATGCGCTGATGCTGCGACCTGGACAGGCTTTGCACCTGCCAGCCCGCAGCCCGGCTATTGTCTTTCATGTGATTGAAGGGAGAGTCAGCCTTGAAGTTGACGCAAAGCAGATGGACATGGCAGAGGCCGATACCTGTTGTGCGCCAGGTTTCACGGCAATCAGGCTGACGAATCTTTCTGCTTCGACGGCTGCCTTCCTCTTTCTTGCAGACGAAAGCCCGTTGCACCGCAAGTTGGGGATATACGAGACCCGGCTCTGATTTGCCTGCGCAGAACAGCTTGGTGCAAAGCTAAACTCGCGCCACATTTTTACACCCATTTGGAACGCCATGGACACCCAAAACCTTATCGCCATCGATACCCACACCCACCTCGAAGTGTCTTGCCGCAACCCGTTTGACAACTACGGCGAAGAGTTTGACCGCGCGGCGGACAAATATTTCCGCAACAGCAAACGCCCGACGATGGATGAAACCCTGGCCTATTACCGCGAGAAAAAAATCGGCTTCGTCAATTTCACGGTGGATGCGGAGTCCCAAATGGGCCGGGCCCGCATCACCAACGAAGAGATAGCCGATGCGGCCGCCGCCAACAGCGACATCATGATCGCTTTTGGCAGCATCGACCCGCACAAAGGCAAGATGGGCGGGCGTGAAGCGCGCCGCTTGGTGGAAAACCATGGTGTGCGGGGGTTCAAGTTTCATCCGACAGTGCAGGGGTTTTTGCCGGCCGACAAGATGGCTTGGCCGATTTATGAAGTCATCAACGAGCACAAGCTGCCGGCCATCTTCCATAGCGGCCACTCCGGCATTGGCAGTGGCATGCGCTGCGGCGGCGGGCTGCGCCTGCAAAACTCCAACCCAATGCTGCTGGAGGACGTGGCAATCGCCTTCCCGGACATGCAGATTGTGGTGGCCCACCCCAGTTGGCCGTGGCAAGATGAAGCCATTTCATTGGCGCTGCACAAGCCCAACATCTGGATCGATCTCTCCGGCTGGAGCCCCAAATACTTCGCCCCGCAACTCATCCAGTACGCCAACACGCTGCTGAAAGACCGCATTTTGTTTGGCAGCGATTACCCGCTGATCACGCCAGACCGCTGGATGGCGGATTTTGAAGTCGCCGGTTTCAAGGACGACGTGAAACCGCTGATCCTGAAGCAAAACGCCATGCGTTTGTTGGGCTTGACCTGATTGTTGACGGCGCGCGGTTCACCACTCGCCAGGTTTTACTGGGGGGGCCTTTATGGCAATTGTCATGTCGCCCAATGACTCAATCCGTGCGTACAGGCGGTCGCCCGCCTGCAATGGGCTGACACCTTCTGGCGTGCCGGTGAACAATAAATCACCCGGGTAAAGGGTATAGAACCGCGAGGCGTATTCAATCAGCGCTGGCACATCCAAAATCAGGTCGCTGGTGTTGGATTTCTGCCGGGTGACACCGTTGACTTGAAGCTCCAGCGCCAGTTGCCCCGGATCGGCAATTTCATCAGCGGTGGTCAGCCAAGGCCCCAGCACCGTGTACCCGTCGGGTGACTTGCGCAGGCTGCGTTCTTCGGGGCCGCGGATGGTGATGTCCAGGCCAATACTGTAGCCAGCCACATAAGCCAGCGCGTCGGCGGCGACAATGTTGCGCCCAGCCCTGCCGATCACAATCACCAGCTCTATTTCATGGTCGGTGCGCCTCTCGGGCATCGTGAGGGTGATGGGCAAGGAACCCCCTTGCAGCGAACTTCCTGCCTTCAGGAAAAACCCGGCACGCTGGATGTGGCTGACCTGGTTATTGTGATGGATACCCGGGTCATTCAACACCTCCTTGAGGTGTTTTTCATAGTTCACCGGTGCGGCGATGATCTTGCCGGGATTGGCAACTGGGCACAGGAATTGCACCTGCGATACTGGCAAGCATTGGGCACCGGGCAGCAAGGTTTCGATGTGCGACCGAAGCTGCGGCAAATGGGCTACCAATTGGTCTTGCATCGGGTACGGGTAGTGCAGCGTGGGCAACACAGCCAGCGCCGCCGTAACGTCCAGCACCTCATGGCCTTGAACCACGCCGAGGCGGTTGTCATTGAAGCGGCAAAGTTTCATAAAACGCGGTATGCAAAGTTGGAGAAGCCGAATCGGTTGGCCTTCATGATACAAAGACAGACATCCGAAAAACCGGTACGTCCGAAACATCCGATTCTTCGCAGTCAAGCAAACCCCCATGAACAATCTGTCCAACCTGTCAGACATCGAAACGCTGGAAGCACGGCCCTACCGCGAAGTTGTTACAGCGCGCACCACCACCGAATTGATCGCTCAGGCGGCAGCGCGTTTCCCCGAACGCGATGCCTTTCGCTATTTGCCAGATGCTGGCCTGGCTACACCCGTGCGGCGGGTGAGTTACCGGGAACTGATGGTGCAGATCCATCGCGCGGCCAACTTGTTTGCGGGAATCGGGGTTGGCCCCAACGACGCGGTCGCCATACTGGCCCCCAACATGCCAGAAACCCACTATGCCCTGTGGGGCGCGCAAATGGCAGGGCGCGCCTGCCCGATTAACTACTTGCTGCAGCCTGACCACATTGCTGCCTTGCTCAAGGCAGCAAACGCCAAAGTGATGGTGGCGTTGGGGCCCAATGACGAATTGGATATTTGGTCAACGGTGCTGAAAGTCAGACAGTTGTGTGACATTCCGGTGTTGCAAATCCAGGTGACTGGCGTTGCGGCTGCTGACCGAATTGCGATTGAAATGGGTGATGTCGATGCAACCCGGGAGGCGGGTTTTCAGGACCTGTTGGCCAAGCAATCGGCTGAGCCTGACCTTGAGCTGCAGGCGCGAATGCGCCACGCCGCCAACCACCCGCAGACGAGCATTGCCGCTTGTTTCCACACCGGCGGCACCACGGGCGCGCCCAAACTCGCGCTGCACACTCACGCCAATGAGGTACACACCAGCAGCCTGGCCCCGCGTTTCTACGGTTTTGATGAACACACTGTCGAAGTCAACGGGTTTCCGCTGTTCCATGTGGCGGGCGCGTTTGTTTATGGGCTGTCAGTTTTGTCTGTGGGGGGCACCCAAATCCTGCCGACCTTGACCGGAATGCGCAATGTCGCTTTTGTCAACAACTATTGGAAGTTTTGTGAACGCGAACAGGTCACCGCGCTGGCTTGTGTACCCACGGTGCTGGCCACTTTGCTCAATCTGCCGGTAAACGGCGACATCAGCAGCGTGCGGGTCGCCTATACCGGTGGTTCACCCTTGCCGGGCGAATTGGCAGCGCAGTTCGAGCGCGCCCTGCGCATTCCGGTGCGCAACATTCTGGGCATGACAGAAAGCGCAGGTCTGGTGTGCATCGAGCCGCTTGCTGCACACCGCGTGCCCGGCTCGGTGGGCTTGCGTTTGCCCTACACCCAGGTGCGGGTGGTGCGCCGGGTGGATGGCAACGCACAGATGGACGACGATTGCGCGGCGGATGAAACTGGTGTGGTTGTTATCCGGGGGCCGCATGTCAGCCCTGGCTACAGCGATGTCAAACGCAATGCCGGCATGTTCCTGACGCTGGCCAACGGCGAGCATTGGCTGATCTCTGGCGATTTGGGGCACCTCGACGCCCAGGGTTTTTGCCACATCACCGGGCGCGCCAAAGACGTGATCATCCGCGGCTCCCACAACATCGACCCGGGTTTGGTGGAAGATTCCTTTTTGGCTCATCCCGACATTGCGTTGTGCGCCGTGGTGGGTGAACCTGATGCCTACGCCGGCGAGTTGCCGGTGGTGTTTGTCACCTTGAAATCGGGCGTGCTTGCAGATGCGGCAACAGCGGCGCGGTTGCTGGCGGATGTTGCCCCTCAGGTTTATGAACGCCCCGCCGTGCCAAAGCGCCTCACCATTCTGGACGCGATGCCCATGACTGCTGTCGGTAAAATTTTCAAGCCCGCCCTGCGTTTGAAAGCGATCGAGGTCAAACTGGCCGACATGCTGGAGGGGGTGGCTCCGGGCAAGGTTGTGACGGTCACAGCTGAAGATCGGCCGTCGGGGCAGTGGGTAATCGTCCGGGTTGCCGGCACTGACTTGACGGGCCTTGAAACGGTCGAGTTGGTTGCGCAAGTTCGGGCCCGGCTGGCAGCAATTTCAGTGGCCCACGAGGTGATTTTAGGGTGACCTGCGACAGCGCTGCAGGCTCGAACAGGCAAAGGCATTGGCGGTATACGGGCGGGTGCGGTACGCGCGATGCGAAAAACCGTCAATAGCTGCACAATCAGCCGCATGAACGGACCCAAGCATCCTCATTTTGGATTGGCAGGGATAGGGGCTATCGTGCGCTCGGAGATCGAGCTGTTCCGCCGTTTCCCGCGCTTGATCCTTGCCGCCATGGCAATCGCCGTGGTGCCGGCCATTTACGCCATGATCTACCTCTCCAGCGTCTGGGAGCCCAACACCAAGACCAATGCCTTGCCGGTGGCCATCGTCAACCTTGACTTAGGCATCAGCTACAAAGGGCAAGTGGTGAACCTGGGCCGGGAGCTTACTGAGGGTCTGGTCAAATCCGAGACGTTTGGTTTTGCAGCAGTGGCGGACGCAGCCTCCGCGCGCCAAAGTGTCGCCCTGGGGCAGTTGGCCTTTGCGGTGGTCATCCCGCCGGATTTCAGCGCCAATGCCGTGCCTGGCAACCGCCAGGGTGCCGGGCGCCTGGTGGTGATCCTCTCCGAAGGCAACAATTACGCATCGGCCAGTTTCGCCCGGCGTTTCGCTGAAGATTTAGGGCACCGCGCCAACGAGGCGCTGAATGAAAAACGCTGGGAGCAGGTGCTGGCCAACGCCGATGGTTCTGGCAAAAACCTCGAAAAGCTGCGCCAGGGCCTGGATCAATTGCTCAATGGCGCCTTGGCGCTGGACGAAGGCGCTGGCAAAAACAACCTGGCCACAGCCCAATTGGTCACGGGTGTCAAACAGGCTGCGGCCAATCTGCGAAGTCTGAACGACAAGTTGCCACCCGAAGCCGAGTTGAAATCCTTGAAGAATGGCACCCAACGCATGACCGTGGTGCAAAAAGAACTGGGCACCGGGCTGGAGCAACTGCATGCAGGAGCGGTCAAACTGTCAGATGGCGCAACACTGTTGAACGATCAGGCTGCTGGCCAGGCGGCGCAACTGGGCGAGCCTGCTGTCAAAGCCGTGGCGGAGCTGGCCAGCGGCAGCCTGCAATTGCGGCAGGGCCTGCAGCTGGCATTGGACACCAACACGCGGCTGAACCGCGGCGCCGGTCGGGTAGAAACCAACAGTGGCAGGTTGATTGACGGTGCCATGGGCTTGGGCGAGACCTTGCGCACCACCGCAGCCAAACTGCCCGATGATGCCAAACTGGACAGCTTTGCCACCGCCAGCAAAGGGCTGGCGGACGGTGCCCGAAAAGTGCGTAGCGGCATCGAACTGGTCAGCAGTGTGCTGCCCAGCGGCCCAGGGTCGTTGGACGGCAACGCCAAAGGACTGGCTGATTCAGTGGAGCCTGTGCTGGACGTGCTGGCCCCGGTGGCCAATAACGGCAGTGCCTTTGCGCCCAACATGGTGGCCATGGCGCTTTGGTTGGGTGCAGTGATGACCACCTATTTGTTCAACATGCAACTGCTGCTGGCCAGCCACGCAGGCGCCTCCAGCCTGGCACGAACGTTGGGAAAACTCGCCTTGCCGGCCGGTCTGGTGATGGCGCAGGTGGTTTTCACGTTTCTGATGCTGGTGTACGGCCTGGGCATCCGGGCGCCGAGCTTCACCAGTTTTGCCCTGACTATGGTGGCTGCTGGCGTGGCCTTTTTGGCTATCGTGATGTTGCTCTTGCGCGCTTTTGGAGAAGCCGGCAAGTTAATCGCCGTTTTGCTGCTCACACTGCAATTGGCGGCGGGCGGCGGCGTGATGCCGATCGAGCTGACGGGCGATTTCTTTCAGGCGGTTCACAATTGGCTGCCGTTCACCTGGGTGGTCAAGGCCTTCCGGGCCAGCTTGTTCGGGGCATTTGACAACGGCTGGCTGCAAGCCTGGTCCATGTTGTGCCTGGCGGGTTTGGCGGCCTTGCTGGCTACCGTTTTTGCCGGACGCTGGAAGCTGGTGGCCAGCGAGGATTACCGGCCTGCCGTCGAACCCTGATTCCGTTCCCAAATCAATCGTGAAGGTCGTTGTACCTCCTCGCTGTGCTATAGCACTGTCATCGTCGGCACGCCTACTTCACAATTGATTTGGAAACGGAATTATCTGGCGCGTTGCAGCTAGCGTGAAGCCAGCCAGGTCAGGCCATGCAGGGCGGCCATGCCACTGCCCACCGTCCAGATGATGTTGCCATTGGTTTTGAGCGCAAACCCAAGGCCAATCAGCGCCGCGACATAACGTGGCCAGTGCGACAAGCCAGCGATCTTGCCACCATACATCACCACACCGCTGCACACAATGGCCGCAAAAATGGCTGGCACCATGAACTTCAGGGCATGCTCCAGCCAGGGAGGAATATCGCGGTTGGCAAACAAGCCGATAAAGGAATAACGAATTAAAAAAGTGCCAATCGCCATCGCCGCCACGATGGCCCAGCCCTGCCAGGCGCTCATAACCCGTCCCCCCGGCGCAGCAGCGCTTTTTCGGTCAACAAACCGGCAGCCATGCCAATGAAGCAGGCGGCGATCAGGCCGAGCTTGAGCGGCACATTGAACAGCACCACACTGGCCGCGCCACCCGAGAGTGCAGCGGCCAGCAAGGGCAGGTTGCGCACGGCAAAAACCAGCATGGCGATGAACGAAAGCGGAATCGCAAATTCAAGCTGCCAATGGGTGGGCACCACATTGCCCGCCAGCACACCTACAGCGCAAAACAGTGTCCAGGTGGGCCACAACACCAGCGTGATACCCGCGTAATAGGGGAGCAGGTACTTGTCTTGTGGATCAGATTCCGTGCGCCGTTGCAGGTAGGCAAAGGTGTTGTCCACCAGGAAAGCCGCCGCCAGCATGCGCCGGGGGGTACTGAGGTGGCGCAAGCGCGGGGCCATAGCGGCGCTGTAAATGGCCATACGCAAATTCACCACCAGACCTGACAAAACCGCCACCCAGATGGAGGCTGAACTTTGCAGAAACTGCATCAAAACGGCTTGTGATGAACCGCCAAACACCAAAGCGGGCAGGGCCAGTGCAGCCCCGGTGCTCATGCCAACCTGGGTGGAAGCCACGCCACACACCACCGCAAATGGAATGTAGGAGGGTGCAACGATAAGAATGTCTTTGGCACCCGTCCAAAAGGCGGTGCGGACGGCTTGAGATTCAAGATCAATAGACGGCATGGTTCGATGCTAATCGACGAATGAACGCCCGGTTATTCATCAGTCATCGTATGAGTTGACGTGAAATGATGCGACCCAACCGCCAAGGCAGTGGTGCTCCTGCTTTGTTGACCGCAATGGCACATCATTAGGCATGTCTGGCAATATTGGTGATTCCGGAAAACCAAAAAATAACGATTTTACCTATTTTATGTATATAAATAATTTAAATTTGATATATATTAAATAGCTATTAATTTAATAAATATATGAACAATTACCGATTTATTTAAATAAAAA
>JANOWY010000171.1:0-2325 GCA_031418135.1 Rhodoferax sp. | reverse complement strand
CAGACGCGATTGCGGAGCCCGCTAACGTTTCGGAATCCATCGCCGCCGCACGGTCACGTTTTGAGCAGGGCCTGCAGGCGCTGCGGTACAACGTGGATGAAGCGGCGACCCTGAGCCGCCGGGAGTTTGCCGAAAGGCGGGCATTGCCCCTGCTGTGGAACCTGCAAGATGCTTTGCTGGACTTGCAAATGGCCAAGAACACCGACGGCCGGTTTACGGCGGATGTGTCGATTGATAGCCGAGCCGCCCGTGATTTGGGGCTTGGCATCACAGTGTTGGGCGCAACCGCAGGAACCAATGGCCAACTGCTACAGGTGGCCAGACCACAGAATGTTCAGCAGTTCGATTTGGCGATGTTGCAATAGTTTTTGATACCTGCGCTCTTGGCGGATTCTGGATTCCGCCGGTGCGCTGGAACCGAACCGGCTGCGGCAGAGCGCGTTGATTGACAGTTAAACCTATATTTAACAATATTTGCAAAATTACCTTGAATATTTAGGCTTATTGTTCAAATAATAATTGCAAAATAAGCTATTATTTGTATACCAAATTTGCACTATTTATAAATATTTTTTTATTAAAAATTTTAATAGATAGATTTTTTTAAATAGACGTAGAGTCCGTTCAGCACCTCGCGTTGCTCTTCGCGCAAGCCGTGTCGCTCCACAGCCTCTATTTTAAAACCATGTTGTTCTGCCAATTGGCCCACATAGGTTTCTGAATGGGTGTAACGCAGGCTGGGCATCAACTGCACGCCCTGCCCTTGCTCTGCCAGCTCCAGGGTAAAACAAAACCGCCCACCGGGCAGCAACACGTTGGCCACGGCGGCAAAAACCGCTGAGAGCTCGCCCACGTAAATGAACACATCAGCGGCCATCACCAGGTCATAACGGCGCTGGGTGGCGTTGAGGTGGCTCAACAAATCATTGTGGAATAGCGCCTCGTAGGCGCCGGTTTCACGGGCTTGTGCCACCATCACAGCGCTCAGGTCCAGGCCCTCCAGGTGCTCGGCCAGCGGGCGGATACACACACCGGCCAAGCCGGTGCCGCATCCCATGTCCAGCACCGAGGCAAAGTGCTGGGCAGGCCGTTCTGCCGTGGCCTGAAAGCGCGACACCAATTGCGCATGGCCTTGGTAGCGCAGGTTATGCAGGAGATGGGTTTGAAAATCAGCTGCGTAACTGTCGAACAGGGTTTCGACGTAGCGGCGTGGTGCGGTGGGTGGCGCTGCACCGGGGGCTGCGCCCAAGGCACCGTTGGCTTGCAACCCGGCCAGGTAATAGGCCATCAGTTCGGCATCGGCCCCCGCAGCAATGGCGCGCTCAAAACACGCAGCCGCTTCTTGCAGTCGCCCCAGTTCTTTGAGCAGCAGGCCACGGTTGCCCCAGGCGCTGGCGTGTTCAGGTTGCAGCGCCAGGGCTTTGTCGAGCGAGGCCAGCGCTTGGGGCAGTTGGCGCAGGCCAAGCTGCGCTTCAAAACAATGCAACCACAGTTGCGCGTTGGCAGGCTCCAGTTGCGCCGCCTGTTCCAGGCAAGCCAGCGCTTCAGGTTGGCGATGCAACTGGCCCAGCACCTTGCCGCGATAACCCCAGCTTTGGGCGTTGGCCGGTTCCAGCGCACAGGCCTTCTCCAGCAACACCAAGGCCTCGGCAGGCTTGCCCAAACCCAGCTTTAACGCGCCCAGGTTGGTGAGTGTGGAAGGCCTGTCGGGCAACAAGCGCAACGAGGCTTCAAAACTCACTTCAGCTTGCGGCAGGGCACCGCGCCCAAGCTCGGCCAGGCCATGCAGAAAAAGCTGTTTGGCGGCCTCAAATGGCATGGCTCTCAAACCCCTTGCAGGGCCGCTGCCAGAATCAGGGCCGCCTCGAGTGTGAAGGCATCTTGCTCCAGGCGCTGCACCAATTGCGCAGGCGTGAGGCATTTAAACTGGGCCACTTCGCCATCCTGGTTCAGGGGCACCATACCTTCGGGCACGGTGGCTTCAAACCAGTCAATCGCTTCGACGACGTAACCCAAGCCAACCGGCGCAGGCGGCTGGCCAGGCACGTCGTCATCGGCCGGGCGGCAGATGCGCACGCAGCCCCGGTGCACCAGCCCTGTGAGGGCGGTGACATCCAGGCCCGCTTCTTCTTGCGTCTCGCGCGCCAATGCCGTTTGCAGGCTGTCTTGCGCGGAAATCATGCCGCCCATCAGGGTGTCCCACTGGCCGGGGTCATTGGCTTTGTTCAGGGCGCGCTGCTGCACCCACACGTGACCAGACGGCGTGCGCCCCACCAGGTGCACCGCCCGCGTGGCAATGCCCAAAGGCCGCACCGCGCCGCGTTC
>JANOWY010000170.1:0-1782 GCA_031418135.1 Rhodoferax sp. | reverse complement strand
CCCGCAGTTTGGCAAATTGCTCCGGGTTTTGCGCCAGGCACAACAAGGCGTTTCCCAGGCCGTTCACGGTGGTGTCTACCCCGGCCGAGAGGAAAGAGCGCACCAGCATCGGCGCTTCGTCTTGCGTGATTTCGCCTGCATCGGCGGCCTGGTAAATCAGGTCGCCAAAACCGCCGGGGCGCAGGTGGCTGCGTTGGCAGTGCTCCATGATCCAGGCGGTGACTGGTTTTACGCGCTGTGCGGCATTCAAAAACAGCTCGGTTCGGGGCCCGAATGAGTTGAAGATCATGTCACCGTATAGCAGCAGGTTTTCACGGCCCACCGTCTCCAGGCCGACCGCATCGGGGAAGACCTTGAGCGGGTAGGGCTCGCAGAGTTCTTTCACCGCATCTACCACCTGGCCCTGCGCGGCTCGCGCCACTATGGCGTCGACCATGCGGTGGGCATCCGCCGTGAAAGCCTCGCGGATTTGCGTCACCACGCGGGGCGAGAGAATACGCGCCAGGATGTTGCGTGCCCGTGTGTGGCTGGGCGGGTCGGCTTCCAGAATCAGGCTTTTGGGGCGGAACGGCGGCTCCTTGTTGAAGTTGGCCAGGCCTACCCCGGCACTGGAGATGTAGGTTTCATGGCGCATCAGCACTTCGCGCACCTGCGCGTGCCGGCCCGTCACATAAATCTCGTACTGGGGCAACCAAACCACGGCACCGGCTTCGCGAATACGCTCGTGGCCGGGGTAGGGGTTGGTCAAAAATTCGGTGCTGAAGGGGTCAACGTCCAATACTGGTACGCCTGCAGGCGCGAGCGGGTGAGCAATGGGCGTTGGGGATACTGTTTGTGTCGTGGTTGCGGGCATGGTGTCTCCGGACGATGAGTCACAGCATATCCTTTTGAGGGTCCTTACGTCGGGGGGCTATTTGGTTGGTCTTGGTGAAACCGAAAGGGCCAGTTTTGCGCATTGTTGTGGCCGCTTCGTTGCCTTTTTGTAGAACGCAGTGCAACACCCAGGGCGGCTGCGTACGTGTCCCCCGACGCGGGGCAAACCGCTTCGCCTTGCGCGGTCCCGAGGGCGCGTCTCCGCCTTGACCTCCCGCATCCGCCCTGGCTGTCGCACTGCTTGGGGGTTTTTAAAAATCGGTTTGACTTGGGGTAGCGCGCCATCAGCAGTAGTCGATACCGAAACGCCATATGCTACTGCCGAGTGTTGTCCCCAAAACCCTCAAATACGCAAACCAAACACCCACCGGCCCACCAAGCGCCAGAACGAGCCCCAGGCGGATGCGGGAGGTTAAGGCGGAGACGCGCCCTCCCATTCAAGCAAGGCGAAACGGTTTTCCCGCGTCGGGGGACACGGACGCAGCCGCCTGGGGCTTGCTCTGGCGCGGCCACCCAAAGTAAACGGTGAATCAACGAAGCGACGAAGCGACGAAGCGACGAATCATCGGCAGCGGCAAATCAACGAAAGTAATGATCCGACAGCAGCGGCCAACCAACCCAGAAAGCCGCCAAAAGAAAACGATTCAATCCCCTGTCGCCAGTTTGCCCGGCCCGCCAGCCCGAATGCGTTAACCTGACGTGCTGCGGTATCTGCGCCCTAAAGGCATCCTGAACGCCACGCCAAAACACAGCCTCACGCACACTTAATCACCCGCTTGCACACCAGCGATTGGACAACCATGATCACCATCAACGACGTCACCACCCTCACCCAAGACGGCGAAATTGCCGTTTTGACACTCAATTCACCACCCGTCAATGCGCTGTCTGCCGGTGTGCGCGATGGTT
>JANOWY010000169.1:0-10996 GCA_031418135.1 Rhodoferax sp. | reverse complement strand
AGCAGGCTTTCTACATGGTCGGCGGAATCGACGAGGCTTTTGAGAAGGCCAAGAAGCTGGCGTAAAAAGCGGCGCATTTGTAGCTCAGGAAAACATCATGGCAACTATTCATGTCGATGTCGTCAGCGCCGAAGAGTCCATCTTTTCAGGCGAAGCCAAATTTGTGGCCCTGCCCGGTGAAGCCGGTGAATTGGGTATTTATCCGCGCCACACACCGCTGATTAGCCGGATCAAGGCGGGTTCGGTGCGCATCCAAAAAGCCGACGGCACAGAAGAGTTTGTGTTTGTCGCCGGTGGCATTCTTGAAGTGCAGCCTAACTGCGTGACCGTGATGTCAGACACAGCGGTGCGCGGCAAAGACCTCGATGAAGAAAAAGCCAACGCGGCGATGGCACTTGCCAAAGAAGCGTTGGACAACGCCAAGGGCGAGATGGATCTGGCCAAAGCCTCATCAGAGCTGGCCATCATGGCCGCCCAAATTGCGGCGCTACGCAAGTTCCGTCAAAAACGATAAACCGTTTCGCGTCTTTCGGACGCTGTTTGCGTCACCTTGAAAAAGCCCTGTCTCCACAAAAGCAGGGCTTTTTTGTTTGACGGTGGGCGTAATCAAGCCGTATCATCCCTCGTCAAACCCGAACAAATCAAACTCGATACAGAAAATTGAAGCCCGGCCTAGACTGTGGGGCTTTGACCATCACATCAGCACCACCACGTCACTGAGTTCGTCCGGGTTGGCTGCATCGGCGGGCATGGCAAAGTGCTGCACCAACACGGCAGAGACTTCCTCCAGCGCTTGTGTGAGGCCGTCTTCGTAGCGGCTTTCCCGAAGCGCCCGGCTCAAATTCGCAATCATTTCCTGCCATTGCGCAGGGCTCACAACGGCGTTCAAACCCCGGTCAGCAACGATCTCAATGGCGCGGTCGGCCAGCAGCAGATAGATCAGCACGCCGTTGTTGTGTTCGGTGTCCCACACGCGCAACTTGCCAAACAGGGTGACGGCGCGCTGCCGGGCCGAAGCATGGCGCCACAAATAACTCATCGGCAGGCTGGCTTCGACGCAGATGCGCACTTCGCCCGTATGGCGCTGCTCGCTGGCGGCCACACGGCGACGCAGGCGCTCGGCCAGATCGGCGGGCACAACCTTGCGGCTGTCGGATTCGTCCCGCCAACGATGCTTAAAAATGCGTTTGACTTGTTGCCACATAAAGTGTTGCTGGCGCTTACCAGTCTCCAGATGAGCCGCCGCCACCAAAATCGCCCCCGCCACCCGAGCTGAACCCGCCGCCACCACTGCTTGAGCCAAAGCCGCCGCCGCTGCTGGAGCCCCAACCGCTGCCCCATCCGGCATTCGAAGCACCCAGCCCACGACTTCCCTGGGCACGTGATTGGGCCCCGCGCGAAACGCTGGTGCCCATCAGCAGCGCCCACACCAGCGCTGCCACACCCGCGACAACCGCCAAGGCGATGCTCGCCGAAATGAAAAAGGCCACCCCGCCCACGCCAGCCCCGGCGACCACCGAGCCCAGTTTGCGGCCCAAAAAGGCGCTCGCCACCGAAACGCCAACGGGTACGGCAAACAACAAGAAAATAGCGCCGCTGAGCCAGTCCAGGTCTTCCAGCGCGCCCAGTGGCGAGTTGCTGCCGCCGCCCACGTGCGATTCGCCTGCTGGCAAACCTTCAGCGGCAATGCGCGCCATGATGCGGTCACTGGCGGCAATCAGGCCGGCTGCAACGTTGCCCGCCTTGAAGTTGGGCGTGATCGCGCTGTCGATGATTTGTTTGGCGGCCAAATCCGGTATGGCACCTTCGAGTGATTTGGCCACTTCAATACGCACCCGGCGGTCATTTTTGGCGACGATCAGCAATACACCGTCGCCTTCGCTTTTGCGGCCAATCTTCCAGGCATTGCCCACTCGGTTGGCATACCCGCTTATCTCTTCAGGCTGGGTGGTGGCCACCATCAACACCACAATTTGAGACCCCTTGCTGCGCTCAAACTCGGCCAACTTTTGTTCGAGTTCCGCTGTTTGAACTGGCGTTAACGTGCCGGTCTGGTCGATGACGTGGGCCGTCAGGGCGGGCACCGGCAACACGTCTGCCGCCCAGACGGTTGTTCCTCCCAGCGCGACGAGGGCGGGCAAGATCAGCGGTGCAAACCGCAAGCCCCTAAACGACTTCATCCGAACCCGCTCGACGGCGCTGATCAGTATGTTTAACGCACCCGACAAACGCAACATCAACGGGATCATGGCGAGGTGCGTTGGATTAGCAGTGAAATTCGTGCAAGGCAGGTGCTTACTTCTTGCCGAAATCCACCGTGGGTGGTGCGCTGATGGCCGCTTCGTTTTGAACCGCAAAACTGGGCTTGACGGCGTAGCTGAACACCATGGCGGTCAGGTTGCTGGGGAAACTGCGGGCCAGCACGTTGTACTCCTGCACGCTCTGGATGTAGCGGTTGCGGGCTACCGTGATGCGGTTTTCAGTGCCTTCGAGCTGCACGCGCAAATCCCTGAAACCCTGGTTGGCTTTCAAATCCGGGTATTTTTCAGACACCACCATCAAGCGGCTCAGCGCACTGCCGAGTTCACCCTGCGCGGCCTGGAATTTCTTGAAGGCTTCGGGGTTGTTCAGGGTTTCCGGGGTGACCTGGATCGCCGTGGCCTTGGCCCGTGCTTCAATCACCTTGGTCAGTGTGTCTTGCTCAAACGCGGCTTCGCCCTTAACCGTGGCCACGATATTGGGCACGAGGTCAGCGCGGCGTTGGTACTGGTTCAGCACTTCGCTCCAGGCGGATTTGGTGGTTTCATCGAGGCGCTGAAAATCGTTGTAACCGCAACCCGTCAACGAGACAGTTAGCACCAGCGAAGACAGTACCGCCATCCAGCGCCCCCGGTTGTGACCCGCTACGGTTGACACCAAATTCATCCAGGTACCCATCATGTTCTCCGATTCATAAAAATAATCTGCGTACGTTCGACAAACGCTTGGACTCCAGGCCGCACAGTAGCACAGTCAACATGCCACCATTTGAATATGCCCGTGATCCCTGAAATTTCAAGAGCAGGCACAATCGTCAACGTTTTATCCTGAATTTGCCATGCCCCGAAACAAACCCTCTGCTGCCGTCATCGGTGGAAGTGCCGATGACGTCGAAGCGGCCTTTTATGAAGCCCTTCAAAAAGCCGATCTTGAAAAACTCATGGCCTGCTGGGCTGATGAAGACGACGTGGTGTGTGTGCATCCTGGTGGGCCCCGGTTGGTCGGTGTCGGCACCATACGGGCTGCGTTTGAGGCGCTGTTTAACCAAAGCAGCGTACAAATCAAACCGATGAATGTGCGTCGTATTGAAAGTGTGACCAGCGTGGTGCACAGTGTGTTGGAACGCATCGACGTGCAGACCGGTGATGGCCCGGTGCAGGCCTGGTTGGTGGCCACCAATGTTTACCACCGCACTGGCCAGGGCTGGCGGCTGGTATTGCACCATGCCAGCCCCGGCACGCAAAACCAGGCGCTGGAAGCATTTGAAACGCCCACTGTGCTCCATTGAAAACCCGCGACTGCGTGAGTACCATGAAATATCAAGCGCCTTGGTGGCTGCCGGGCGGCAATTTGCAAACCATCTGGGGCGCGCTGCAAGCACGACGTTTTGATGCGGAGCCGCCGCGTTATCGGCGCGAGCGTTGGGCCACCCCAGACGCGGATTTTGTCGATGTCGATTTTCTGGAAATGGCCCCCACGCTTGCCACTGCGTGTGCTGCGCTGCCCCCCGAGGGGGCGCATTTTCCTGGGGGCGGCCCGTCGGAAAATGGAGCCCCCACGCTCCCCGTGCCTTCCACGCTGGTTGTGTTGTTCCACGGCCTGGAGGGCACGTCACGCAGCCACTATGCCGAGGCGTTCGCCGACTTTGCCCGTCAGCACGGGTTGGCTTTTTGCGTGCCGCACTTTCGCGGTTGCAGTGGGGAACTGAACCTGGCACCCAGGGCCTACCATTCGGGTGATTTTGAAGAAATCGGCTGGATATTGCAGCGCCTTCGCGAGCGCCACACGGGCCCTATCGTGGCAGTTGGCGTGTCGTTGGGTGGCAATGCCTTGTTGCGCTGGGCACAGGAGATGGGCACACAGGCAAGCCAAGTGGTCAGCGCTGTGGCCAGTGTGTGCTCACCCATTGACCTGGCTGCCAGCGGTGCAGCAATTGGCAGGGGCTTCAACCGCTTGGTCTACACCCGCATGTTCATCAACTCAATGAAACCCAAGGCGCTGCGCAAGTTAGTGCAACACCCGGGCTTGTTTGACCGTGATGCGCTCGCGCGGGCAACTGATTTGTACGAGTTCGACAATATCTTCACGGCACCCCTGCATGGTTTCAAAAACACCGAAGACTATTGGGCCCGTTGCTCGGCCAAGCCGCATCTCGAACAAATTCGCATTCCGGCGCTGGTGGTGAATGCCCTGAATGACCCGTTTGTACCCGCAGCATGCCTTCCCCCCATTGCCGCTAACACCAGCCGTGGGCGTGTCGGCTCACACGTCACCCTGTGGCAACCAGCCCAGGGCGGGCATGTCGGGTTTCCGCAAGGCGGATTCCCGGCCCATTTGCGCGCCATGCCTGAGCAGGTCGGCAACTGGTTGCTGAGGCAGTAAGGTTATGGACCCTATCGTCATTCAGGCCATGGCCAAATGGCCCAACGTGCCGCACTGTTATGGCTGGCTGGGTCTGGACGCGCGTGGCAATTGGTACATGCGCGATGACCGGGCCCAGGCGGCCGGGCCGTTTCAGGCCTCTCGTGGTGGCAACCTGGCCAGCCGTGGCTCGTTGCTCACGCATGAAAAGCTGATCGATTTCATTGGTCGCAACTACGCCTGCGACGATGCTGGGCAGTGGTTTTTTCAAAACGGGCCGCAACGGGTGTATCTGGAGCTCGAAGTTACGCCCTGGGTTTGGCGGCTGTCTGATGCGCCGGTTTCTGCCACCGAAACCGATGTCGGTACGGGTACCACACAGCGGCAGGTCGCCGTGTGCGCCCATACCGGGCAATTGGTACAGGTTCGAAGCTGTTTGTTAGATGAACTCGGCCGTGTTTACCTGGCAACAGATCGAGGCTTGGGACTGGTACACACCCAAGACATGGAACTGGCTGCCAATGCGATTGATGCCGGGCAATGGCACCCTGAGGCGGTACAAAGCGCCTCGGTGGCGCAATCTTATGGCTTCGAAGTAAGTCCTGCCATTAAAAACAAAAGCAGTAAATAGTTTTAATTTAAACTAAATAGCTATTCAATATGTATCAAGTTGTGCAATTGATGCGTCAACAATCGCATTTATTTTTAAAAGTATACTCTGGAAAATAAATAATCACTTGCTGGGGGCGGGCACTGCGGCTGCTGCAACGGCTGTAGCGGGGGCTGCGCCATCGGCGGCAACCGGCGCAGCGGCTTTGGGTTCTTCGAGTTTGCCGCCACTGGCATTGGCCATGAACACCACGGCACGGCCGATTTCCAGGTCTTCAAAATCACCACCGCCTTGGGCTGCCATGGCACCTTTGCCCTTGAGGGCTGAAGCCAGCAAAGCTGCATAACCCGTGGCAATCCGAGGTGCCCACAATGCAGTGTCTCCCATTTTTGGCGCGCCTGCCACACCGGCCGCGTGGCAGGTGGTGCACTGCGCGTCATAAACGGCCTTGCCGTTTTTCAGCTCGCGGTTGGCATCGCGAATTTCGACCGTACCCACCTTTTGCAGGCGCTGCACAATGGTTTTTTCCATGTCAACCGTACCGGCGGCCGGTTTGGCACCCGACACCACGTAATACACCAGCGCGATGATGATGAACACCGGCACCACGAAGAAATAAAACACCGCCAGCAGCAGTTGCTGGGGCGTTTTGATCGGGCCGGAGTGGTCCTCTTCGTGTTCAGGGGTGTTCGCGTGCGCGTGGTCGCTCATGGTGTACCTTCGATGGGCAAATGGGAATGATGGGGTGAAATGCTCTGCTGCACCGGGCCCTGGCCCCTGTCAGCAGGAAGAATTCAAGGGCAGATTATAGCCGCCGCCCCTGTGAAAACCCCTACAATCAGCGGCTCGCTTCAGACTCGCGGCTGTAGCTCAGTGGATAGAGTATTGGCCTCCGAAGCCAAGGGTCGTGGGTTCGATCCCCGCCAGCCGCACCATCCCTCGTTGTCCTCACCCTGCTGCCTGTTTAGGTAGCCATGGGTCAGCGTCACGCCAACAGGTCCGCCATCGTGCGAGCTACCACTTTTGTGGCCCGGCGCAGGTCTTCCAGTTCAATGTGTTCGTCGGCCCGTTTGGCGTTGCTCTCCAACACTGTGCGGGGGCCACAGCCATATAGCACGGCGGGGATGCCGCGCTCGCTGAAAAGGCGGGCATCGGTGTAGAGTGGTGTGCCCGATGCCGCGATGGGTTCGCCAAACAGAGCGCTGGCATGTTTGCACAGCGCATCAACCATCCGTTGATTACCAGGCAACGGCTTCAGCGCATTCGCCAGCAACATGCGGCGGATGTCTACCGTGATGCCTGGCAGGCCTGCTATCGCATCGCGGATCACCCGATGCAGTGTGGCTTCCACTTCGGCCGGATTTTCTTCGGGGATCATGCGCCGGTCTACCTTGAGCACCACTTTGCCCGGTACCACGTTGGTGTTGGTGCCACCTTCGATCATGCCGATGTTGAGGTAGGGGTGTGTAATGCCCTGGACCTGGCTGGTGACCTGCTGATAAAGGGTGTTTTGCTCGTACAAGGCATTCAGGATGCGGGTGACCGCGTACAGGGCGTCGACCCCCGTTTCCGGTACGGCGGCATGTCCCATCTTGCCGTGCACGGTGACTTCCATTTGCAGGCAGCCGTTGTGGCCAGTTACCACCTGGTAGCTGAACCCGGCGGCAATCAGCAAATCGGGCTTGATTAGGCCTTTTCCCAGTAGCCAGCCGGGGCCCAATTCGCCACCAAACTCTTCGTCGTAGGTGAAATACAGTTCCACGCTGCCTTGGCTTGGCGCCTGGGTGGCCTCGAGTGCCCGCGTGGCAAAGGTGTAGGTTGCAAAATCGCATTTGCTGACGGCCGTGGCGCGCCCGTACATTTTGCCGCCTTCGATCTCGCCACCATAAGGGTCATGCGTCCAGCCCTCGCCCGGGGGCACCACGTCGCCGTGCGCATTCAAGCCGATGGTGATGCCGGCATTCGTGAGGCCCTTGCCATAGTTGCGCCGTACCACCAGATTGGTGACAGATTCCAAACCAGCAGCCCGCGCTGCATCTGCTGTCACGGCATGGCATTCGGCCTTGAAGCCGAATTCGCCCAGCAGCTCGGCTGTGCATTGGGCGTGCGGCGCATTGTTGCCAGGCGGCGTGTCGGTGGGCACTTGCACCAGTTGCTGCAAAAAGCGGACTTCTTCGTCAAAGTGGGCATCGATCCAGGCGTCAAGCGCTGCGTAGTTTGCCGAGATCATGAAGTTTCGGCTGCCAGTTGGTCCAGCAGGTTCTGGAAGGCGTGAACGCACAGGTCTGCGTCGTTTTGGGTGATGGATTCCAGCGGGTTGTGGCTGATGCCGGCGTTCAGGCCGCGCACAAACAGCATGGCTTGTGGCATCACTTCATGCAGCTTCATGGCATCGTGCCCGGCCCCGCTGGGCATGGTGCGCAATGGCAGGCCCAGTGCCGCTACCGCCCGTTCCCAGCGCTGCTGCCAGGCGGGTGCGCTGGGCGCTGCGGCGGCGCGCATGGTTTCTTCCAGCATGAAGCTCACGCCACGGCGCTCACATAGCCGCTGCAACTCGGCACGAATGTCGGCGGCGCACGCATCGCGCACCGCGTTGGTGGTGGCGCGGATATCCAGGCTGAAGTTGCATCGCCCCGGCACCACGTTGATCGAGCCATCGGGCACTTCAAGCATGCCCACAGTGGCCACCAGGTTGGGCTCGGCGGTACCGCGTTGTTCCACATACAAGGCAAGTTCTGCCGCCGCAGTCGCGGCATCGCGCCGACGGCCCATGGGCGTCGTGCCAGCATGGCTGGCCATGCCGGTGATGCTGCCGACATACCGCACACTGCCGTTGATAGACGTAACGATGCCCAACGGCAGATCGAGCTCGTTCAGCACCGGGCCCTGCTCAATGTGGACTTCAACGAAGCCCTGGTAGCGGGCCGCGTCGCGCTTGAGTAGGGCAATGTCGTCAATTTGCAAACCCGCTTGGGCCATGGCCTCACGCATGACGGTGCCTTGCGCATCTTGCTGGTCGAGCCAGCGCATGTCAAAGTGGCCGGTCAGTGCGCCAGAACCCAAGAACACGGCCTTGTAGCGTTGGCCCTCTTCTTCGGCAAAACCCACTACCTCCAGATCAAACGGCAAGCGTTTGCCCTGGCGGTGCAACGCACGCACACACGCCATGGGCACCAAAATACCCAAGCGGCCATCGTATTTGCCGCCATTGCGCACGGTGTCATAGTGGCTGCCAGTGAGCAGCCGCTTGGCGCTGCGGTTGGTGCCGTGGTAGAGCCCCACCACATTGCCCACCGCATCGATCGCGACGTCGTCAAAACCGCAATCGGCGCGCATCCAGTGGCACAGTTGCTGCGCCACCGCCTGATGCGCTGGCGTAAGGTAGGTGACGGTCAGTTCGCCCCGCTCGGCGTAGCCTGGGTCGCTGTGGCTTGCCAACAGCTCGGCCCAATCCCAGACCTGGTTGCCCTGCGTGGGTACCTGGCCAAATTTGTCGTCCAGCCGAATCTCTGCAATCCGGTGGATATTACGCAGGCATTCGGCAAATTCAACATCGGGGTGATGGGCGAGGCGACGCTCAAAGGTTGCGATGATTTCGGATTTGTGCAGCCCCAGCCCGCGCGGCCCCCGCACTGCCAAAATGAACGGAAAACCAAATTTGGGGTTGTAAGCCGCGTTCAGGCGCTGGATTTTTTCAAACTCCTGCGGTGTACACGCGGTAAGCCCTGCTTTGCCCTGTTCGTTGGTGGATTCTGCGGTGAGGGTTTGGGCCACCATGGCTTTGCCCGCCAGTTCAGGGTGGGCACAGATCAGCTTCAATTGCGCGGCTTTGCCAGAATCACGCACCACTTGCACCAGGGCCAGCTTGAGTTGCGCCAGGCTGGCAAACGGGCGCTTGGCCCAGGCCGCCTCGGCAATCCAGGGCGAATGTTCGTAGGTGCCGTCCAACAAACGGGTGAATTCGGGCTGACTGGCAGCGTTGATGCCTTCAAGGTGCAACAGCATGGACGGACTTTCTGGGCGAGCTGGTTAATCTGCGTACCAAAGTGTATGCACTTTGTGGTGACTCTGCTGATGTCATTATCAGTTTCTGCCGTTCATGTGTAGGCCCGGTGCGAAACCTGTGCGCATTTATTTTTTGGTGGCAGGCTGGTTGGGTCTTTTTCCAATATTCTCGCCCCTTGTTGCAAAAACCGAAGTGCATTGCCTCAGGGCGCAAAAACCACTTCTTTGCAAAGAATAATCGGATGCCGAACGCATTTGCCGCTCCGGTTCCCTGTGCTTCCCATTCTTCTTCTAACAACCTGGAAACCCTGTGCTGAATCAAGAACCGACACCTGCCAGCCACGTCATCACGCAAGTGCAGGGCCGCACCGGCTTCATCACGCTGAACCGCCCAAAAGCCCTCAACGCGCTTTCATTGCCGATGATCCGCGCCCTGACCGCCACCTTGCTGGCCTGGCGCGACGATGCAGGCATTGACCTGGTGGCGATCCGCGGCCAAGGCAAAGTTGCCACCAGCCCGGGCGGGGTGGTTGGCAGCAGCCCGGCTGGCGTGTCTGGGCCATCGGGCCCTTCCGGCGCGTTTGCCCCGTTTGGCGCTTTTTGCGCGGGTGGCGACATCTTGTTTTTTCACCAGACGGCAATGCAGGGTGGTGTTGGCATGGAGGATTTTTTCACCGAAGAATATGCCCTGAACCACCTGATACACACCTACCCCAAACCGTATGTCGCTTTTCTGGACGGCATCGTGTTTGGCGGTGGCATGGGCATCTCTCAAGGCGCGCGCGTGCGTATCGTCACCGAGCGTACCCGGATGGCCATGCCTGAGACCAACATTGGCCTCTTCCCTGATGTCGGCGGTGGCTATTTTTTGAGCCGTTGCCCTGGGCAGGTGGGCGAATATTTAGCCCTCACCGGCCAGCAAATTCTGGCTGATGATGCGATTGCCGTGGGGCTGGCAGACGTAAAGCACCCCAGTGCGCTTTTGCCTGCCCTGTGGCTGGATTTGGCCAACCGGGGCCTGGCTGCCTTGGGCGACCTGCAAGCGGCCGCGCCGCAAGGTCCACCGCCTGACTCGCAGGTAGAAGCGAAGGATGCGTCGATGGTGGCTGCTCGCGCCCAGATAGACCATTTCTTCAGTCTTCCCAGCGTATTGGCTATTGTGCAGGCGTTGGAAAATGATCCGTCAGCTTGGGCCACGCGCGCAGCGGCTGACTTGCGCAAACGCTCGCCGCTGATGCTGCATGTGGCGTTAGAGCAAGTGCGCCGCGGCCGGCAAATGAGCCTGGCCGATGATTTGCGTATGGAACGCGGCATGATGCGCCAGTGTTTTCATGTGCGCCCTGGGGCCGGCAGCGAGACCGTTGAAGGCATTCGCGCTTTGGCGGTCGACAAAGACCAACAGCCCCGCTGGAACCCACCCAGGATTGAAGACGTGACACCAGCCCTGGTGGCGGCATTTTTTGAGAGCCCCTGGCCCGCACACGCGCATCCTTTAAAATGTCTGTAATACAATAAGAATCGTAATAATATATATTACTTAATAATAATTACTATGCTAAATGTAGCTTGATATTCAATTAAAATATTAACAAAAAGTGCTTTTGTTAAAAGAACAAATTTCAAATAAAAAAACTAAGTCTCGTTCCGGCGTTTTGACCGCGCTCAGGCCGCGGCCTTCAGCGCCAAGGCCGCGTCATACAGTGCGTTTTTGGGCTCGCCAGTTATCTCGGCAGCCAGCTTCACGGCCGTTTTCAACGGCAA
>JANOWY010000168.1:0-3301 GCA_031418135.1 Rhodoferax sp. | reverse complement strand
GCGGGCCCCAGCCTTCATCGGCCGGCTCAAAACTCGCAGCCGTGCCAATGGCAAAGGTGGGAATCATCTCCAGGCTGAAGGCCGTGGCGTGGTCGTTGTAAACCAGGAAGATGACGTCGGGTTTGTTGTCTTTCATCCAGGTTTTGGATTTTTCGTAACCCTGGAACAGCGGTTGCCAATAGGCTTCTTCTGTTTTGCCCAGGTCGATGGCGGCGCCAATGGCGGGTACGTGTGAGGTGTAAACCGATGCGGTGATGCGTGCCATGATGTCTTTATAGTAATTTGCCGTTGCCATGCCCTTGCGGCTGGTGCTGGGGTTGTGCGGTGCCGTCTTCACCGGCGTAGCGGTTGCCTTCGACCGAACGGCCACCGCCGATCATCATGTCGCGGTATTCAATTTCGGTCATACCGGTCATGCTGCCCGCCATTTGCTGAAAACTTTTGCCGTGGGTGGCACCGAGTTTGGCCAAAAAATAAATGTTGCCGCCCAGTGAAATCGCCTTGTTCAAGTCAGCGTTCAACACCGCCTGTTTTTGGTCTTCGGTCATGGGCCATTCGTCCAGGTATTTGCGCTGGTCAGCCTTGAAGCGCTCGCGGTTGTCGGCCTTCATGAGCGACATGCAAAACTGGTTGAGGTGGTAGCCCTTGCGGCTTTGTTCGGCATCAAAAATGGTGGTGCCGGGAACGTCGAGGTAGTCTTTTTTGAGGGACATGGTGGGTTCAATTGCGGGTACTAAACATGAAAATCTAACAATTGGCGAGTGACGGTTTGTGTCGTGAAGGGCTGTAGATCGTTCCGCGGGGTTTATCAATCAAACCCTTATTCTTGAAATCGATTCGAAGTGCCAGGTCGTTGCTGCATAACACCCGACCGAGCTGCCGGTCTGCCCTTGCAAGAGCAATGACATGGTGATCGTTTGAAGTGCACCGGTCTTCGATCATCGCCAGTTGCGCATCGATCAACTCATCGGGGACTTTAATGGCTCTGCCACTTCGGGACAACGAAGCGATTACATCAAGAACCCCAGCCTTGCGGTATTCATCGGTCAGCTTTCCACCATGAATCAGCGTCAGTTGGCTAGAGAAAATGGCCAGTCTCAAATTTTCAAATGCCTTGTCATTTGTTTTTTTGAAAATCACAGAACATAAATTGGCATCAACAATCAAGCACATAAGTGTTCAATCTACTAACAAAGCCATTTGCTCTAGCAAAAAGAAGTCGCGATAGCCATTGGGCGCGTTTAGTACGTTACCTTCAGCATCGATTTCAAGAGAATGAAGTTTGGTTTGGTTTCCCTTTTTTTCTAAAAAGAAAATTTTGACATCACTCTCCTTGAGATTTTTGCGTTTGATTTCCAGTCGAAGGCGGTCAACCAAATAGTCACTATGGGTTTCTACCACTACAGTTTTTTTGCTTTTTGAAACCCAATCCTTAATCATGGATCCCAAAGCAGCTTGGGCTTTAGGATGCAGATGCACTTCTGGCTGCTGTAGCAGCAACATCGTATTCGGCGATGCTCTCTGGGCATCAACGATAAGTGGCAAGATTTGGCTCACACCATAGCCAACATCCATCAAGTTAGTTTTTTTGGTCCCCGTCTTGACTTGCACCTGAAAAGGATCGCCACTACCGCTTCCAAGTTTTTTCACATCAACATCGGAAAACATTTCGGAATATTTTCCAAAGTCGCGCAATGCTTCGTGAAGGGCTCTGGACTGTTTGTTATTTGGATCTGCTGCCCGTGCCAATAACAGGGGAATATGATCCCCTTCTGGCGAAAACTCATCGCTGAGTTGGTCATAGGTACGTTTTGGTCGCGAGCGCATTGGCGCAAAGGCCATCGCTCGCATTGAACCCCAGCGCAAGAACCCGCCGGAAGTCAACATGCGAGTTAAGTCGTCAATTTCCTCAATTGCACGCCGCCCCTTCTCGTCAGAATTGTCCCGCTTATCTCGTTTTTCGAAGGCCAAGCGTCGCAGATGCACCATGGCCAATCCATGGGCGTTGGACTCAGGCGAAACGAAGGATTCGACCCGTATTGCATCAGGAAAAACTATTTGCTTGCTACGGTCAATGTGTATGAACTCTTGTTCGCTAAATGAGATCGCAAAATCTCCGAGCCAAGCAAAAGCGTGGCACAGAACAGGTAGGCCATCATTCTCTCGAAAAGCAGAAATGATGCCCGCTGATATGGGCTCATCTTCCTTTTGTTGTGATCTACTGAAATACGGTGCTCTAAGGACTGTTTGAAATCCAACCGAAAAATGCGTTACACCCTTCTTGCTGGTCGCAAGGGTTTTGTAGCCGCCGAACTCGAAGGGAAACTGATTGAAAAAGTTGCCGCTTGCGGGAAAACCTTCGTGATTGACAACAGCCAACATTCCAAGCAATGTCGATTTTCCAGCGCTGTTTTCGCCCAATAGGACAGTGGCCGGGGCAATTGGAATTTCATGCCAACTTTCAAATGAGCGTACATTTTCTAGATACAACTTCATACCAGTTTACTTTTCAAGTGCCGCAGAAATTTGTCTGCCAGTTCGCATGTTAGCGTGTGCATTGAAAGGAAAGCGGTTTACTCGGGTCGCCCGCGCTGTATTGGGGCCACAAGGGCCATTCGCACAGGGGCAATTCGCGGCTTGTTGTGATGGGCAGGCTGAGGCTTTGGTCAACCACCGTGAGGCGGCTGGGTGGCTGGCCCTGCTCGGCCCATTGCGCCAGCGCGCTGAGCATGTCCACATTGCCCGGAGCTCCGGCACCCACGTGGTCAACGCCTGGCGCGGTGTAAAGCTTGATGAACTTGCTGGCGGTATCGGCACCCATTTTTTTCACCACCGACTCGTAATAGCCGATACCGGCGTACGGGCTTTGGGCGTAATCGGCCATGTTCTCCAGCATGATCAACTTGCCGCCGCGCGCGTGAAAAGCGCTCAAATCCGGGTTGGTGGAATCCAACAAAGCCGAGACTTCCAGCACCCGGGTGTGGTACAGCTCGGGGCGGTATTTGGTCACGTCATAGGCCGGGTCGCGCACGATGATGTGGCGCAGCGTGCCGCTGCCAAACAGCCAGGCGATGCCGTTGTCGGGCTTGGCGGGCTGGGTCGGTGCGCTGTTGCCCACCCACCAGGCGCTCCAGCCACCCGTTGGGCCAAAAGCCGGTGCCGCCTCGCCCGACACCCCCCAGCCCGGGTAGGTGGTGATGCCATTGGCCAGGGCAAACGGAAAGGTGTAGCTGCTGTGCAGCGATTGCACGGCTTTAACTTGCGCGGCGGTGAGGCAGTTGGCTGCATCGGCCCCGGCGCA
>JANOWY010000167.1:0-2978 GCA_031418135.1 Rhodoferax sp. | reverse complement strand
CCAAAGCGCTGATGCGGCCCAGTTGGGCATCTACCGTCTGGAAGATGCGCAGGATGTCGGCTGGCAGCGCCACATCGCCCTGCACGGCGATCGCTTTGCCACCTTTCGCGGTGATCTGCTGCACCACCGATTCCGCCGCCGCCGCATTGCTGGCGTAGTTCACCGCCACCGCCCAGCCCTTGCTGGCGGCCAGCAGCGCGGTGGCCGCGCCAATGCCGCGTGAACCGCCGGTTATCAACACAATACGTGATGGATTCATGGGTGCCCCAAGTTTGATGCGCCCTTTCAGGGCGAGAATGCCGAATTGACCCCACCGCGCGGACATCTTGGGCTATGTAGCCAGGAGTTTTGCACGTCGTCGGGCAGGTCATTCTGCCCGATTCACACACACCAGGAGACCGCATGAATTTCACCACTGACATCACATCCAAAGACGGCTTTATTTTGCCGGCCTATGTGGCCTTGCCCGACCGCAAACCCAAAGGGTCCATCGTGGTGCTGCAAGAGATTTTTGGGGTGAACAGCCACATCCGAAATGTGGTGGACCAGTTTGCCAAAGCCGGTTATTTGGCGGTGGCACCGGCCACCTTTCACCGCATCAAAGAAGGCGTCGAACTGGGCTACACCGCCGAAGACATGGCAGCCGGTGTGGCGCTAAAGGCTGCGGTGGAGGCCCGCAAGAGCCCAGACAACAACCCCATCACGCCCTTGGTGATGCTGGATATTCAGGCCACCATCAATTACGCCACCACCGCAGCCAAAATGTCCACCATGGACACCGTGCTCTCCAGCGGCAACCCGGCCAAGGGTGGCAAAGTGGGCGTGGTGGGTTACTGCTGGGGCGGCTTGCTCACCTGGCGCGCTGCCTGCATGCTGGAGGGCATCGGGGCCGCCGTGCCTTACTACGGCGGCGGCATGACGGTGGGACCAGAAGCCGCCCGCACGCCCCAATGCCCGGTGATGTGCCATTTTGGCGACCAAGACAAACACATCACCATGGACACGGTGAACGCTTTCAAGGCGGCGCAAAAGAATGTGGAAGTGAACGTGTACGCGGCTGACCACGGCTTTAATTGCGACCAACGCGGCTCTTTCAACGCTGCTGCCGCCGAACTGGCGTTTGAACGCACGCTGGATTTTTTCGGCAACTTCGTGCGTTAGCCTGCCCTGCTGGCCCGCTGCAACGGTATTCACCCATGAACTAAACCAGGAGTAACGGACATGCCCACAGCAAAACATGCCCATTGGCAAACAAGCTTGGCGCGCGCACTGCCCCGGGCACTTGCGCCGTTGCTGATGGGTGTGATTGGCTTGGGTGCCATCACCCTGGGCCCACAAGCGATGGCGGCAGACTATGCGGGCCCGCTGTTTGATGCGCACCTGCATTACAACGAAGAAGCCCAAAACCCGCACCCCCTGAGCGATGTACTGGCCCGTGTTCAGCGTAACGGCGTCAAAGGTGTTTTGGCCAACTCCCGCCCCAACGATGGCACCAAGGCACTGGCTAACCTGCCCGCTGCCGTCAAGGCCGGTTTGCAAGTGGTGCCTTTCATCCGGCTCTACCGCAACCGGGCAGACTATGACAGCTGGTTCAAAGACGAGACGATTTATGAGATGGTGAAGGCCGAACACGCCAAAGGCGCAGACGGCCAGGGCGGGATTCCCTTCAAAGGTATCGGCGAGTTCCACCTCTATGACAGCGCCAATGCCAATGGCCTCACCGCCAAAAAGCTGATGGCCTTTGCAGAAGACAACAAACTGGCCGTGCTGGCCCACGTGGATGAAGTGGCAATTGACCTGCTGATGGCCAACGCCCCCAGCAAAGGCCAGAAGCTCACCCTGATTTGGGCGCATACCGGCATTGGCGGTGCACCTGCCGCGCGTGTTGACGCGCTGATGGCGCAATACCCGCTGTTGCACGGCGAGTTGTCGTACCGGCCAGGCCTGACCTGTGACCAAGGCAAGCTGTGCCCTGAATGGCGCGCGCTGTTGCTTAAATACCCCAACCGGTTCATGATTGGCTCGGACACCTGGGTGAACCAGCGCTGGCAGTATTACGATGACCTGATGAAGGGTTACCGCACCTGGCTGGGCGATTTGCCCCCCGACGTGGCCCGCAAGATCGCCTGGGGCAACGGCGCGGGCTTGTTTGGTTTGAGGGATCCAAGATGATCACATTGCACTATTACCCCAGCAACGCCTCGATGATTCCGCATATCGTGCTCGAAGAGCTGGGTGTGCCGTTTGAACTGGTGCTGGTAGACCGCAGCCAAAACCTGCACAAAAGTGCCGAGTATTTGAAGCTCAACCCGAACGGCAAGATCCCCACGCTGGTTGAAACCAACGCCAGCCAACCCGACCTGGTGCTGTACGAAGGCGCGGCGATTTGCCTGCATTTGGCCGACACGCATCTGCAAGCGCACCTGATGCCCCCTTTGGGCAGCGCGGCGCGGGCCCACGCCTACAAATGGCTACTGTGGCTCTCCAATACGTTTCAGCCCGACGTGATGATGTTTTACTACCCCGAGCGGTATGTTGCCAGCAGCGACCCGCAGGTGGTGCGCGGCGTTTCAGAGCAAGCTCAATTGCGCATTCAGGGGCATTTGGCGCAGCTGGACGACGAGCTGGGCCGCGCCTCTACGGCGGTGACGACGCGCAGCCGGTCGACGGAAGACATTGACGACACGGGCACCTGGTTTTTGGGCAGCCAGTACAGCATTCTTGATCCGTATGTCTTTACCCTGTGCCGCTGGACGCGTGGTTTCACCAGCCGGCCCGCCCGCAGTTTTGAGGCCAACCTGGCGCCCTACCTGCAGCGCCTGCTGGCCCGCCCGGCAGTGCAGCGCGTGATCGCCAAAGAGAAATTGCAAGCGCCGTATCTGTAGGTTTAGCGCAGCGCCAAATACCGTTTGCGCCAGAAAAAGACCACCGTGCCGACTGCAATCAGTACCATGCCGCAGGCGATCCACCAAAACGCG
>JANOWY010000166.1:0-2853 GCA_031418135.1 Rhodoferax sp. | reverse complement strand
CTGAAGCAATTTAAGGCGCGGATCACGCGGGGGCGGGTACCCTTCCAACACAATCTGCACACCCAATTTTTGCGCGGTGGCCTCGACAGCGGCAAGCAGCTCCAGGTAGTCGTCCAGCTTCTCCAGCGGCGGCATGAAGATATACAACACGCCCGAGGCTTCGCCAACCGCCTCGGCCTTGGGGCCGCTGGCGCGGCGGGGGTCGCGCACCTCGACACACAATGCCGTGCGGGTGATCCAGTGGGCCGATTCATCGCGGGCCGGTTGCCGCACAAAATCGGTGGGCTCCTGTTGGGCCAGGCTTTGCGCATTGGCAGCGGTTTGGCGCGATGGCGCGCCAACCGCTGTCCCCGCAAGGGCCGCCGCAGATGCTGCTGCCGCTGCTGCTGCCGCCGTTGGCGCGGGTTGCAGGGTGGGGGTGATGGTGGCCCGTGGCCCCACCGCATGTGCGCCAGACGCTTCTGCGCCAGTGCCTAGCCGACTGGCCAGCGCTGCCGGTGCGGCTGGCAACGTGGTGGTGTTGACAAATTGGCTCGCCATCATGGCGTGGGACGCAAGCGGCGCGCGGGGTGTGGAAGGGTCTTGCTCTACCAGATACGGGTAATCAGCTTCGCTGACCCAAGGCAGGGAATCCAGTGGCAATCGCAAACCCATGGGTGAATCGCCAGGCATGAGGTACATGCGTTCATCGCGGAAGAACCAGGGCCCGGTAACCCAGGCCGGGCCACTCAAGGCGGGCGCGTTTGACGTTGACCCGCTGGCAGCCGGGTTTTCCGCCTTTTTAACCGGCAAAACATACCCGATCACCGCATCGAGCTTTTGCGTGAAAACACGGCGCAGGCGGGCCCGTTCCATCTCGTCATCGAGTTTGGCGTTGAACGGGTCGACGTTCACGGGCAAGCGCCGTTCGCGCCACAGGTAGTACCAAGTGTCTTCATAGGCGCTTTGGATGTGGGTGTCTGTCAAACCCAGGGTGGCAGCCAGGGTTTGGGTAAAGCGACGGGCATCTTCACTGGTGTAGTGGGTGGGTACGCGCTCGTCGGTAAACAAGGCCGGGTTGGCCCACACCGGCTGCCCATCCGTGCGCCAATAGATGTTCAGAGCCCAACGCGGCAATTGCTCACCGGGGTACCACTTGCCCTGGCCAAAATGCAAAAAGCCGCCTTGCCCATATTCCGTGCGCAATTTATGCACCAATTCGGTGGCAAACCCCCTTTTGGTGGGACCTAACGCGTCGGTGTTCCACTCTGGTGCATCACGGTCGTTCACCGCCACAAAGGTTGGCTCACCGCCCATCGTCAGGCGCACATCATGGGCCACCAGTTGGGCGTCGACCACTTCGCCCAACTCCATCACCGCCGTCCATTGTCCGGTGGTGTAGGGCTTGGTGACACGGGGTGATTCATAAAACCGGGTGACTTCCATCTTGTGCTGGAAGCTGACCTCGGATTTGTCGACGCCACCCTCTATCGGCGCGGCACCCGAGGGCTGCGGCGTACAGGCCAGCGGAATATGCCCTTCACCGGCCAGCAGGCCCGAGGTGGCATCCAGCCCAACCCAGCCCGCGCCTGGCAAATACACCTCACACCAGGCGTGCAAGTCGGTGAAATCGACCTCGGTGCCGCTGGGGCCCGTGAGCGCTTTCACATCCGGCTTGAGCTGAATCAGGTAACCCGACACAAAACGCGCCGCCAAACCGCTGTGGCGCAGCAACTGCACCAGCAGCCAAGCCGAATCGCGGCAGGAGCCCGAGCCCAGTTTGAGCGTTTGATCGGGCGTTTGCACGCCCGGTTCCATGCGGATCAGGTAATCAATGTCGTTGTGCACCATCTGGTTCACATCGACCAAAAAATCGATGGTGCGGCGCCGTTTGCGGCTGATCCGGGCAATACACGCGCTGAGCCGTTTGGAGAGCGGCTCGGTCGCCAAATAGGGTGCCAGCTCTTGTGCCGACAAAACGTCGTATTTAAAAGGGAACTTTTCGGCGTGCGGCTCCAGAAAAAAATCAAACGGGTTGTAGACCGACATGTCCACCACCAAATCCACCGTTACCTTGAATTCAAGGGCCTTTTTGTTGAAAACCAATCGGGCCAGGTAATTTGAGAACGGATCTTGCTGCCAGTTGACAAAATGGTCGCCCGGCTCCACCTTGAGCGAATACGAGACGATCTTGGAGCGGCAATGCGGTGCTGGCCGAAGCCGCACGATTTGCGGCCCCAAGGCGACCAGGCGGTCATAGGTGTAATGGGTAACGTGGGTCAGGGCTGCGTGGATGGGCATGTTGGGCGTGAAAAGAGGATGGCGTTGGCGTAACTGACTGGCATCGTACCAACAATGTTCTAAGCAATGAACAGGCCAGCTATTTCAACAGCTGCAGAACGCCCCTCACGAATGATTGAAATGGAAGCGGAATCAGGTGGCCAATTGTCGTGGCAACAGACGGTCATATTCTTTTTTGACCACGCCATAACACTCGCACGAGCGCGCCTCCAGGCCCTTGCGGTTCAGCACCGAAATATGCCCCCGGGCGTACTTGATGAGCCCGGCCTGCTGTAATTTGAGTGCGCTCTCGGTCACACCCTCCCGGCGCACGCCCAGCATGTTGGCAATCAACTCCTGGGTCATCACCAGTTCATTGCCTTGCAGGCGATCCAGGCTCAGCAGCAACCACCGGCACAGTTGCTGATCCAGCGAGTGATGCCGGTTGCACACGGCGGTTTGGGCCATTTGGGTGATCAGCGCCTGGGTATAACGCAGCAGCACATGCATCACTGGCCCGGCTTGGTTGAACTCGCTTTTGATGCTTTGTGCCAGCAGCCGGTAACCCTGGCCGGCACTTTGCACCACGGCACG
>JANOWY010000165.1:0-34003 GCA_031418135.1 Rhodoferax sp. | reverse complement strand
ATTGTCGTCGTCAATGCAGCCCAGCTGCGTGTCACCGGTGCCAAGCCGATTGACAAAATCTACTACCGTCATTCCGGTTACCCAGGTGGCATTTCAAGCACCAATTTCCGCGACATGCAAGCCCAACACCCTGGCCGCGCTTTGGAAAAAGCCGTCAAGGGCATGCTTCCCAAAGGGCCGCTGGGTTACGCCATGATCAAGAAGCTCAAGGTTTACGGTGGTGCCGAGCATCCCCATACCGCCCAACAGCCCAAAGTGCTGGATTTGGGTAACCTGACCGGTACCGCCAATAAACCTGTGCAGATTGCAAGCGAAGGAGCCGCCAAATGATCGGTGAATGGAACAATGGCACCGGCCGTCGAAAATCCAGCGTCGCCCGCGTGTTTCTGAAAAAAGGCTCCGGCCAGATCGTCGTGAACGGCAAAGAAATCACCAAATTCTTTGGCCGCGCAACGTCCATCATGATCTGCAAACAGCCCTTGCTGCTGACCAACCACGCCGAAACCTTTGACGTCATGGTCAATGTAGCCGGTGGTGGTGAGTCCGGCCAAGCCGGTGCCGTTCGCCACGGCATCACCCGTGCCCTGATCGACTACGACGCGAGCTTGAAGCCCGAGTTGTCCAAAGCCGGCTTCGTGACGCGTGATGCGCGCGAAGTCGAGCGTAAGAAGGTCGGTTTGCACGGCGCCCGTAGACGCAAACAGTTCTCCAAACGCTAATTCGCTGCTGCGGAACTGCAATCCGGCGTTGCAAATCCTCACAAGGGGTGCACCCTTGGTCCGGTTTGCGCCTTGGCTTGCAGTCCCTCGCGACGCGAATCCCGAGGTCTTGCAAAGCCTCGAAGATGCAGAAAAACCGTTCGAACCCGTGTGTTTGGGCGGTTTTTTCATTGGGGCAATTGCTTACACCCGGCTTTACACCCCACTGCTAGACTCACCCTCCCATGAGATTTCGCCTGCTCCGCCGCCGCCTGACCATCAGTGCGCCGCGCATGTCGGTGCGCAGCAGCTTGCCATGGCCGTTTCGCTGGGCGCTGTTTGCCTTGATGCTGGGGTTTTGTGCGGCAATTGGCTTGTGGGCCTTTCAGTTCGGCAAAGAAATTGCTGGCGTCGATGGCGATGTCAATAATGAATTGGTGAAGGCCAAAGCCGAACTGGTCGCCCTGAATGGCGAGCTGGCGGCCGCTATTTCGGCGCGGGAAAAAGCGCAGTCAGTTGCGAATACGGTAGGCACCTTGGTGACTGCCGAAAAGGCCACCCAGGAAGGCTTGGTTGCGCAAAACAAAATGCTTGAAGCTGAAAACCGCAAACTCAAGGACGACCTGGGATTTTTTGAGAAGCTGATTCCTTCCACCGGCGGAGAAGGCATTACTGTGCGCGGTTTACAAGCCGAGGTACTCGGTGGACGGCAGGTAAAATGGCAAGTGCTGCTGATGAATGCGCAGAAAAACGCACCTGATTTCGACGGCAAGCTGGAAGTCAATTTTGCCGGTACCCAAAATGGCAAACCCTGGACAGCGGCTTTGCCGGAAGGTGGGCTCGATTTGAAATTCCGGCAATATGGGCGCACCGGAGGCCTGTATGAACTGCCGGAGCAAACAGTCGTCAAAACAGTTTCAGTCAAGGTGCTTGAAGGCAAAGTGGTAAGGGCGGCGCAAACCGCCAAAATTTAGTCTAGTTTGTGGAGCTCCGTCATGTTCAAGAAAAAACAGCCCCCTATCAAAAGCCTGATTGCCCAGGGCAGCCAGATTGCGGGCAACGTCAAATTCACAGATGGTTTGCGGGTAGATGGTGTGGTGGTTGGCAATATCCGTGCTTCTGGCGACGAACCCAGCATCCTGGTGATTTCAGAAGAAGCCTCTGTGGTGGGAGAAATTCACGCCGATCACATCATCATCAATGGCACGGTCAAAGGGCCGATCCATGCGGGGGCGATGCTGGAATTGCAGCCCAAAGCGCGGATCGAAGGCGATGTGAATTACGCCGCCCTAGAGATGCACCAGGGCGCATTGGTTTCGGGCCAGTTGCGCCCATTGTTGGGGCTGGATGCCAAACCGGCCTTGAAGCTGGCCGCCAATAACGGATAGTGATCTGAGCGGCCAAGTGCCAAGCAGGCCTCCAGGTTGTTTGCACTGCCGGACGTGAACATCGGTATGCACCTGAAGTAGCTGAGGTTATTTGCCGGGTGATGGCTAACCCGACTAATTTACTGTAGTATTGTGACCGTTCACTTGATACCCGCACCCGAGGTGCCACCAAAGGATTTGCCATGAGCGCCGTTGCCGAAAATATCCAGTCTTCTTTGCCAGCCAATTTGCCGGACGACATGCCGCCGGCTCCGATTTTGTTCACCGACAGCGCCGCAGCCAAGGTGGCGGATCTGATTGCTGAAGAAGGCAACCCTGAACTCAAGCTGCGCGTGTTTGTGCAAGGCGGTGGTTGCTCGGGCTTCCAATATGGTTTCACATTCGATGAAATCACCAATGATGACGACACCACCATGACCAAAAATGGTGTTTCGTTGCTGATCGATGCGATGAGTTACCAGTATCTGGTGGGTGCCGAGATCGATTACAAAGAAGACCTGCAGGGTTCGCAGTTCGTCATTAAAAACCCAAATGCCACCACCACCTGCGGCTGTGGTTCCAGTTTTTCGACCTAATTCTCAAGGCTTAAGCGGGGAAAATTCCCCCCAAAATACGGGCACCCTCTGCGGTGCCTTTTTTTGCGCCTGTCGCTTGGGGCAGATTGCCGGGCTGGCGCAAAACGCACCGGCGAGCCAGCCAGGCGAAGGCGGCAGCCTCGACCTGCAAGGGGGGCAACCCGGCTTGCGCGGAGTCGATCACTGCCATAGTGGGCAATTGGATTTGCAGACGATGCATCAAATACCGGTTTAAAGCGCCACCCCCGCAAACCACCAAGGACTTACAATTTTTTTGATAGAGATCGATGCAACTGGCACAGGACTTTGCGGTCAATTCTGTCAAAGTGCATTGAACATCTACCGGGGTAACCGCAGAATGCCGCGCCAGATGCTGATCGAGCCAAGGCGCGTTAAACAAATCACGCCCGGTACTCTTGGGGGGAGACTTGGCGAAATACGGGTCACCGAGCAAGTCTGCCAACAGCGCAGTGTGCACGTGCCCGCTGGCGGCCCATTGGCCAGCATCATCGTATTGGTGGCCGGTATGCAGTAGGCACCAGGCGTCCATCAGCGCATTGCCGGGGCCGCAATCGAAGCCCAGCACCTCGGCCGCCGTTGGCCCGCCTCGGGCAGGCAACAGGGTAACGTTGGAGATGCCGCCGATGTTCAGCACGGCCACGGCCTGGTCGGCCCGGCCAAATAAGGCCCGGTGAAAGGCCGGCACCAAGGGGGCGCCCTGGCCGCCGGCCGCCACATCGCGGCTGCGAAAATCGGCCACAACGTCGATGCCAGTCAATTCAGCCAGCAATGCCGGGTTGTTAATTTGAACGGTGTAGCCGGTGCCATCAAATTCTTGCGGGCGATGTCGAACCGTTTGGCCATGAGCCCCAATCGCTTTCACCCGCGCGCGCACTGTACCGGTTCGCAAGAGTAATTGCGTCACCGCTTCTGCGTAAAGCTGCATCAGGGCGTTGCCCGCCAATGCCGCCCGGTGAATTTCATTGGGGCCGGCCGTGTTTAACGCCAGGAATTCTTGCCGCAGTTCAACCGAAAAAGGCAGCGCCACGTGAGCCAAGACGCGCAAAGCGCCCGATCCGCCGGGTATAGACGAGCCCGAAAAATCGGCCAGAACACCATCAACCCCATCCAAGGACGTGCCCGACATCAGGCCTAGGTACAAATCAGACAGGGGTTCAGACATGGTGGCGCATTGTGCCGCTGAAAAAGGACATACGGGTCACGGGGCCTTGAAATCAGCTTTGGACGGTGGCCTGGCGCGGGTGGCTACCATCGCGGCAATTTTTGGCGTTGGTTTCGCTACTGCAGGCTGCCCCGCCAAATGACCCCAATAACTATTGGGCAGTAGCGCGTTGAAGTGACGCTGCGGCCACCAACGCCACTTTGACCTGAGCTGATGCCTGGGCAAATTCGGCTTTGGAGAGTACCGCCAGCGGCTGGTTTTGGCCCTGCCGTGCCAGCACTGCCAACGGGTCTTGGTGCTCGCCGTCGATGCGGAACTCAAAATGCAGGTGCGGACCGGTGGCCCAACCGGTGCGCCCTACTGTTCCAACGTGCTGGCTTTGGCTTATCTTTTCACCCTTGCGCACTGCCATGCTGTTCAGGTGCGCATACAAGGTTGTGTGACCTTTGCCATGGTCAATGATGACCACATTGCCGTAGCCCCGCTGCTGGCCCGCAAACTCGACCACGCCATGCGATACGGCGCGAATGGGTGTGCCCAAGGGCGCCGAATAATCGACTCCCTTGTGGGCGCGCCAGTCGCGCGCGATGGGGTGGGTACGCATGCCAAACCCGCTGGAAACGCGTGAAAACTCCAGCGGCGATGCCAGGAAGGTTTTGGCCAGACTCATGCCGTCCAGCGTGTAATACGCGCCCGGTGTGGCACCTTTGCCAAGAGCGGTTTTGTCAGGGTTGGCAAACCACATGGCCTGGAATTTTTTGCCGTTGTTGACGAACTCGGCGCTCAGTACGCGGCCGGTTTTGATGGGCTCGCCGTCGGCTTCCAGCGTTTCGTAGGTGAGGGAAAAACGGTCACCCTTGCGTAGCGCCCGGTGAAAATCAATATCGCCCGAAAAAATCTCGGCAATTTGCACGGCGATACTGTCAGGCAGGCGGGCATCGTCCGTCGCGGCAAACAAGGATGTTTGAATGGTGCCACTGGCAAGCCGGGTTGAGGTTTGCAGCGCTGCCGATTCGAGGTGTGAAACCCAGCCCATGGCGCTGCGTTCAACCACCAAACGGCTGAAGCTGCCGTCATCTTGTGCGACCCAACGGGCGGTAAGTTGACGCAGCCCATGGTTGTCGGTGGCTTGGGCACTGATTTGCCGCCCCGCGCGTCCCCATAGATATTTTTTGGCCAGTGGATCGGTCCGCAAGAAAGCGGCGGCTTCCAGATCGGCAATGCCCAGCCGGCGCAACAAGCTGTCGGCACCGTCGCTGGCGCGGGACAGGTCGGTTCGGTACAGAATGGTTGGCACCAGCGAAACTGCTGGCAACGCGGCTGGAGCATCCAGGGCATTTGGCGAAGGCAACACCGCTGAAACGGGCGAAACCACTTCGATCACCTGCTGCACCGGCTCGTCTTCAATGCCCGGGCCCAGGTTGGCCACTGCGAATACCCCGCCAGCGCCTGATACCGCCAGTGTGGCGATCAGGAAAGTCAAGCGGCGCGGCTTCAGGAACGCAGGTGCAGCGAAGGGCAAAACGGGAATCCAGGTATACGGGCTTGGCGAGGCAAGTTGAACCGCCCGGCAAGCCCTAAAATCGACGGGTTTGGCGCGCTGAAGCAACGCTAAAACCAAACAACAGACAGGGCGAGGGGCCATTGTACCTATTCGTCTGCGTGAATAATCCACAGAAACCCTTATGAATCAAGCGCCCCATGCCCCCGACTCTGTACAAGCTGTCAGCGATAGCGTAGCGGAGGCGCTGGCGGTCACCTTGCGGGGTTGCGAAGAGCTGATTCCGCAGGCCGATTGGGTCAAAAAGCTGGTTCGTGCCGAAGCCACCGGCCAGCCGCTACGCATCAAGCTGGGACTGGATCCGACCGCGCCCGATATCCACATCGGCCACACCGTGGTGCTCAACAAAATGCGGCAGTTGCAGGATTTGGGCCACACGGTGATTTTTTTGATTGGCGATTTCACCAGCCTGATTGGCGACCCCTCGGGGCGCAACAGCACCCGCCCGCCGCTCACCCACGAGCAAATCAAGGCCAACGCTGAAACCTATTACAAACAGGCCTCCTTGGTGTTGGACCCGGCCAAAACCGAAATTCGCTACAACAGCGAGTGGAGTGACCCGCTGGGCGCGCGCGGCATGATTCAGCTGGCCGCGAAGTACAACGTGGCACGCATGATGGAACGCGACGACTTTCACAAGCGTTTCACCACCGGGCAAAGTATCAGCGTACACGAGTTTTTATACCCGTTGATGCAGGGCTACGATTCCGTGGCGCTTAAATCAGATCTGGAATTGGGTGGCACTGATCAAAAATTCAACTTGTTGGTGGGCAGACACTTACAAGCAGAGTACGACCAGGAGCCGCAATGTATTTTGACCATGCCGCTGCTCGAAGGCTTGGACGGGGTGGAAAAAATGTCCAAATCCAAAAACAACTACATCGGCATTTCAGAAGATGCCAATACCATGTTTGCCAAAGTGTTGAGCATTTCTGACGTGTTGATGTGGCGCTGGTACACGCTGTTGTCGTTTCGGTCCGAAGCGGCCATTGCCCGGCTGAAGGTTGAAGTGGTCGGCGGGCGCAACCCCAAAGATGCCAAAGTGGCTCTGGCCAAAGAGATCACTGCGCGATTTCATTCGGCGGCGGCTGCAGACGCGGCGGAACAAGATTTCATCAACCGCGCCAAAGGTGGTGTGCCCGATGAGATTGCTGAAATCAATATCGGGCTATCGACGGTCCAAGCCACCATCGGCATTGGCGCTTTGCTGAAAATGGCCGGCTTGGCCGCCTCAAGCGGTGAAGGCAATCGTCTGATCGACGGCGGCGGCGTGCGTATTGATTCTGCCGTGGTGAGTGACAAAGGCCTCAAGCTCGGTGCTGGCGTTTATGTGCTGCAAGTCGGAAAACGCAAGTTTGCACGGGTTGTGTTGGGGTGAAGCTAGTAAAGTTTATTATATTTTTATTTTTACAATTTCTTATTTTTAAAAATTGGAAAATGTTCATAAATAAAAATAATAGTTAGATATCATAAATGTAGTATAAATTTTTAAATTAAGATCTATTTTTAGTTTTAAATTTAACTAAATTTAAATTTTTCGAATTTTAAAGCACAAAAAAACCGGCCTGAAGCCGGCTTTTTTCAGGCCAACGTCAGTTTTTGACCAGATAAATCGCCAGGGTGCACGTCACCCCGCCAGCGGCAGACTCAAACAAAACTCCGCCCCATGTGGCGGCTGGTTGAAGGCGGTGAGTGACCCGCCCATGGCGTTGGCGAAGGTTTCGCAGAGTGACAGGCCCAGCCCCAGGCCGTCTTGGCGGGTGGTGAAAAAGGACTCGAAGATGTGGGTCAGCGCACCGTTGTCCAGGCCGGGGCCGGTATCTTGCACGCTTAAACGGCCCTGTCGTGCGTCGGTGCTGAGGGTCAATGTGAGATGACGCTGCTGGCTGGGGCTGTTTTGCATGGCTTGGAGGGCGTTCATCACCAGTTGGTGGATGATTTGTTGCAGCGCACTGTAATCTGCCATCACCTGTATGTCAGCGCCCAGCAGTCGGGGCTGAACGCCGACGCGGCGCAACTCTGGCTGCAACACATCCAGAGTATGGCGCACGGCGGCCCCGAGGTTGATGACCGTCAGGCGGTGGGCCAGGTCGGGGCGTTCCACCACGTGGCTCAGGCGTTGAATGATCCCGCTGGCGCGTTGCAGGTCTTCCCGTGCCATGGTGTTTTGCACCATGGCTTCGACTTGGGCGGCGCGCGTCATCGGGTCATGTGCCAATTGCTGTTGGGCCGCCTGGGTTGATGCCAGGGCCGAGGCCAGCGGGCCTTTGAGCTCGCGCGACATGCCCGCCGCCAGTTCGCCAAGCGTGTTTAGCCGCCCTAGTTGCCCAAGGCGCAGCAGCTCCCCTGCCCGAAGCCGGTCATGGCGTTGGCGCATCACAGCGCGTGTTGCCAACAACAACAAAGCCAGTCCCAGGGAGCCGTTCAGGATAAGGCTCCAGGGCAGATCGGCCAGACCAACCTGGCGCGTGGCGGTGAGCACAAACTTCTGGCTGCCTGATTTGAGTGGCTGGGCGACATCAAACCGCCATATACCGAAGGCCGCGTCATCTGGCGCTGCAAGTGTGTCGACATCGGGATCGGCCGGGCCAGCCAACCACCAACTGCCCGCAGGCCGGCCACTTTGCAAAACCAGCGCGGGCCGACCGGGGGTGCTGTCCTGGGTCAAGGTGGCCCGGATCGGGCTCTCCAGGCGCGACAGGGGCCAGTCGGCCCAGTTCACCATCGCATTGAAGTCGATTTGCAGCGCGTAGCTGACGGGCTCTGCCGCCAGTACCATGGCATAACGGCCTCTGGGCAGGTTGACATGGGCAAGCTCGGGCTGGCGGCTGGCCAGCGAACGTTGTTCGGCGGCATGCAGGGCCTCGTCGTTCCAGGAGGCATCAGGCTCGCGGTGCAGCACGGCCAGCACCTGCGGATGGGTTTGCACCAGGCGTTGCACGATGCGGGTTCGGGCTTCGGTATTGGGCGCCTGCGCCAGCCCGGCCAAAGCGGCATCGTTCGTGGCCAGGCGTTGCTCCAGCAGTGGCACGATGGCGTGGGTGGCGGCATCCAGTTGCTCCCGCTGGCGGGCCAGATCAAGGCGGCCCACCAACAGCGCCCACGTCAAGGTGCCAACCACCCAGATAGTCACCCACGGCAAATGGCGCTGCAGTGCGGTGGGCAAGGCGGTGCCCGACAGGCGATGGATTCGGGGGGTCAACGGGATCTAATTAAAAAGGGCTGAGGAGCCTAGTGATTGCATGCTGGTTGGGTGAACTGTAAGGGCAATTGCGCAAGTGCCTTAAGAACTGCCCTGAAGTTTATTTTCAAGCGCGAATCAGTAAGGATTGCCCAAGCCCAGCCCCGCCAGGATTTTGACTTCAAGCGCTTCCATGGCGCGGGCATCGGCCGGCGAAGTTTCGTGGTCATAACCTTGGGCATGCAGAACGCCGTGAATGATCAGGTGGGTGTAGTGGGCTTGCAGGGTTTTGCCCTGCTGGCGGGCTTCGGCGTCAATCACGGGCGCACACAGCACCAGGTCGGCTTCAACCAGCGGTGCCGGGGCGTAATCAAAGGTGAGTACATTGGTGGCGTAGTCTTTGTGGCGGTATTGCTGGTTGAGGGCGCGGCCCTCGTCGGCATCAACGATACGCACGGCGATGGCGGCATCCGACTCCAACGCGCGACGTACCCAGCGAATCACGGCATGGCGCGGCAACGCCAGCCGGTGCGCTGGGGCCATGGCTTTGGGCAGGGCCCATTGCATCGAAATATCTAATTTCATAAATATATTGAGATATTTTTTTGGATATTGTTAACGTTTTAATTAAACAATAAGCTATAAATATTACATTAAATAAGTATATAAATTATTTAATAAAAAATACTAGTAATAAATTTAGAGTTTTTTGGTTGATTCGCGAATGGCCCTGTGCGGTGGCGCTGCCTGCGCCCGCTCGGCATCCCGTGCATCGTAGGCGTCCACAACCCGCGCCACCACCGGGTGGCGCACCACATCGGCGCTGGTCAGGTGGCAAAACGCAATGCCGGGCACGCGCCGCAGAACCGCTTGCGCCTCGTTCAAGCCGCTGGTTTGGGTTTTGGGCAGGTCGATCTGGCTGGTGTCGCCGGTGATCACGGCGCGTGCGCCAAAGCCGATGCGGGTCAAAAACATCTTCATCTGTTCGGGCGTGGTGTTTTGGGCCTCGTCCAGAATCACAAAGGCGTTGTTCAGCGTGCGGCCACGCATGAAGGCCAGCGGGGCGATTTCAATGGTCTGGCGGTCAAACGCCTTTTGCACCGCATCAAAACCCATCAGGTCGTACAAGGCATCGTACAAAGGGCGAAGGTAGGGGTCAATTTTTTGCGCCAAATCACCCGGCAGGTACCCCAGGCGCTCGCCCGCTTCGACAGCAGGGCGGGTCAGCACGATGCGCTGCACGCTGCTACGTTGCAGCGCATCGACGGCGCTGGCCACCGCCAAATAGGTTTTGCCAGTGCCGGCCGGGCCCATGCCAAAGGTGATGTCATGCGCGGCAATCTGATCTAGGTAATGGGCCTGGTTCATGGAGCGCGGCTTGAGGTCCAGGCGGCGCGTCGCCAGTGCCGGGCCGTCGTGTCCATCCATTTGCGGGTCGCCCGAGAGCATTAACTGCACAGTGGCCGCGTCGATGGGCCGGGCTGCCAGCTCGTACAGCGCCTGCAGCAGTTCCAGTGCGCGCTGCGCTTCGGCTTTTTTGCCGTCGATCTTGAACTGCTCGTGGCGGTGCGCCACTTTCACATTCAATGCCTTTTCAATCGTGCGCAAGTGGGCATCCAGCGGGCCACACAGGTGGCCCAGACGGGTGTTGTTGGGGGGGGAGAACAGGTGTCGGACAATCATGGGTATGAACGCAAATGTGCCGTCGATTGTCGCCCCAAGCAGCGTTGCGGTGCCGCCCACTGGTGCAGCCATGGCCCCGTTGGTCATTCGGCGGTGGCGTTTTGTGATGGCTGCGGTTGTGCTGGTGCTGGCGGCTGCCTATGGCTTGTTTCGCGCTTTGCAAGAACCCTCACTAGGCTGGCGTTTCACCCAGGCGGAAGACGGCAGCGTGCAGGCCTTGCCCACCCGCGCCGGAAGTGCCACGCTGAACGGCGTGGTGGCGCTGCAAGCGACGACAGGTACCGCAAGCGACCCTGTTGCGTTGCTACCCCTGCACGTGATCGAGAGCACCGGTATCCACAACGCCTATGCAGATCACAACCGGTTCTTTGCTTCACACCAGCGCTTTTGGGCGTTGTTGCAAGGCGGGCCAGTTGCCGTGGTGCACAGTGGTGGCAAAACCGAGGCCCAGCCGCGCCCGCGCGGGCTGGATGAGTTGGGCTTGCGCTTCTGGTTCCCGTGGCTGGTGGCCTTGTTGTCCTTGTCTGTCGGGCTGGCGCTTTGGGTCTATCGGCCGCGCGATTTTGCTGCGCGGTGCTTTCTGATCTCAAGCGCCGGGTATGCCTTTGGCATGCTGAGCACGGCCGCCTGGGGCTCGCGCTTGTTGACACAAGAACCGGCCTGGTGGTCACTCCTGCATGTGGCCTCGCACGCCGGCTCGTTCATGGTGGGTGGTGCTTTGTGTGTCCTGTTGTGGCGCGCGCCAACCCGCTTGGGTGGCAACTGGCTGCCCTGGTCTGTGGCGAGCTTCGCCACGGCTTCCGTCCTGGCCGACGGGTTTCAGTGGTTGCCGACAATCGCGCTGGCGTTTCGCATCCCGGTGCTGATGGTGAATGCCTTGTTGGCCTGGTTGTTTTACCGGCAATGGCGGGCGGCAGCAGGAGACCCGGTGAAACGGGCCCAACTCAAATGGGTGGGTTTGTTGTTGTTCATGGGTTTGTCTACCGTGTTTGTGGCGTATTCCTATGGCGCCACCGGTGCGGTGATCAATCTGCCGCAAAACTACGGCCTGACCAGTGTCGCCCTGCTGTTTTTGGGCCTGGTGCCGTTGGTCAGCCGTGTGGGCCTGTTTCATCTTGAGGGCTGGTGGATACGTGCCTGGCTGTGGTTTTTGGGGGGAATTTTGGTGGTGGTAATGGATATCGCTTTCATATCCCTGCTCTCCTTGCAGCCAAGCACCGCGATTTTGCTGGCCGCTGCCTTGACGGGCTGGATTTACTTTCCGCTGCGCCAGGGCCTGTGGCGCTGGCTGGCCCGCGACCAAGGCCCCAAACCGCAGGACGTTCTGCCTGAAATCGTAGCGCTGGTAGCCAGGGTAGGCGGCTCAGCCAGCAATTTGCAGACCACCTGGTTGGGGTTATGGGAGCGCGTCTTCTCACCTGAAAAAATAGACGTTTTGTCGGAGCCACTTGACGCGGTAGAGGTGCGTGACCAGAGCCGCCAGTTGTGGTTGCCGGGTTTTGCCACATTGCCGGCCTTGTGCATCCATTTGCCAGACCGCGGCCAGCGTCTGTTTCGGCCCGACGATGCCCGCCGCGCCCGCGAAATCGTTCGCCTGGTGCAAACCGGGTTGGGTGCCCAGCAGGCCTACCAGGAAGGGGCGCGGCAAGAACGCTTGCGCATTGCCTCGGATTTGCATGACGATTTGGGTGCCGCCCTGCTCACCATTGCACAGCAAAGTGCCGGTGGCCGTGCGCCTGAATTGGCCCGCCTGGCGATGGACGAACTGCGCCTGAGCGTGCGCGGCCTCACCGGGGTCAGCAGCCCGTTGGCAGATTTGCTCGCCGATTGGCGGGCTGAATCAGTGGCGCGCCTGTCGGCTTCGGGCATTGAGCCGCAGTGGCAGGCCCAAAGCGACAGTGCCGACGCAGGCAAAGTGATCAGCGTGCCCGCCTCATTGCGTACCCAGGTCACCCGCATCCTGCGTGAGGCGGTCTCCAACGTCATCAAACACAGCCAGGCCAGTAGTTGCCGCATCAGCCTGACCGAGCAAGATGGCGTGCTGAGCCTGGAGATTGCCGATAACGGTAAGGGCATTGCCGTGGCGGCAGGCCCGGCCAGCGGCATGGGGTTGCCCGGCATTGAGCGGCGTGCCCGCAAGTTGGGCGGGCGTTTCAGTGCTGCCCCGGCAGATGGCGGTGGCACGCTGTTGCAGGTCACAGTGCCCTTGCAATCCTCGCAGCCTGATGCATCCGCTAACATCAGCTTCACATGAAACGCGCACTTGTCGTAGAAGATTTACCGGCTATCCGCCTGTGGCTGGGCCAAATGGCGCAAGAGGCGTTTCCCGGCGTACAAGTAGTCAGCACGGGGCGTTGCAGTGAGGCGCTTGAATGTGTCAAAACGCAAGCTTTTGATCTGGCGCTGGTCGATTTGGGTTTGCCCGATGGCAATGGCATCGACGTGGTGGCTGCCTTGCATTCCATGCAGCCGCAGGCGGTGCCGGTGGTGGTAACGATTTTTGACGACGACGAACACCTGTTCCCGGCCTTGCAGGCGGGCGCGTTTGGTTATTTGCTCAAAGAGCAGCCCAAAGACCTGCTGGTGGCCCAGTTATTGCGCATCACGCAAGGCGAACCCCCGCTGTCGCCGTCTATCGCGCGGCGCGTATTGGGTTATTTTGCCAACGCCACCGTGCGCCGGGCCAGCCTCATGCGCCAAGTTGAAGTGCAAGTGGCGCTGACTGACCGTGAAACCGACGTGTTGCAGCGGGTTGCCAAAGGTTACACGCTGCCTGAAATTGCGGTGCAACTGGGCATCTCCAAATACACCGTGGCAGACCACATCAAGCAGGTCTACCGCAAGCTGGATGTATCGTCACGGGCAGAAGCCACCCTCGAAGCTGCCCGGCGCGGCCTGGTCGAGCCGTGATGAACCTAGGTAGACCTATGAAGAGGAATGTGACGTGATCGGACAACTCAGAGGCCTGCTGGTCGAGAAGAACCCACCCCAGGTCACAGTGGATTGCAATGGCGTGGGCTACGAGGTGAATGTGCCCATGAGCACTTTTTACAACCTGCCTGGCCTGAATGAAAAGGTCACCTTGCTGACCCATTTTGTGGTGCGCGAAGATGCCCAGCTCTTGTATGGTTTTGCCAGCGCGTCCGAGCGCGAGGCCTTTCGGCAACTGATCAAAATCTCGGGTGTGGGGCCGCGTACGGCGCTGTCGGTGTTGTCTGGTATGAGTGTGGGCGAGCTCTCGCAAGCGGTCACCCTGCAAGAGGCCGGCCGTTTGGTCAAGGTGCCCGGCATCGGAAAAAAAACCGCCGAACGCCTGTTGCTGGAGCTCAAAGGCAAGTTGGGGGCCGACATCGGCCTGCCTGCCACCATCACCCATGACAGCCAGGGTGACATTCTGCAAGCCCTGATCGCGTTAGGCTACAGCGACAAAGAGGCGGCATTGGCGCTCAAGGCTTTGCCCAAAGAAGTGGGTGTGAGCGACGGGATACGGCTGGCGCTGAAGGCGCTGGCGAAGTAAATGTTTATGAATCGACCTCTGTGACCATCCAAACCGACGACTTCGCCCCCGCCGCGCCGCGCCGCGTGGTGTCGGGCGCACCTGCTTCGCCCCAAGAGGAGGCGGTGGAGCGGGCCTTGCGGCCCAAATTGCTGGACGAGTACATCGGCCAGGCCAAGATTCGCGAGCAGTTGGAGATTTTTATCGGTGCCGCCAAAATGCGTGGCGAGGCGCTGGACCACGTGTTGCTGTTTGGCCCGCCCGGTTTGGGCAAAACCACACTGAGCCACATCGTTGCCCATGAGTTGGGCGTGAACCTGCGCCAGACCAGCGGGCCGGTGCTGGAGAAGCCCAAAGACCTGGCCGCTTTGCTGACCAACCTCGAAAAAAACGATGTCTTGTTCATCGATGAAATCCACCGTTTGAGCCCGGTGGTCGAAGAGATTTTGTACCCCGCGCTGGAAGACTACAAAATTGACATCATGATTGGCGAAGGCCCGGCGGCGCGCTCCATCAAGCTCGATTTGCAGCCCTTTACCCTGGTGGGGGCCACCACCCGCGCCGGCATGCTCACCAACCCCCTGCGGGATCGTTTTGGCATTGTGGCCCGGCTGGAGTTTTACACCCCCGAAGAGTTGGCCCGCATTGTCAAACGCAGCGCCGGCTTGCTGAAGGTGCCGACCGACGAAGCGGGTGGCTTCGAGATTGCGCGGCGCTCACGCGGCACCCCGCGCATTGCCAACCGGCTGCTGCGCCGCGTGCGCGATTTTGCCGATGTGAAAGGCAAGGGCCTCATCACCCTCGACATCGCCAACCTGGCGCTGGCCATGCTGGACGTAGACCCGCAAGGGTTCGATGTGATGGACCGCAAACTGCTGGAAGCCGTGATCCACCGTTTTGACGGTGGCCCGGTGGGGCTGGACAACATTGCTGCCAGCATTGGGGAAGAACGCGAAACGATTGAAGACGTGATTGAACCGTATTTGATTCAGCAGGGCTATTTGCAACGAACCCCTCGGGGCCGCATCGCCACCTTGGCCGCCTACCGGCATTTGGGGGTGTTGCCGCCGCAAGGCAGCCAAACCTTGCTGGAGTGATGTGTAAGTTTTAGTATTTTCAGGCGACTCAAGACGATAAGTCCGAATTTCCGTTTCGTTTCAGGAGACCCACCATGGCACCGTTTTTCAAGCACAGTATTGTGTGGTTTTTGATGGCCGCAGGCTTGGGGGTGGCAGGGGTTTCGGCCCAAACCAAAACACCGGCTGCGAACGCGCCCGCCCATGCGCTCAAAGGCACTCTGCTCTCGGACAAACCCTTTGATCTGGCCCAAAGCCGGGGTAAGGTGGTGATGGTCTTTTACTGGTCAACCGGGTGCAGCGTGTGCCTGTCGCACATGCCCGAACTGCGGGCCAACCTAACCGGCTGGAAATCAAAACCGTTCGAGCTGGTCACGGTGAATGTGGATGCCAACATGGCGGAATGGAAATCCTACGAGCAAATCACCGCCAAGCTCGAAGCCTCACGCCCGACGGCGGTCTGGATCGGCAAGCAGGCCACCCAAAAGCTGCCCCTGACACTTGTGCTCAACACCAAAGGTCAGGTGATCGCCCGCCATGAAGGCCGTATTGCGCCCGAAGCATGGGATGAAGTGGCCGAGGCCTTGCCCTGAGTGCTGGGTGCCGTGCATCAGCTGCCGTTGTTGCGGCGGGTTGGCAGCACCTGGTCCACAATCAAAATCTGCGCCAGGTAGTAGGTGCTCAAGATCCACCAGGCCGACAGGTCGATGGGCTGCACGAAGCGGTTGATGGCAATCAGTGAATCGCTCAGCATGAAGATGCAGGCACCTGCCGCAACGGCAATCGCTCCAGGTCTACGCAAGGCAGTGGCCCGGCCTACGGCCTGGGCAGCCATCAGGGCGATCACCAACGCATAGAAGGCCACGGCAAGCTTTAAAACCGGGTCTGGCAGGCCCGGCCAGACATAGCCATACATGCCAGCCGCAACTACGAGCAATAGCGCCAGTGCACGCCGGTTGGGGAACCAGGGCAACGAAGACGTGTCTTGCCGCATCAAGGCAATGTAGAACAGGTGGGCCACCAGAAAGGCCGCCAGGCCCGGAATGAACAATGCACCCGGCAACATCAACAGTACGTCACCCAGCCCGCAAAACACCAGTGCGATGACCAGCAAAACGCGTGCCTTGCTGGCGGGAATGGCGGTCATCACAAACGCAATGGCCAACAGCATGGTCAGGGGTTTAACAACAAAATGCACCGGCAAGATGCCCAGAGCGCCCGTGAGGGTGGCGGCCATGGCCGATTGGATGGTCAGCGCCATCAGAGGCCGCAACCGCCCCTGGATGGCGGCGCACAGCGCCCACATGCCCACAGTGATGGCAATCACCCACAGGGCAGCTTGCCCCATCGGCCAGCTTTCGGCGTGCCACAGGAAATACACCACCGCCCCCAACAAACCGACAAACTGAAGGCTGCTGAACACCATCAGCCCCTGACCCATGGGTGGATCAAAGGTGCTGACGCGGGCCACGTCAAAGGCCGGTTTTGAGGCAGACAAAACCAGGCTGGGTGGTTGCCATCCGGGGGGCTTGAACCAAACGAGAAGTTTGTCAGACCAGCGGCTGGCCTGCCGGCTGGTGTGCGCCAAGCCAGCATAAACCTCCGCATTGGCCCACAGTGGGTCCCAACTGTTGAGCTGGCTGCGGGTGCCGTAGATGCAGGGTTTTGTTTCTTCGCAATAGCTGCCGAACAGGCGGTCCCAAATGATCAGGATGCCGCCGTAGTTTTTGTCCAGGTAACCATCGTTCACGGCATGGTGCACGCGGTGGTTGGAGGGTGAACAAAACCAGCGGTCAAACCAGCCCAGTTTGCCGACGTATTCGGTATGCACCCAAAATTGGTACAACAAATCGATCAGCGCAACGATGCCAAACACCAGCGGCGACACACCCACCACAGCCATGGGCAGGTAAAAGATCCAGCCAAACAGGAAGTAGGTTGAGGGCTGTCGTAGCGCCGTCGCCAGGTTGAAGGTTTGGCTTTGGTGGTGCACCACGTGGGCAGCCCACAGCAGCGCGGTTTCATGGCCCCCCCGGTGCAGCCAGTAATAACAAAAATCGTAAAAAACCAGCGCCAACAACACGCCATACCAGGTGGACCAAAAGGCCTCATTCGGAAACAGCGCAACGGCGCTGTACACCACGCCGTAAATGCCGATCTGCACCAGCCGCGTCAACACGCCCCACAGCTGGCTGATCATGCCCAGGCTGAGGTTGCCCAGCGTGTCGTTGAGCCGGTAACCGACCGGGGTGGCACCCGGTACTGCCCGGGCCAGCGCAGCTTGGCTGTTCGGGCGGCGGCTCCACCAGTATTCGATGCCGATCAGCAGGAAAAACAAGGGCGAGGCGAAAACGATGACTTTGCTCATGGCCGCATTGTGCCCACGCGCAGCGTGTTGTGCAGAGGGAGCGCTCTATTTGCGCCTCGTTTCTAGCCGGGTTAACCCTATGTATTTGCCAAAATTTGTAATTTATTTATTATAAAATTATTATAAAAGTATAAATGGTTATTTGTTAATTTAAAATTTAAATAGTTAGCTATACAAAATAAGTAATAAATGACTTTATTTTATTGTTTAAATTGTTAAAAATATAAATAAATGCAAGACTTGATATTGGCTAACGTCAGCCCTAGCAGCTCAATTCACCCCTCCAGTGCGCCCGGCAGCCGGGCCGCCGTCTCGTTTGATATGCCCGGTTTCCTTGAGTAAATAAGCGTTGAAGCTGAACACCTGCAGGTCGTTTTCAACTCTTTTCGTCGCCACCACGGTTTTGGCGTCTTCGGCAGACGTTTCTGCGTTTGCTTCGTCAGCGTGTGCCGCGCTGTCAAGGCTTTCAAGGCGTTGAAGCGACAGGTTCACAGAAATGTTTGGCAACTCATCCCAACCTCTTGTTACACGCCGCAAAAATGGTTAGGCTTGTGTGTAAATTTTCACTTTCAATCGGATCACCCATGAAGCAATTGCGCATCTCGTCAACCTTCGCCATGCTCGCAGGTCTGGCCTTAACTGCCCAGGCTGGCCCGTTCCTGACCGACAAGCCGTTTGACATGACCGTCAACGTCAATGGCACCTACAACCCGGCAACTGACACCCTGACTGGTGGAACTCAGACCGCCACCATCGGTTTCACGACCGTGTCTGACCAGTTCGACAAAGGTAAGACCGCGGGTGTGAGCGAAGTCAATGCGGCCTACAACATCAACTCGGCTGCAGTCATCCGGCTGGGTTACCGGGGCATGCCGCTGGTGCTGCAGACCACGGCCAATTCAACGGCCGTCACCTTCCTGATTCCGGCGCTGAATGAAACCGTTGTTTTTTCAGCGAAGGGCACGCGGGATGCCAACATCGAAGACATCCGCGAATTTTTGAAGAACTCGGGTACCGGTTTGTTGAACCGGCTCCAACGTGAACTGGCCCGCATCTCGCCGGTGGACCCGATTGCCGGCAACCCCAATTCGATGCAGTCGCAGATGGTCTTTGGTGACTTTGACCGCAACTTCACGCAAGTGGCTTCCAGTGCGGGGGCCAATATCGGCGGTGCGGCGCAGACCGTGAACAACCTGGTCGGCGTTGGCCTGGGGGTTGGCAGCTTCAGCCAGGGTGGCCTGACCAGCGATTCCACCACGCTGCCTTTGTCGTACACCTACCGGCCTGATCAAAACCCCGGCCGTCAATGGTCGGTTTATTTGCCGATCACCGTTACCAATACGGCGGGCGCAAAAACGCTTGGTGCCAACCTGGGGGTCTCTTACCGTTTGCCGATCAACGATGCGTGGTCGCTCACGCCAGGCTTGGGCTACGGCATCACGGGGAGCATTGACTTGGGTTCTGCGGCGGCCATGATGGCTGCGTCGGTAACCAGCCAGTATTCGATGAAGTTGGGCGGGTATGACCTTTCGATCGGCAACATGGCTGGCCTGTACCAATCCACCCAGCTTTCTGGGGGCAGTTATTCGTTCGATCCGGGCATCCGCAACACCGTGTTTCGTAACGGCGTGATGGCCTCGTTCCCCGCCACACTGATGGGCCGCTCGGTCGCCTATGAAACCTCTTACATTCATACCTTGTACACCGGTACCGCGCTGTATTCCAACCAGTACCATGAGATCGGGCTGACGGTCGGTTCCAACAAGAGCGGCGGTGTGGCCAGCAGTTATTTGCGCGCTGGCATCACCTTGCTGCAAGGGGAAAAAGACGTGAAGGGTATCCGCTTTAACCTCGGTTATTGGTTCTGACCTGAGGCGGCAAGGCCTGGGCAAATTCAGGCGGCTGATTCGTCCAGCGTGTCGCTATTCTCCAGATGATGCTTGTCGCCCCAACCCACAATGCTCAAACCTTCGGGTGTCCAGAGCAGGCGGTTGATAGTGGCATTGCCCAAGTCCCAGGTTCTGGGTGCCTGAATCTCCTGGCGCGTGGCGGCTCGGTACAACACGTCCATCACGCCGCCATGCGCCACCAGGGCAATTTGTTCGCCGGCATGGGCTGCTGCAAGCTGGTTAACAGCGGTGACGATACGGTCCTGAAATTCGATCAAGGATTCGCCTCCTTCGGGTGAGTAGGCCGGGTCTCGCTTGCGCCAGCGCAGGGCCTGGTCGGGCCACAATTCGCCGATTTGCTCGAACGTTTTGCCTTCAAAAACGCCAAAGCCGCGTTCCCGCAAAGCACTGACGGTTTGCACCCGTGTGTTGACGGCATCGCCCACTGAAATGGCAGTATCCCAGGCTCGCAACAAGTCGCTGGAATAGATCGCGTCAAAGGTTTGATCTGCCAGTGCCTTGGCCAACTGGCTGGCCTGCCAGCGCCCGACCTGGTTCAGGCCAATGTCCAGTTGGCCCTGAATGCGGGTGGCGACGTTCCAGGCCGTTTCACCATGCCGAATGGCGATGATGCGGGTTGGCTCGATCATGCCAAGGCTGGTGCGGGCTGCTCTCGCGCAGCAAGCGAGTCAAGTGGTGCCAGTTTTTGAAGTGGTTGCAGCATGGCCAGGTCTGGCGCGGCCGCTGCGGGAAAACTGGGCGGGTCAAACGCCAGGTCGCCGTCGTCGCTGGCCACACCTGTTGCCCGAATGCCCTTGAAATCGTGCTGCTTGCCATCCATCAAATGGGAAGGCACCACGTTTTGGAGGGCGCTGAACATGCTTTCAATACGCCCAGGAAATTTCTTTTCCCAATCCCGCAACATGGCCCCGACCTGTTTGCGTTGCAGGTTTTCCTGGCTGCCGCACAGGGTGCAGGGAATGATGGGGAAAGCGCGGTGTTCGGCCCAACGCACCAGGTCTTTTTCGGCCACGTTGGCCATCGGCCGGATGACGATGTGTTTGCCGTCGTCGCTGACCAGTTTGGGTGGCATGCCCTTGAGTTTTCCGCCAAAGAACATGTTGAGAAAAAACGTTTGCAACATGTCGTCGCGGTGGTGCCCCAAGGCGATCTTGGTGGCGCCCAGTTCATCGGCCACGCGGTACAAAATGCCCCGGCGCAGGCGACTACACAAGCTGCACAGGGTTTTGCCTTCGGGTATCACCCGTTTGACGATGCTGTAGGTGTCCTGGTTTTCGATGTGGAACGGTACGCCCAGCGTATGCAAATAGTGAGGCAAGACATGCTCGGGGAAACCGGGCTGCTTTTGATCCAGGTTAACGGCGATCAGGTCAAAATCAATCGGTGCCCGAGCCTTGAGTTTGAGCAGGATGTCCAGCATGGCGTAGCTGTCTTTGCCGCCACTCACGCAGACCATGACCTTGTCGCCTTGCTCGATCATGTTGAAATCAATGATCGCCTGCCCGACTTGCCGGCACAGGCGCTTTTCAAGTTTTTGGGTTTCAAGTAGGTGGTTCATGTGGGGTTTACCATTGGCCGGTTTCGACGCGAATCGCCACTTCGCAGTCATCAAAAATTTCGAGCTTGGCAATTTTGATGCGTACACCCAAAACACCCGGCAATTGCATCAGCCGGTGGGCTACTTTGCCGATCAGGCTTTCGAGCAGGTTCACATGAACCGCCGTGCACTCTTCAATGATGATGCGGCGCACCCGGCGGTAATCCAGCACGTGGTGAATGTCGTCGTCGCGCGGCAACAAGGGCTGCGCACCCAGATGCAACTCAGCGTCGACCTCGATGGGTTGCGGCGCGGTTTTTTCTGAATCCAAAATGCCCAGGTTGGCATCGAACCGCAATCCGGTCAGGGTGAGTGTCTGCAGGCCTGTTTTGTCAGGCTTGTTGGGGTGCAGGGTGGTCATGTTGCCTTTGTTCACATCAGCGAAAAATCGCGTTCAAATTTCATCAGGTGTTGCCCGCCATCGACCAGCAGCGTAGTGCCCGTGATCGATGGATTTTCAAGCGCAAAACGCACGGCTGCTGCTACATCTGCCGGGCTCGATGAGCGCCCCAGCGGGCTTTGCTGGTGCAGTTGCTGAAATTTTTCGTCGCTCAGCATATGACTGGTCAGTGTCAGGCCCGGTGCCACACCTACGATACGCAGTTGCGGCGCCAAGGCCATGGCCAGCAGAGTGTTGGCAGCCTCCAGGGCCGCTTTGGAAAGCGTGTAACTGAAAAAATCCGGATTCGGGTTCCAGAGTTTTTGATCCAGCATGTTCACCACCACGCCCTGCCCCTGCCGGGACGCGACGTGGGTATGCAAGGCTTGAGCCAGCAAGATGGCCGCGCCCGTATTGGCGTGCAGGTGCTGGTCGAAGGATTTGAAGGTGAAACTTGCCACGCTGTCGTGTTCGAACAAAGAGGCGTTGTTTACCACCGCATCCACCTGCCCCATGCGGGCGATTACTGCGGGCAACAAGGCGCGCACCTCGGTCTCGTCCGACAAATCGGCCTCAAACATCTCGCTGCCAGGTGTCAGATTGGCGCACTCGATAGCGGTTTGGCTGGCCTCCGATCGGGATTGCCGATAGTGAACCGCAACCCGCCAGCCTGCAACCGCCAAAGCCAGGGCAATTTCACGCCCCAGGCGTTTCGCGGCACCGGTAATCAACACGGTCTTTTGATAGGGAGAACTCATAACGGCGGTCAGTAACGGGCAATCCGGTGCACTCGTGGTTTTGGGCGGCATCCAGCGCGACAAAACCGGACGCGCATTGCGGCAAAAGCTCAAAATCAGCCGCCTGCCATCACCGACAATGGCTGCCAAATGCCAGATAGTCAGATTTTACCCAAGGCGAACCCTGAGGAGCCGCATGCGCTGTTCGCCAATCCGCTGCACGCCGCCATCAGCGCGGAGATCAGCCGCGCTGGCGGGTGGATGCCGTTTGACGCGTTTATGGCGCTGGCGCTGTATGCGCCAGGTTTGGGGTATTACAGCCGCGGCAGCAACCAGCTGGGCCGGTGGCCCGCCAATGCAGCCGATCAAAAAAATGCCAACAACGACCAAGCTGCAGGCAGTGATTTTGTAACCGCACCCGAACTGACACCCCTGTTTGGCCAGGCCTTGGCACGACAGGTGGCGCAGGCGCTTGCGGCAACGGCAACTGCTGATATTTGGGAATTTGGTGCCGGAACCGGCGCACTGGCCGTGCAGATTTTGCAGGCGTTGGACACGATGGGTTGCCCTTGGGCGAGTTACACCATCGTCGAGTTGTCGGCCGCGCTGAAGGCGCGCCAACAGGTGGTGCTGGCCCCGTACGCCGGCAAAGTGCGTTGGCTTGAGGGGTTGCCAGAAAGCTTCAGCGGCATTGTTGTAGGCAATGAGGTACTGGATGCGATGCCCGTCAAACTGCTGCTGAGAGACCAGGGGCAGTGGCTTGAGCGCGGCGTTTCCATCGCCCCCCAATCTCAGGGCGCGTGTAGTGATCCATGGGTTTGGCAAGACCGGCCCACCGCGTTGCGCCCCCCAATGGATGTGGACGGTGATCACGACTACCTCACAGAGATTCATCCCCAAGCCGACGGGTTTATCCGCACGCTAGGCGAGCGGTTGAGCGCTGGTGCCGTTTTCCTGATTGATTACGGGTTTCCGGAGCACGAGTATTACCTGGCGCAACGGCACATGGGAACCGTGATGTGCCACCGGGCACACTTGGCCGACAGTGAACCTTTGCGTGATGTGGGGTTGAAAGACATCACCGCCCATATTAATTTCACCGGGGTGGCGCTGGCTGCACAAGAGGCCGGGTTGGCGCTATTGGGCTACACCAGCCAAGCCCGTTTTTTGATGAATTGCGGCCTGCTGGATGATTTGGAAAAAGCCACGTTTGCCGACAAAGCCATGGCCCAAAAGCTGCTCATGGAGCACGAAATGGGTGAATTGTTCAAGGTTATTGGGTGGCGAAAACCGGTTGCAATGCCTTCCTCTGCACCGACCACTTTGGCTTCTGATTGGCAAGCCATTGGGTTTACCCAAGGCGACCGCGGCCACCGGTTATAAATGGCATCCATCCCGTCAGAACGCTGAAAAATACCCCCATGTTCCGCTGGATATTTGTTATTTTTTTGGCCTTGATTTTGATCAACGCATTCGGGCCGTTCCTGCGCCGCATGGGTTTTGGCAAACTGCCCGGTGATTTGCATTTCCGCCTGTTTGGGCGCGAATGGTTCTTGCCGCTCTCCACCACCTTGATCCTCAGCTTTGCGGCCAGTGTCATCACCCGTTTGATATAGACCTTTTGATGTTTGCGTAACCGACATGACCGTATTGAACCCGCCGATCACCTTTTTGCCGGCAGGCGCATCACCTGTTGCGTGTGTGGACATCGGAGGGACCAAGGTATCGGTGTCGATGGCTGACGAGCATGGAATCACTGGGCGGGTGGTTGAACCGACCATCAAACAAGGCAACCCCGACGCTTTGGCCGGGCAAATCCTGCGGCTGATCGGCCAAAGCGCCCAAATGGCAGGTTTGCCATTGGCCCGGATTGGCGAAGTGGGCATCGCCTCGTGCGGCCCGTTTGTCCTGAAAGAAGGCTGGCTTGAATTGGCCGCCCCCAATATTTGCGGGGGTTTGGGCGAAACGACCAGAGGATTGCCCAATCGCTGGGAAAGCGTGCCTCTGGAGTCGCCCTTGCGTGAACACTTCGCCAAAGTGCGGATCGAAAACGATGGCATCGCGGCCTTGGAGGCAGAACGGCGCTGGGGTGCCTTGCAGCGGGGTGGCGTGGCCATGTCGCATTGCGCTTACGTGACCTGGAGCACCGGCATCGGTGTGGGTCTGTGTGTAGACGGGCGGGTGTTGCGCGGGAAAAACGGCAATGCGGGCCATGCGGGCCACATGTTTGTGTCCAGCCAAGAAGCTGCCTTGTGTGGTTGCGGAAACCGGGGCGATGTGGAAAGCCTTGCAGCCGGCAGCGCCATCGCCAACCGGTTTAAAAACGCCGGGTTTCCCGACGCGGCGGTACTGTTAGAGCGTGCCAAGGGCGGTGATGCCAGCGCACTGGCGCTGGTCGATGAAATCTGCGACGTGATGGGGCGCTTGTTGTACAACCTCATCGCCACGCTTGATCTGGAGCGCATCAGCCTGGGTGGCAGCGTGTATTGGCATCACCGTGAATTTTTGCTGCCGCGATTGCAGGCCTTCCTGCACGGAAAACTGCCAGCGCTCACTGCCGGTTGTGAACTGGTCAGCGCTGGTTTGGGTGAAAAAGTCGGTGATTTTGCCGCGCTGGCTTTGGTGAGCGGATGATCAGATGAGTGGATCAGAACAAGGCGCGCCTGGTTTGCCCGACCAGTCGGCCCGCTTGCCTGAGAGCGGGCGCGACCCGCAGCACATCTTGGCGGAACTGGCCGGTTTTGCCGCCGGTGATCCTGCCTACAAAGACGGGCGCTTGTGGAGCCTGGTGTATTACCTGGACGAAGCGCACCAGGATTTTTTGAATCAGGCCTACCAGGCCTTTTCGTCGGCGAATGGCTTGAACCCTGCAGCCTTCAAGAGCCTCAAACGGCTTGAGAACGATATCATTGCCAGCACGGTTGCTCTTCTGCATGGCCCTGCTGACGCGTGCGGCGTGGTCACCTCGGGGGGCACAGAAAGCTGTTTGCTGGCTGTCAAAACCTACCGTGACATGGCGCGTGCACACCGCAAGGTCACAGCACCCGAGATGATCGTGCCACCCACGGCTCACGTTGCCTGGTACAAGGCCGCTGAATACTTTGACGTGAAGTTGCGTTTTTTGCCGCTGGATGCAAAGCTGCATGCTGATGCGCGCCAGCTCGACCGGTTGATCAACAAAAACACCGTGATGGTGTTGGGTTCCGCGCCCGAATATCCGCACGGCAGCATTGACCCGATTGAAGCCATGGGCCGCATGGCGCAGGCGCGCGGTGTGCCCTTGCATGTGGATGCGTGTGTGGGTGGTTTCATCCTGCCCTTCATGGCGATGAATGGCGTGGACTTGCCGCTGTGGGATTACCGCGTGCCGGGTGTCACGTCGATTTCTGCCGACTTGCACAAATACGGTTTTGCCGCAAAGGGTGCCAGCACCATCACCTACCGCAGCCACGACCTGCTCAAACACCAGATGTTTGTTTACACCGAGTGGCCGGGCGGCATGTTTGCCTCGCCCGCCTTGTTGGGTACCCGGCCGGGCGGGGCTTATGCGGCGGCCTGGGCAGCCCTTCAGTATTTTGGTGTGTCGGGTTATCGCGAATTGGCAGCGACCACCTACCAGGCGTTTGAAGTGATGAAGAAGGGCATTGAATCCATGCCGGCCCTGTGCATTTTGGGGGAGCCCACTGGCCCGTTGCTGGCGTATGGTTCGCAAGACAAAGCCGTGAACATTTTCGCTGTGGGTGACCAGATGGACGCCAAAGGCTGGCAAATCAACCGTTGCCAAAACCCCGATGGTCTGCACGCCATGATCACGGCGCAGCACCTCAAAGTTGTCGATGCCTATTTGCGCGATTTGCGTGACGCGGTGACGGCTGTCAGGGCCAACCCGGATTTGGCAAGCCAGGGCGGTGCCGCCACCTACGGCATGATGGCGCATTTGCCGCTGCGTGGCCTGGTAAAGCAGCAAGTACTGGATTTATTTGCAGCGAGTTACCGGCGTGGTGCGGCGGCGCTGGATGTGTCGGCATCAGCCAGCACCGAAGCCGATGCACACGGCAACCTTCAGCCCAAGCGCCGACCGTGGCTGGAAAGCTTGGCCGCCTGGTACATCGCCCGAAAACACGGGTGATTCCGTTCCCATTTCAATCGGACAGGGTGTTGCACCGCCTGGCCTTGCCAGCGCACTGTCTTCGTCGGTGCGTCTACTTCAGCAGCTCGGGCGAGATCATCCGGGGCAACCACAGCGGAATTTCGGGCCAGACGATGAGCGCAACCAGTACCAGCAGCATGGGCACGAGCATGATCATGGTGTCTTTGAGTGCGTATTTGATCGGCACGCCCGCTACCGAGCATGAAATCATCAGGCACAAACCATAAGGCGGCGTGACCAGGCCAAACGCCAGCGCCACAATGCCGATGATGGCGAATGACACTGGGTGCAGATCGACCGACGCGGCCAGCGGCTGCAAGGTGGTGCCGACAATGATGATGGCCGGAATCGCGTCCAGAAAACACCCCACCACCAGGAAGGCCCCGGCAATCAGGAAACCCACGCCCATCGGCCCCAGGCCCCAGGAGGTGACATTGGCCAGCAGCGCTCGGGGTATCTGGTAATAAGCCAGCAGCCAGCCAAACACAGAGGCCGTGCCCACACAAAACAGTGCCACCGACGCCAGCCGGCCCGTATCCACAATCGCTGTGTAGAGCTTGGCCCAGGTCATTTCGCGGTAATAGAAGGTGGACAGGCAGGCCGCGTAAATCACCGCGATGGCGGCGGATTCGGTGGCCGTGAACCAGCCCAGCAAAATGCCGCCGACGATCAGGAAAGGTGTGGTCAACGCAGGCACCGAGGTAACCAACGCCGTGGCGCCTTCTTTCAAACTGCTGCGGGGATACACCGGGTAGTTGCGCCGCTTGGCATAGGCGTGAACGGTCGCCATTTGCGCCAGGCCAATCAACAAGCCGGGCACCACGCCGGCCAGGTACATGGCACCAATCGAGGTGGAAATAACCCCGCCCCAAACCACCATCAAAATCGACGGCGGGATGATGACCGCCAGCACAGCGGACACTGCCGTGATGGCAATCGAGAACGACAAGTCATATCCTTCCTTCACCTGGGCCTCGATAAAGAGCTTGCCCTGGCTGGCTGCATCGGCAGTAGAGGAGCCCGAGATGCCGGCAAAAAACACCGAGAGCACCACATTGATCTGCGCCAATCCACCGGGGAAATGCCCGACCAGCGCCCGCGAGAGCCGCATCAGCCGATCCGTGATGCCGCCGGTGTTCATCAGGTTGGCGGTTAGCAAAAAGAATGGCACTGCCAGCAGGATGAAAGAGTTGTACGCCTTGAACATCTCATTGAACATGCCCAGGGGCGACAGGCGTGGCTCGATGATCAAAATCGGCAATGAAGCCAGCCCGAGTGAAAACGCCACGGGTACCCGCAACGCGATGAAGAAAAAGAAGGTGCCAAACAGCACCAGGGCGGCCATGCCGGGGGTGAGAGTGGCTGAAGTCACATCGCCTCCGTGGGTGCAATCGCCCGGATGGGCTGGTTGGTGCGGTAAAGCACGATGTCTCGCGCAAACGCCTCAATTAAAAACAGCAGCCAGACCACACCGGTGAACGGCCAGGCGATGAAGATCAGCCACATCGGCAAATCAGCCAGCTCCGATGTTTGGTTCCAGCCAAATTTGGTGAACTCGATGCCCCAGTAAATCATCACGCCCGTGAAGGCCAGCACAAAAACATTGGAAACCATGCGCAAGAGTGCGTCTTGCCGGGGCGTGAGGTTAGACCACAAATCCACATCAAAGTGCAGGCGCTCACGCACCGCCAGGATGGCACCGATCATCACCATCCAGATGAAGCAAAAACGGCTCAGTTCTTCTGTCCAGATGTAGCGCGGGATGATTTCAGTGAAGCGGGCGACGATTTGCAGCGTCACTGGCACCACGAGAATGGCCACGGCCAGCACCATGGCCCAGGTCAACACGCGTTGAATGATGTTCAAAAATGCAGTCATGGGCAAATGTATAAATGGGAAAAGAAATGGTTTGTCAAAAAAAATCCGAAGGCCTACGGGCAGCCTCCGGACTCGTTTGCGCCAGCCGTTGTCGAGCCAGCGCGGCGGTCAGTTCAAACCGGCAATCTTGGCGTAAATGCCATCCGCGCCAATCTCTTTGGCATAAGCGGCCATCACCGGATCGACCAGTTTTTGCATGGCGGCGCGGTCGGTGAAGGGCACCTGCTTGAGCTTGCCGGCTTTTTCCAGCGCGTCCAACTTCCCCTGGTCTTCTGAGGATTCAATCTGCCGCCCATAGGCACCGGCTTCTTTGCCGGCCTTGACAATCGCGTCCTGCAAATCCTTGGGCAATTTGGTGAAGGTTTTGGAGGAGAAACAAATCGGCCGGATGGTGATGGCGTGGTTGGTCAGGTTGATGCTGGGGGCGACCTCGTAGAACTTCATGGCTTCAACACCTGCGGCTTCGTTTTCACCGCCTTCGATCACCTTGTTCTGGATGCCGTTATAGACCTCGTTGTAGGCGATCACCTGGGGTGCCATGCCGATGGCGCTGAAGGTGCGCGTCCAGATCGGGGCACCCTGCACCCGCACCTTGAGGTTTTTGAGCTCGGCCAGGTTACGCGCCGGTTTGTTGGCGAAGATGTTGCGCACGCCGCCCCCGGCGTAACCGATCAACATGACCTCACCTTTTTGGGCTACTTCGTCGGCGATGGGCTTGAGCAAATCGGCATCGAGCACCTTGTTCCAGTGCGCCAGGTCACGAAACAGGAAGGGCGCGTCAATAAAAGGTGCTGCTTTGGAGAAGGTCGACATGTGGGCTGGCGAAACAATCGCGTAATCCACTGCCTTGCCCTGGTTCATGTAGGCAAAGTAGTCTTTTTCGAGACCCAGTTCGCTGTTTTTGTGCAGCACAAAGTTGATCGGTTTGCCGTAGTACTTTTTCACCAGGTCTTCAAACCGTACCAGGGCGCGGTTGAAGGCGTGGTCATCGGCAAACTGCACGGCACCGTGCAAAGTGATGGTGCCTTGGGCCCTGGCCACTGAACTTAAACCCAGTGCGGCCGCACCAGCAGCCAGCAGGTTGACGGATCGGCGTGTAACGCCAGAGGAAGTGAATCGATGCATGACGGTCTCCTGAAAAGGACGATAAGCTTGGATTGGTGTGATGATATGACTTTGAAGTCATGGCAGAGGATTGCACAGGCCCTGCGGCTTGTCAATGCGTGCAATTGCCGGGTGGCTTGGGCTGCCACCACGGCTCGTTACCTCAAGGTCACCGCCAAATGGCGGGCAATAGCGAGCGCCCGTGCGGCATGGAGGCGGGCTGCGATTTCAGGGCCATCAGCAGCAGAATGGGCTGCGGCAGGCCCACAGCCAGGAGCCGCATCTGACAGGCGAACCGCTTGCGCGACGGCCAAAACAGCGGCGGCAGGCAGGTCGCGCTGAAGCCACAGCCCACAAGCAGTTGCCAAAAGCAAGAAGCGCTGCGGCCTGCGAAACGCGTCGCAAAACATGAACCAGCGCATCCATTCGGCGGCGTTCCAGCCGTCACACTGGCTGGCTGGCGTGATTTCACTCACCAACAGGTTGGCCAGTTCGCTGCAATCCCGTGGCAGGCGTTTCAACAACGGGGAAGCTGCGCCCGCTGGGTTTTGCCACAGCAGGTTTAGCAATGCGTATCGAACGGGCAAAGGCGCGCCACGTTGCGCGGCCCGGTCTAGAACCGTCCAAGGATTGGGAGGCGCAGGCGCAATGGTTGATACAGGCAAGTACACAGCCTGTGCGGGGGGCAGCAATTGGGGTAGGGCACCGCATTGCGCCAGCACCGCCAACAGGCGCGAAGGCGTGCCCTCCATTAATCCCCGGCTGAGTTCTTGCCAGACCCTTTCAGGCACCAATGCGGCCACCTCACCGCTGTGCACCATGTGCTGCATTAGCACCAGCGTTTCGGGTGCGACAGTGAAAGCGGGAAACCGGGCCGCAAAACGGGCCACCCGCAAGATGCGCACCGGGTCTTCGCGAAACGCGTCGGTCACGTGGCGCAATACCTTGTGTTGCAGGTCGTTTTGGCCGCCAAACGGGTCGATCAGCCGATCCTTTGAGAAATTCGGGCCATTTGTTGACATGCCAATGGCATTAACAGCTATTGAATTGATAGTAATGTCGCGCCGTGCCAAATCCTCCTCCAGCGTCACCTCGGGTGACGCGTGGATTGCAAAGCCCCGATACCCGGGCGCAGTTTTGCGCTCGGTGCGGGCCAGGGCGTATTCCTCATGCGTAACCGGGTGCAAAAACACCGGAAAGTCTTTGCCAACGGGTTTGAAGCCCTTGGCCAGCATTTCTTGGGGCGTTGCGCCCACCACCACCCAATCACGGTCTTTCACAGGAAGGCCTAGCAAGGCATCCCGTACCGCACCGCCGACCAGGTAGGTTTTCATGCGGTCAGTTTAGCTACCTGCCCTGCGCACCTTGCGAAATGCTCATCAGGCATCGCCATCGGCATGGGCGAGCGGCGGGCGCTTAACGGTGTTCAGCGGCGCAGGCGATAGGGCTCTTCAAAAGCCAGAAAGTCTTTTTCCGCCAATCCGCCGTCGATCCAGGCCTTGATGCCGGGCAGGGCGACGACACGGTTGACGTAATCGGCAATGGCCTGGGGCACCGGCAAGGCATAGGTTTTGAGGCGCATGCATACCGGGGCGAAGTAGGCATCGGCGATGGAGAATTCGCCAAACAGCAACGGGCCGCCGTACTGTTCCAGCAGGCCGCTCCACATGGCCACAATGCGCTGCACATCCGCCCGGACGGCCGGATGGTCACGCCAGACCAGCTGGCCGATTTCGGGCAACGCAGCCTCGATGTTCATGGGGCAGTGGCTGCGCAGTGCGCTGAAACCGGCGTGCATTTCGGCGCAGATGCTGCGGGCCCGGCCGCGGGCCTGTGGGTCTTGTGGCCAGAGGTCTTTTTCGGGGAATTTGTCAGCCGCATACTCGGCGATGGCCAAGGTGTCCCAAATGGCGAAACCGTCGTCGGTCAGCACCGGAACCCGGCCCGTCGGGGTGATGCCGCCCAGGGTGGTCTTGAACGTCGAGCCTGCGTCGAACGAGTCAAAACGCACCATCACCTCTTCAAACGGTATGCCGGCCTGTTTTAGGAGTACCCAGGGCCGCATCGACCAGGAGGAATAGTTTTTGTTGCCGACGTAGAGTTTGAGCACAGGGTTCTCCAGATTCAGGTGAGTTCACGCCAACACGTGATCGTAAAAGCGCCAACCGCCGCCATTGATGCTGAAAAAACGCCGGATTGATGAACGGGGTTGGCAGGGGCGGTCGAGTCTGGCCGGAATCAGGGCAAATCGGTGTTGGGCGCGGGTGCCTCGCCATCGCGCGGGCCAATCACACCCAAACGGCTTTTCAGTGATTGCGGTTTGCCACTGATGACGGCCGCGTAGGTGGTGGTGTTGGCAAGCACCTTCTTCACGTAATCGCGGGTTTCGGCAAAGGGTACGTTTTCCGCCCAAATGGCGGCTTCGATCACCGGAGCGCCGGTTTGCCCGCGCCAGGCCCGCGAGCGGCTGGGCCCGGCGTTGTAGGCGGCTGCTGCCAGCGGCATGGAGCCGCCAAAATCATCGAGCACCAGCTTGAGGTAACCGGTGCCAATGGCGATGTTGGTGTCGCGGTCATTGATGTCACTGGCCTTGAAGTCGGCCAGACCGATTTTTTTAGCAGTCCATTTGGCGGTGGCGGGCATCACCTGCATCAGGCCCGAGGCACCCACGTGGGAGCGTGCGTCCATGATGAAGCGGCTTTCCTGGCGGATCAGGCCATACACATAGGCCGGATCCAGCCCGATCTGCTGCGCCCGGGCGATGACCGCTTCCTTGAAGGGCATGGGGTAACGCTGCTCGATATCAATCACGGCCTTGGTACGTTCGCTGGTGTTGATGCAGCGATCCCACACCTGTTGGCTGCAGGCCAGATCGGCGGCGGCCAGCAGCTCGCGGTCTGCCATGCCGCCCTTGGTGTGCAGGTTGGTGGTGTAGTTCCACTCGCGCACGGCTTCGGGGCGCAAGCCGATTCGCAGGGCGTGCAAGGCGCGAACCAGGCCGGGGTTTTTGCTCGCGGCTTCCTTTTCAGGGGGCGTCAAGGCGGCGGGTTTTTCGGGGGCGGTAATGCGCTGGCCGATCTCTTCCAGGGCCAACTGTTCATAAAACCCCTTGCTGCTGGCGATGCTTTGCAGCGCCGCTTTGGCTTCGTCTTGCTCGGCCTGTGTTTTGGACAGTTTGAGCTGCGCACGGGCACGCCAGTAGACCCAGGTGCTGTCTTGCCGCGCGTCGTCGCTCATGGCTTGGGTTGCGGCTAACACCTCGCGCCAGGCCGATTTGCGCAGCGCTGCACGCACCTTCCAGCCCAGCATGTCGTCGTTCAAATGGGCGTCTGAGGCTTTGGCGAAATGCACCATCGCGTCGTTTGACAAACGCTGCGAGGCCGATTTGCCCACCGCGCCCCAAGCCCAACTACGCTGCTCGGGGCTCAGGTTGATACCCCAATGGTTTTCCAGCACGCTGGAGGTGCCGTCCGGGTCATTGCTGGCCATGCGGATGATGGCCAACACCACCAACTCTTTGTTGGCCCGGGTGGCGGCCACCACGCGTTTGGAGAGGTAACGCGCCGGTGCGTCGTAAATCTCTGTGATGTTGACAGCCGCCTCGGTTGAAACAATATCGACCGCGGCGCGGGCGGCGCGCGGGCGGTTGCCATCCATCGCCAAACGGGCTTTTCGCCAGATGTCGGCTTCCGTCAGTTTTTTGGCGGCGTACAACTTGCCCGCCAGGTAGGTGCAGCCGTCATCGGCATCACGAATGCCGTACCACAGGGGTTTGATTTGGGTGGCCATCTCCGGCGTGGCCAGGCCCGCCAGGGCGTTTTCGGAGGCCATGGCGTAACACTTGATTTCTTTGTCGTCACCCATGCGGTAGTGCGGGTATTCGGCGGCAAAGCTGCCCCAATCGCGCCGGGCGCCGAGTAATTGCAGCCAGTCGTTACGGAGTCGGTCTTCTTGGTAGGTGCCGCTGTATTTGCCCAAAAAGTCTTGTACTTCGGCGGGGGAGGCGGCATCGAGGCGCAGTTTCATGTCCCAAAACGCAGCCCAGGGCTCCAGCGGGTGGCCAGCGGTTTGGGGCAGGAGCGCCGCGACGCGTTTTTTATCGCCCTTTTTGAAGGCTTGGTTGATTTCCAGAATGAGCTCATCGCCCCGCACCTGGGCCACACTGCCAGCGGCAGAAAAGGCACTTGCAACCAGAGTGAACAGTGCCAAAATCGAAGTTAAACGCATATGGGGCAATTATCGACATCCGCAGTGGCAAAAGCCGGCTGCATCGGCAATAGGGCACAAAATAATGGATGACAAAAACATGAGCGACAACAAAGACGGTGGCGAAAAAGCGCTGGCCAAAAAAGCCATTCGCAAACGCCTGATCGAGGCGCGCAAAAACCTGCCCGATCGTGCTGCCTGTGCCGCCCAGTTGCAGCAGGTGATGCGCATCTGGCTGGTGGGCCGCAAAGACGTGGTGATTGGCGCATATTGGCCCATCCACGGCGAGTTTGACCCGCTGCCGGCGCTGCACCGCTGGAAGGAAGACGGTGAACTGATCGACCAGCCCGAGCCGCGCCGCATCGGCCTGCCCGTGGTCGACAAAGTGCACAAAACGCTCACCTTCCACGCCTGGTACCCCGGCTGCCCGATGCAGGAAGACGCCTACGGCATCCCCAAACCCAAAGACACGGAAATCATCGTGCCGACCTTGCTGTTTGTGCCCTGCGTGGGTTACGGCATTGGCGGCTACCGCCTGGGTTATGGCGGCGGTTTTTATGACCGCACCCTGGCCCAGTTGCAGCCCAAGCCTTTTACCGTGGGGCTGGGTTACACCGGCGGTTACCTGGACGAGTTTGAACCCGAGCCGCACGACGAGCCGCTGGACGCGATTTTGAATGACAGCGGGGTGGTTTGGCCGGTTTAAAAAATAGTTACTTATTTTTGTTTTTTAAAAATTATATAATATTTTTTAATAAAAATTACTATAACATAAATAGCTTATTGTGCAATTGATACGAGAACAATTGACTTATTTTATTTTTTTAAAAAAT
>JANOWY010000164.1:0-4749 GCA_031418135.1 Rhodoferax sp. | reverse complement strand
CAAGCCCGCAACCCCACCGGCCCGTTCGCTGAGCGCCCTGAGGTCGAGGCGGAACTCAAAAGGGCGTTGAGGGCGTAATGGTGAGGTTTTGTTGAGGCTTCAGTGAGGCTTCAGTGAGGCTTCAGTGAGGCGTCGGGGTGGGCCGATGACACCGGGGTGGGTGGCTGCGGGAGTGCCGCCCCCAGGCGGCGCGAATCCGCACCATGAGGCCCGGCGCCGTGACATCCATCTGGCCAGCGAGGGTCGTTCTGTCATCGCGCTAAACGGCCCCTGTGCAACTGCGTCAAGTGGCTACAGAGCAACCCATTTCAGTGCAGGCTGGCCAACACGCTGCTGGAGTCAAACAAATCGACCTGCGAGATGCGGTCTTCGGGCTCGCCCAGCATGTTCACCATGACGGTGAGGTCTTCGTCCACAATGAAATCGGCAGATGAACGCGCCGCGATGATCTTGTCGGGCATTTGCGGTCGGGCCACCACGTAACCCTGTACGTAATCAACCCCGATTTCGATCAGCGTTTGCACCGTGCCGGCGTCTTCAGCCCATTCGGCGATGGTTTTCATGCCCAGGTTGCGGGCCAGGCTGACAATGGCCTCCACGATCGCCACATTGGCCGGGTGGCGGTTCATGTTGACGATAAAGCTGCCGTCAATCTTCAGCAAATCGGCGGTCAGTTCTTTGAGGTACGAGAACGAGGTGTAACCGGCGCCGAAATCATCGAGTGCGACCTTGGCGCCAAAGCTGCGCACCTTGTCCACAAACCGCCGCGTGTTGTTCAGGTCATGCAGGGCCACACTTTCGGTGATCTCCAGGCACAAGTGCCGCACCACGTTGATGTTTTGCTCCAGCATCAAATACACGTCTTGCAAAAATTTCTCGTCGTTCAGCGAAGCGCCGCTCAAGTTCATGCAGACAAACTTGGTGTGTTTGAGCAAGGTATGGTTTTGGTTTAGCCAGGCCAACGTAGTGGTTAGCACCCAGCGGTCGATCACACTCATGCGGCCACTTTTTTCACCGGCAGCGATCAGGCGGTCGGTGGGGATCAGGTTGCCGTCTTCGCCCCTCATGCGCAGCAGCACCTCAAAGTTCAGTGAGGCGTGCGGGCTCGAGAGCGACATGATGGGCTGCATCATGACAAATAGGCCGTTGGTGGCCGTGCTGGTGGAGAGTTGTTCCACCAGCTTGAGTTCGGCGTCGTGCTGGTCAAACGCGTTGGCGTTGCGCTCGTAAATCACCAGGCCATCGCTCTGGCCGGCTTTGGCGTCATGGCAGGCACGGTCTGCGGTGGAAACAGCGTCTTTCACCTGCATTTCCGCGCTCACTTCAATCAGGCCGATGGAGCCGCGCACGTGAAAGGCGCGGTCACCCACGCGGTAGGGCGTGTTCCCCAAGGAGTCAATAATGCCCCGGCAAATCAGCGCAGCCACCGGCATTTTGGTGTCGGGCATGACCAGCACAAATTCGTCGCCACCGACCCGCCCGAAATGGATGGCCCCGGAGATCATGTGCGTGACCCGTTCGCAAACCTGCTGCAGCACATCGTCCCCGGCGTTGTGGCCATACAGGTCATTGATGAGCCGAAAGCGGTCCAGATCCAGGTAAGCCAGCGCGAGCGGTTTGCCCATGGCCAACTCAGCCATCGCGGCATCAAGCGCTTTTTCGATACCCCGGCGGTTCAGCACCTTGGTAAGCGGATCGTTGTTGACCAGGAACAATAATTCTTCGGTGGCTTTGGCTTTTTCGGTGATGTTCTGCAACGAACCCTCAATACGGTCACGCGCGAGCGTGGCCTTCACCAGGTAGCGATTGGGCTCGGTTTTGTCAGTCAGCGGTGTGCGGCCGCGCAACTCCATTTCGCCGTCTTTTTGCGTGTGCACCAGGTTGTGCAGTTGCGTCCAGGCACCGCCCGCAAAATAACGTTGCCAGGTATGGCCGCTGGCATCCAGCAGGTTGGTGGCCCCCAGCATGCGTTTGAGGGCCGGGTTGGCGCTGATGAAACGGCCGCGCAGGTCGAGCGAAAACAGCCCAATCGGCATGGCTTCATAGGTGTGTTGCAACTCGGCTTGCACCTCCAGGCGCTTGTTGTGTTCTTCGCGCATTTGCGCGGCGATGGCCAGGGCCGCCAAAATGCTGGAAGAGAGAGCAGCGGTAACGCTGTTGAAGGCACCCAGCAAATCTTTCAGCCCCAGCGCTGCCGCCAACACCTCAAACAATTGCGCGGCAATGGTGATGGTGACGGATCCGGCGTACCACATCGCCACGGTGGATTGGGTTTTGCGCAGAATCAGCGCCATGGTCAGCATTAGGATGCCGATCATCAACCCGGTGCAGGCCCACAAAAAGGGCAGAAATGTCTGGTAAGACACCATTAAGGACAGCGCCAGCAACGGCAAGCCCAGCCACTGCGCGATGCGCAGCATCCACAAGGTACCCACCTTGTCGATTTCTTCGCGGAACAGCGCCACGAACAGGGTCAGTGAAACGGTGTAATACAGCGCGGTGGTGAGCAAACGCATTTGCTGCAGCCATTCGAACGGTACCACCGTACCCAACCACTGGGTGTCCCACCCGGCCGAGAGGCCTCCCATGCGCAGGTTCAGAACCAGCCAGGCGGCGAAGATCATGTAAAGGCCGCTGCGGTTGATCACCGCTGTAATCAGCACAAATAGCGCCAAAATCAGGATGCCGCCATCCAGCAGCCCCGAGCGGCGATGAAAGTCTTGGGCGCTGGCCTGCAAATCTGCTGAATACCACTGCGCCACCGATATCCGGGCAGGGCCTACCGATTCAATACAACAAACGATATTTTGTGCGGCCGCAGACGCACCCAAATTGAGCTCATAGCCCGATTTGACCGACGTGACGACCCCGGTTAAAGCCTGCTCACTACCCCGGCCCAGCAGCTTGAACTCGGGCCCGGCCCAACACGCGATTTTTTTGGCATGACGGGAAGGGAATTCGAGCGAAACCGGTTTGCCAGATTGATTTGCCGGCACGTTCAGGCCAAGCCAATGCGGTGCCTCAGACATTTGAGTATCGGCGTGCAGCACATAGCGGGCTCCTTGCAACAGTGGCAATGCCTGCTGGGGTGTGGTGACCAGTGAACCGCCGTCAATCGCCCGAAACTCCAGCTTCAGGGGTTCAACCAGGGTGTTTTGGTTTTTCCAGACGAGCAGGGCCAGGATGGACAAAAGCGCAATGAACAGCGGTACCGCATACGCCGCCAACAGGTACAGCAGCGTGTCCAGGCGTCGGTTGACCCGGCGCAGGCGACGCTGCCACACAACTGATTGCTGAATAATCTTGTTCATGAGCCCCAAATGACAAAACCCGCCAATTCGGGTTCTGACACCGCTGTTTTGACTTTGCCTGCCAACCGTTTGACACTACAAAGTTGATAGAGCACAAGGTTACACCGTGGCGCACCTTGTCACAAGCGAACACGTCAAGCGATGGGGATAACGTGAGCAATAAACAACAATTAAATCATGGGGTTACCACTGACAAATAAAGTGAAACCTGATTTGCTTGCGTGTTTTCCCTGAGCGCAAGTGTTGTAAAGAACCCTTGGCAACCGTCACTGGGCTGACCTGTCTTACTGTGTATAGGCCGATTTGTTGGCAGCCAGCTTGTTGTTCATTTGATCGGTCGTCAACAAGGCGCGGCGCCGCTCGGCCACCAGAATGTCCGGATGGTGGGTGCGGAAAGCAAAATCAAACAGCGGGTTTTTGGCCGCTGTCCAGCGGGCCTCGGCGGTAGCGGTTTCGCTGCACATCACGCGGTGCGGCAGGTTGCTGGCATGCGCCAGAGGGATGTAACCAATGCCGGGAAACACGTCGGTGAACAGCAGGCGTTCGTACTGTCGGTCCAGCGGGGCGCGCCCGGCAATCACCATCCAGTCCACCCCGATCTGTTTGCAATACAGGTAAAACGACTTGAACATCACGGTGGTGACCAGGCGGCCGCCCTTGCCATCAGTCACGCCCAGGCGTGTTGCCTCGGCCAGGCGTTTGCCCATCATCCAGGCTGGCAGTTCGATCGATTGTTCCAGCACCAGTGGTTTGAACTGGTTGGTCTGGATGCGCATGGTGCCCAGCGGTGAGCCGTCCAGTTTGGATTCGGCCAGCAGCACCGTCACGCCGGTTTCAGTGTCTTCGCGTTCGGCCGTTTTCAGGCTGCGGGCAAATTCGGGAAGGTGGCGGGCGTAAGCCGAATGGCGTATTTGCACGGCTTTTTCAAGGTCTTGCGAATCGTGCACCAGCCGCACCGTGAAAGGCAATTGCTCGACCGGCAGAGGCTGGCCGTTGGGCAGCGCGGGCGCAGGCAAGGTGGCATCAACGGTTTGGATACGGTGGTAATGGGTGCCTGGCACAGCGGTTGCGTTCATCATGGTCCGTACTCCTGCAATTTCGTCAAATGGTCCGCCTACAGACACACTGCGGGCTTGGGACATGAAACTGAATGTACGGTTTGTGTCTAAACGAACCCGTCAGCCTTGGGATGAAGGGCGTGTAGGGAAATGCCTTACAAAATTATGTTGAGTGGTGTTTCGGCGCGGCGTTCAGCTGCGCAGTGCCCCTGCGACGGTCAGCAGCGCAACCCGGGGCCCTGAGTCTTGCGCCCATACCGACGAGCAGCAGCGCAACACCCAGGGCGGCTGATTCGAGTTCGGTTCCCTCTACGACGTTCAGCAGCGCAACACCCAGGGCGGCTGCGTACGTGTCCCCCACCGCGTTTGAAGCGCCGTTC
>JANOWY010000163.1:0-5165 GCA_031418135.1 Rhodoferax sp. | reverse complement strand
AGGTCATCAGCGTGGACCAATCGCCGATTGGCCGCACGCCGCGCAGCAACCCGGCCACCTACACCGGCCTGTTCACGCCCATCCGCGAGCTGATGGCCGAAGTGCCGATGGCGCGCGAACGCGGCTACGGCCCAGGGCGCTTCAGCTTCAATGTGGCCGGGGGCCGCTGCGAAGCCTGCCAGGGCGACGGGGTGAAACGGGTCGAAATGCACTTTTTGCCCGACGTTTATGTACCCTGCGACGTATGCCACGGCATGCGTTACAACCGCGAAACGCTGGAGGTGCAGTACAAAGGCAAAAACATCGCCCAGGTGCTGGACATGACGGTCGAGGTGGCTTACGAGTTTTTGAATGCCGTGCCAACCCTCGCCCGAAAACTGCAAACCTTGCTGGACGTCGGCCTCTCGTACATCCGCCTCGGGCAAAGCGCTACTACGCTCTCAGGCGGCGAGGCGCAGCGCGTGAAGCTGGCGCTGGAACTCTCCAAACGGGACACCGGCCGCACCTTGTACATATTGGACGAACCGACCACCGGGTTGCACTTTGCAGATATCGATTTGCTGCTCAAAGTGCTGCACCAACTGCGCGACGCCGGCAACACCATCGTGGTGATCGAACACAACCTGGATGTCATCAAAACCGCCGACTGGCTGATCGACATGGGCCCCGAAGGCGGCTCAGGTGGCGGCGAGGTGGTGGGCGTGGGCACGCCAGAAGATCTGGCGGCGAATCCGGTCAGCCATACGGGGCGGTATTTGGCGCGGTTGTTATAGCGAGCAGTGATTTATACTACCTAAAATTTTTAGGAAGTATAGTGCCCGCGCCCCAACCCCGTTACGACGACGTCACCGCCGCCGCCCAGGCTGCATTCGCCGGGCTTGACACTGCTGCGCGCCAGGCAGATCTGCGTCGTTCCATTTCGGATTTGCCGGGCGGGTTTTCAAAAAAAACCGTGGGGCAACGGGACTACTGGTATTACCAGGTCAAGCTGCCCCATGGCGTGCCGCAGCAAGTTTATGTGGGCCCGGACGACCCGCCCACACGCGCGCTGATGGCAGCGCATGCCGACCCACAACGCCGGTCTGGGCAGGTGGCACTGCTCAAAATGGCCCGCGCCGCCATCGAATACGGCTGCACCGACATCCCGCTCAAACACGCCCGCGTGGTTGAACGCCTGCGTGATTACGGTTTTTTCAACGCCGGCGGAATTCTGGTGGGCACCCACGCGTTTCTGGCCTACCAAAACCACTTTGGGGTACGCTGGACAAGCGGGGCCTTCACGCTTGATTTGGATTTTGCGCCTGCCGGCAAAAACCTCTCAGTCGCCTTGCCCGCCAATCTGACATTCGACGGGCGCGCTGCGATTGATTCACTGGGCATGGGGTTTATTCCTGTTCTGAGCAACACCACCTTCAAGAAGCCCGACGAACCCGACTTTGACCTCGACTTCCTCACCAGCGTCGGGCGCTCGGGTGACAAACCCGTTCACCTGCCCGCCTTGAACCTGACGCTGCAACCGCTCAAGTTCATGGAGCTCTCACTGGAAGATCCGATGCGGGCCACCCTGTTGACACGCAATGGCCCGGTGGTGGTGAATGTGCCGCAGCCGCAACGCTTCGCGCTGCACAAACTGATCGTCCATGGCGAACGCCCGATGGCGCAACGGGTGAAAGCCAACAAAGACGTGGTGCAGGCCGCTGCGCTGATTGATTACCTGCTGCAGCACGATGCAGACCAGCTGATTGACACGTGGCAAGCTGTCGTCAACCGAGGTGCCGGCTGGGCAAAACGCCTGCTGGCCGGTTGGGCCGCCATGGTGGCGGCCCTGCCCGAGTCAGATTTCACAGAGCGGCTGCGATTGGCGTTTGAGGCGAGACACCCATAACCAGCGACTTTGCTGGTTTCAGCGCTTTGGCTGACCAGCACTTTGGCCAGGCGGTTGGTGCCGTCGTATTCAAACAAACGCAGGCCGTCGCTGGTGATGTTGCCTGCTGCATCCAGGCCGTAGGTGATTTGGCTGCTTGTTGCTGCCGTGATTGGGTTGCCCTGGGCGTTGGTGCGCTGGATGCACGTCTGCGGGCGGGCACGTTTACGGTGGGTTCGGACTGGCTTCACGGTTTTAAAGGTCATGAGGCGTATGGTTTCCGTGTTGCGATTTTGAAAGACCTGGCCCTTGCTTTCATGACCCTTGCTTTCAACAAGGCGGCAAAGGCGATCAAGGTGGGGCCGCGCAAGAGGACGTAACACCGAATCACCAGCGGCTAAAAGAAGAAGCCACCCGAACCCCACAGCTTTAGCGGCTGGCAGGGGTTGTGGGTGGCTTTTTTTGTTTTGATTAAGAGAGAAACAGGCCGCTGATTTCAATAAAAAACAAGCCTCTTCACATACAAGTCATTGACAACATTATTTTTGAAGCGCACCTCAATCGTGTCCACAACACCATACGCAAAATCCGTTGCATCGGGATATGCTTTACGAGTTCGATTAGCTTCTTCAGGCGTTGCCTTTCGTTGATAAACCTGCTCCACGCGTGTCGTTGTGGGTGACTTAGATGGTGGTGTATTGAGCGCCTGTATTGCAGCACGTCTATCCGACAGCAAGCGTAAACCGTTGCCCGTTGACAGTTCTGCAATAGAGATTGCCGTAGGCTCGCATTTTCGTTTATGCCTTTTTGTTAACCGATAGGCCGTAATTTCTTTCCATCCACCAAGAGCACCAGTTTCAAAAACTATGGTTGGTGAAGATGCTGTATTACCGTTGGAGTAACACACCCCTTTATCAGGGCCATCGCCCAGTTCTAGCGGGCGTAATTCAGATGGGCCGAAATACGTCTGTACATCACTGATCGTTGCTTTTCCAAGCTCAAATTTACCAATCGAGAACAAACCCTCAGGCAGCGTTTGCGCGCCACACGATGTTGCGAGTACGTAGACCGAAGCCGATAACAACTGAGCGAAGTTTTTCATGGCCTCACCACCACGGTTTCACCAACGGGCACAGCAGTACGGCACTGGGGAGGAATAATGATGCAGCCTTCCGAGGCGGTATTGTTGAGTGCAGCGTTATCACCATGAAGCAGGAACCCTGCGCGACCATACATGTTGTTGCTTGGGTCAGGTATCAACGGACGAGTGTTGGTCCTCGGCGATTGGTAGTACCCCCTACTGTGTAGCTGCCCTGCGGCAGAGGGCCAACATTCGGCTGGTTTTGTGCAGCAGGATTATTCAATCCTTGACCGTTACCCGAATACCCTGTGCATGAGGCATACGTTTGGCCCGCAGCATTTGTGCAAATGAATGTCCGTCCGCTCTGAGAGTATTCACAAATCAAACCAGTAGGGTCAGTAAAACTTAGGGGATTTACTCCCACGTATGCGTACGTGTTCCAGCCCCCAGCAAGACCTATGGGATCGCTCTGCGTGTATCTTCCCTGCGTCGGCTGGTAAGAGCGGAAGTAGTTGTAGTTGAGATTGGATTCCTCATCAAAATACTGCCCCGGATACCGCAAGTTGATCTCCAGCGGGTTCGTGGCCTTCAGCAGCACTGGCTGGTTGGTGATCGCCGCCTTGGGGTTAGGGGTGGCTTTCAGAAGCCCCGTTGGCTTGTTGTCCCCAAAGGCGCTGTAGGCCCATTGCCATACGGGTTTGTAGGCATCGTCCCGAATCAGGCGCGGGGTGTTGAGGTGGTCGGCCTGGATGGCGTAGAAGCGGTTGGCTTTCATCAGGCCAATCGGCATGGTTTGCCCGTCTTCGGTGGGCAGGTAGATGTATTCAATGCGCCCAGCGCTTTTGTTGCCGCCATTGCCGTATTCACCCAGCAGTACCGGGGTGCTGCCCAGGTTGTCATCCGAATACACGTAGCTTTGGCCCAGGGTGGCGTTGGCCTGGGCTTGGGTAAACAGCCAGCCGAAGTTTTTCTTGAGCCAGTCGATGAAGCTCAAGCCCAGCGTGGCTTCATCCGGGGCGGTTTGGGCGACTTGGGGTTCACTTTTGAAGACGCGTTGGCCCAGGGCGTTGTGCAGGTAGGTGATTTTTGAGGCTTCAGCGCTTTGGCTGACCAGTACTTTGGCCAGGCGGTTTTGGCCGTCGTATTCAAACAAACGCAGGCCATCGCTGGTGAGGTTGCCGTTTTGATCCAGGGAGTAGTTGATTTGGCTGTTTGCCGTTGACGTGACCGGGTTGCCTTGGGCGTTGGTGCGTTGGGTGGTGAGTGTGCGAATGGGGCACTTGCTCGGATGCGCACGCGTACGAGAGGTACGGACAGGTGACATGGTTTGACGTAATGCGATATTGAAAAGTCGGCCTCTGTTTCGTTAAGACTCACCCCCGTTGACTCCTTGATCTCTTTTTGCCAGGTTTTCATCTTTTGCCTCAGAGTCAATACATTCAATGCCAACCAAATATGGCCGTATGGCCGCATAGCATGGCAGACTGATCACGAACGCGACCAAGATGCCCCAGCCTTGGGCTGCCTCACGATCCAATCCCCGCGAATGAAGAATGGAAGCCGCTGACCAATACAGAAGTAAAGACACAGGAGCCAAGAGCATGGACTCAACCAGATAACTTCCTTGACTGCGAACCCGCAACTGTGACCCACATGAAGCGCACCGATAGGTTTTAACAACCGGCAAGACAAAGCGCAAATGCCCACACTTCGGACACGTAAGATAAAAGGGTCTTTTATGCACAGGCTACTCACAAACTTTTTGACAAAAATCCGCAGTTCCATAGCGACCAACTAGCTGGCTGCCTATAGTCGTCATCCCACCGAATTTAAGGCAAGCATTCACTATCGGCCCCGCAGTCATACCGCAAACCAAGCGGCATTGACCATTTTCTATCTCCGAAGTGTTGCGATTTTCAGATGGTGTTGGACGCAAGCCAGCAGCACATTCGGCAGTGACACAATTTCGACTTGGTTGAGTAGGTTGCATGAAGTCTGGCCACCCCGGCCTGCGTGGCCGCGCGTCGTGTTGCAAACCTAATGGGTCAGTGAAACTCAATGCATTTCCACCCACATACGCAAACCGATTCGATCCCCCAGCGAGCCCGATGGGATCATTCTGCGTGTACCTACCCTGAGTAGGTTGGTAGCTTCTAAAGTAGTTGTAACTAAGATTCGACTCCTCATCAAAGTACTGCCCCGGATACCTCAAGTTGATCT
>JANOWY010000162.1:0-4361 GCA_031418135.1 Rhodoferax sp. | reverse complement strand
CCAGGGTACAGGGTCATGCTGACGTCATCAACAGCAAGCACGCCGCCAAAGGCTTTGCGGATATTGCGCAGTTCTACAAGGCACCTGGAACGATCTACGGGCGGTTTTTCAGGGGTATGTTCGACAGGGTTCAAAGTAGCGCTGCTCATGCCGTATCCCCAGTGAACCGGCGGTACAGCACGTCAAACACCACCGCCACGATCAGCACCTGGCCAATGATGACGTAGCGCCAGCCAATCGGGATATCGAGCAGCAGCAGGCCGCTGTCGATGCTTTGCATGATAAGCGCACCCAATACCGAACCCAAAATGGAGCCGCTGCCCCCTGCCAATGCGGTGCCGCCAATCACCGCTGCGGCGATAACATACAGCTCCATGCCGGTGCCCAGTGAATTGGTGCCCGCGTTGAGGCGCGCGATCGACACCATGGAGGCAATGGCAATCAATGCGCCCATCAGCGCAAAAAGCATCAAGGTGACCCGGCGCACCGGAATACCCACCAGTGCAGCGGCTTCCGGGTTGCCGCCCATCGCATACACATACCGACCAAAACGCGTACGATGGACGATGAAAGACATAAAAAACGCCACCGCCGCCCAAATCAACACCGGCACCGGTATGCCCTGCGGGGCATCTTTATTCGGAATTTTGTAGGCGTTCATGGTGGCCGTGAACATCAGCACGATGGCGATCGGCACCAGGGCGACGACGATATCCACCCACAGCGGGTTGTTGGCCACGCCATACGCATCATTGGCCGTACGTTTGCGAAAAGCCACCCACAACAGCGCCAGGCACATCAGGCCGGCCACCCACCAACTGGCGCTGACACCGATGGAACCGTCGTAACCGCCACCGAAGCGCTGGAAGAATTCGTCATTCACCGGCTGGGTCTTGCCATCGGCAACCAGAAACGCCGCGCCGCGAAACGACATCAAACCACCCAGGGTGACCACAAACGACGGAACCCCGAGCATCGCCGTCAAGGCACCCTGGTACATCGAAACCAAAATCGCCAGGGCCAAACCGGCCAGAGACGCTTCGGGCCAGCTCCAGCCCTTGCTGTACATCAGCGTGGCGATCAGCACACCCACAAACCCCATTACCGAGCCGACTGACAAATCAATGTGCCGGGCCACGATCACCAGCACCACCACGGTGGAAACAATTCCCACCACAGCCGTTTGCTGGGCAATGTTGTAAAGGTTTTCAGGCGACAAAAAAATACCGTCTGACAGGGCGTTGAAAACCACCGCCACGGCAACCAAAACCGAACTCATGAGCACCAGGCGCCAGTCGATGGCGGCCTGTTTGAGACTTGTCAAAGCCTGATTCACGACTTTCTCCCCGAAAGTTATTCCATTCCAAAATCATCGGTGTAGCAGGCGTGCCGACGAAGACAGTGCAAAAGCACGGCAAGGAGGCGCAACGACCTACACCGATGATTTGGGAGTGGAATTGGATGGCAGAAATGAAACTGCGGGCAATGGGCCCGCAGTTTCGCGCTGTCATGTCAAACCATCATTTGCAAACAGCCGGACCCGTTTTGTCCACACCTTTGCACAAAACGTCTTTCTTGATCCAGCCCGCTTTCAGGACGGCATCGAGGTTTTTGATGGTGACGGGCAGAGGCTTGAGGAACTGCGCCTGCAACTCAACCTTCTTCTCGCCGCCGGCCCATTTGGTGGCACCGGTCACTTTTTTGCCATTGGCCAGGGCCACAGCGGCAGCGGCTGCGTCACGGCCCAGATCACGCGAGTCTTTCCAGACCGACACCGTTTGGGTGCCCAAGGCCACACGATTCAGCGCGGCGTGGTCGCCGTCCTGGCCTGACACCGGCACGCCCTTGATGCCCTTGGCTGTCAACGCTGCAACCACACCGCCGGCCATGCCGTCGTTGGATGCCACCACCGCGTCAATCTTGCCGGCGTTTTTGGTAATGATCTGCTCCATGTTTTTCTGGGCGACTTCTGGCTTCCAGCCGTCGGTGTACTCTTCACCCACAATCTTGATGTCGCCTTTTTTGACTGCTGCGTCGATGATTTCCTGCTGGCCGCCCCGCAGGAAATTGGCGTTCGGATCGGTCGGTGAGCCCTTGATCATCACGTAGTTGCCTTTGGGTTTGGCTGCCAAAATGGCGCGGGCCTGCATGCGGCCCACTTCGACGTTGTCAAAGGTTATGTAGAACACGCCAGGGGCTTCGATCAGGCGGTCATAAGCGACCACCGGGATTTTTTGCGCATTGGCTTTGTTGACGGCCGGCAAGATGGCATCTTTGTCCATGGCCAGAATAATCAGCGCCTTGGCGCCTTTGGAGATCAGGCTGTCAATGTCGGCCAGTTGTTTTTCAGGGGACCCGCCAGCGTCAGCGCTGATGTATTTGGCACCTGACTTTTCAAGTTGGGTTTTCATCGCTGCTTCGTCGGTTTTCCATCGCTCTTCCTGGAAGTTGGACCAGCTCACGCCGATGGTTTGCGCCATGGCGCCCATGGCAGTCAGGCCCAGGGCAAGGGCTGTCAAAGTGTGTTTGATGTGCATTGAAGTCTCCGTCAGTTTGGCCATTTGCATGGCTCGGTGGTTGAAATAACATCGCCTTAGTTCAGGCGATGCACAAATTATCGGTGGGCTTAATTGGGCAGGGATTGGGAGTTTCCCTTGGGGTGGGGTTTGGACTCGCCGTTTTCGCTTGTTAACGGCGCAGGAGGCAGCCCAAGGCGGCGGCTGATCGTCGCGAAGGGCAAAGCACCCCGAACCAGCAGCTGTGGACACAGCCTGGCTAGTCGTTGCAGTGGGCGCCGCTGCTCGTAGCCCAAAGCGCGGAGCTTCTGCCCCGGTATTGCCCCGTCAGTCATCGCCCGTCAAACGCGGTGGCGATCAGTGCCCCCTATTTCAGCGCCCCGGCTCCCGGTTCATTTTTAGCGCCAGCACCCGCTCACCCACACAACGCCCCTGTACCTGCCCGCCTTCCACGCCAAAGCGGTAGTGAATGCCGCCGTACAGGCGAGATAACGCGGCCTCGTTGGCGGCGGAGGTAAAGCTGGGAAACGGGCGCGGGCCCCAACCGCGATCATTGTGGGTGTTGTCGGTGAAGGCCGTGTTGGCTCCGAAGGTGCTGGCCAGCACCGCTGCCGCTGCGCTCGATTGCACCGAGTGGCCGCTGGGGTATTCGGGGAAGGGCGGGGTGTGCAGGAGCTGCGGCACCCAATTGCTGTCCAGCCCAAGCTGGATATAGGTAACCGGGCGCATCACGTTCAGGCTGTATTTGGTGTGCCAGGCGGCGATAAACGCGTCGGACATGGCGATGTTCAGTTGTGCATAGATTTGCGCGGCATCAGCCAAACTGGCTCTGCGGGCCTTTAATACATCGCCCGCAATAAAGGCCCAGTGGCCGGCAGGCGTGGGGGTTTTGAGCGGGTCGTCGGCCCAGTAGAGTGCGAACTGGCGCTGCGCCTGGGTGGCGGCATTGCTGACAGCCAACACCTCCTTCGCATCTGCGTAAAAAGCGGAATCAGCCGCTTCCGAGAACGGCGGCGGCGGCGGCGCGGGGCAATCGGCGGCGGTTTTCAGCACAAACGGACGGTTTTGGCCCCACAACGGCAACAGAGGCGGTGAAAACACGGGCGGCGTGGCTGACCATTGCCCCGGCCCGCTGGGTGGCAGGTAGTTGGCCTGGTCTCGCCGCAGCGGGGCCCAAGCGGCATGACCGCCGTCAGTGCGGGCCCAGGTCATGACGGCCATGGCCATCAGTTTGCCGAAAGATTCTGAACGATTGATGACTTCAGGCGTGCGCACCACCGGGTCAAAGTCGGCGCTGAGCTTGAGCGGCAAGCTGCGTTCGAGCTGATCAATGCGACCCTTGTTTTCAGCCGTCGCGGTGGGGAACATCATGCGCGACATAGTGGCCAGGGCGGCATTGGCCACTGTGGGCCAGTGCAAGGGCTCGTCGGGTTGCGCCCACGGCAGGCTGCTGAGCTCGTTGAGTTGCCCAGCCAGACTTTGCCGCTCGGGCATGCCAGGCACAACTGACTCATACAAAGTAAGCCCCAAATAACCCAAGGCACGCGCTGCGACAGGCGGGCTGAACCCGGGCGTTTGTTGAATCAAATTCAGAGCCAAGGCCATCCATTCGGTGGCCACAGCATGGCTTGCGACGCGGGCAAGATCAGATTTATTTATTCTGCCAATTTCACTATTAGTATTTTGCGCATTTGTTGAATTAAATATTGCATAATTAGCTATCAATATTATTGTAAATAATATTTTTTTATGGTCATTAATTTTCATAAAACAAATTTTTTACGCTATTGGTTGACCGCTTCATGATGCAGCATTGAACCGGGGTGCTGCCTGCTGGCCCGATGC
>JANOWY010000161.1:0-2178 GCA_031418135.1 Rhodoferax sp. | reverse complement strand
ACTTTTTTTGCGCCCCGATAAGGACAACCCATGGCCACACTATTCACGCCGGTTGATGCAGCCGCGCCAACCTCAGCTTCTATGTCTGTGCCTGCAAAAGACCCAGCCGACGCCACTGCGCCAAGCCCGCCTGCAACACCCGGTGCCGGTGCGCCATGGTGGCGTTTTGGCCTGGTTTGGATGGTGTGGGGCGGCCCGGCGGTGGTGGTGGTGGCCAGCTTCATCACCTTGGCGCTGGCCTTGATGATTCCAGACCCTGTAGTCAGTCAAGAACAGGCCGATGCCAACCGCACTGCTGCGCACCAGGCCCGCAACCATGCCGCCACCGGCTCGGTGGTACCGTCCAAAACGGGGGCGCGCTAGGCATTTGCCGGCCACCCGCGCCAACCCAGCTGCGCCACTCCGGTTGCCCGCCAATTGAACCCTTGGAGCCCGCTATGTTATCGACCCGAATCATGAGTGTCTTGTGGCCTTCTTTCCTGCTGGCCTGTGTGTTGGAGATGCTGGTTTTTGGAATGATCGACCCGGGTGATTTATTTCAAACGGAGGCCACGCTGGAAATGACCCGCAAAACCACGTATGCCATGGCTTTTTTGGTTTTTTGGGCAGTGACTGGTGCCTCCAGCGCCTTGACGCTGTGGCTGGCACCTGCTACGGCCACCCAGGAAGGTTGAGCTTCTGCACGTGCCTTTGTTCGGCCTCTGTCTGCTCCTGAAATGCCCAGCCGCTGCTGACGGTCTAATGTGATGACAACCAGTGCACTCGTTTTGACAGCCCTGCTCATGGGCCTGGCAGGCGGGCCGCATTGCTTGGCCATGTGTGGCTTGGCCTGCGCCGGTTTGGGTAGGGCAGTCGGTCTTACCTCCCCCAAAGCAATGGGGGTGTTCCATGCGGGCCGAGTTTCGGGTTACACCCTGTTGGGGGCTGTGGCAGGCGCCTCAGCCCAAAGTGTGGGGTGGCTGGCCGAACGCACCAGTGTGCTGCGACCGGTCTGGACGGTGTTGTTGCTGGGTACGTTTGCGTTTGGTTTCTGGATGCTGGCGGCTGCACGCCAGCCAGCCTGGGTGGAAGCCGCCGGGCGACGGGTTTGGAGCCGCGTCAAACCGGTCGCCAGCCGCTGGGGGCAGGGCACGCCATTCGTGTTGGGTTGCCTGTGGGCGCTTATGCCTTGCAGCCTGCTGTATTCAGCCTTGCTGGTGGCATTGTTGTCGGGCAGCGCCTTCAACGGCGGCATGACGATGATGCTGTTTGGCCTGGGCTCCACCGTGGTGATGATGGGTGGCACGGCAGTCATCCAAAAGCTCATGCACCGCCGCCCGACAGCAAATCTGCACATCTGGGGCGTTCGTTTGGCCGGGCTGGTGTTGGCCTTGGGATCGGTCTGGGCGCTGTGGATGGGTGCCAGCAGCGCCAGCGGCTTTTGGTGTTTTGCAAGTTGACCCTTTATCATGCGGGGTAACGATTAAACGGAACTTGCCGCATGGACTCAATCTTGCCCACGATGGATGCCGAAGAAGCCTTCAACATGCTGGAAGGCGCGCTGGCCGAACTGCGTGATACGAAACACCAACTCGCCGTGGTTCAGGAGCAGCTCGATGAAATGAATGCGCTGGTTTTTGAGCAAAGCGCCACCGATGCGTTGACCGGCTTGAAGAACCGCAGCGCGTTTGACCGCATCATGAAGCAACAGGCCGCCCGCACCGGGCGCTCCAAACAGGCGCTGTCGCTGGTGATGGTGGATGTAGACCATTGCAAAGCCTACAACACCGAGTTTGGCCGGGTCGGGGGTGACGAGGTGTTGCAACAGGTTGCCCAGGTTCTGAAATCGTATGCCCGGGCCTACGACTACGTTGTGCGGTATCAGAGCGACGAATTCGCGGTGGTGTTGCCCGATACGCCGCTGGAGTCGGCGAAGATCGTCGCTGAACGGGCCCGCAAGGCGGTGAATGCCATCCAGTGGCGGCATCGGCCCTTGACGGTGAGTATTGGCGTGGCCTGTACTGTGTCGAATGAGCAGAGCACCACATTGGCGCAACGTGCTGTTCGTGCCCTGGAAGCCGCCAAAACCGGGGGTGGCAACCAGACGGTTTTGGATTCCACGGCCTAACCCATGCTACAGGGACTTCCAAATTAGTCAAGCGCGGTATTTGGTTTTCTGCATTCGGTTTTCTTCCTTGA
>JANOWY010000160.1:0-12431 GCA_031418135.1 Rhodoferax sp. | reverse complement strand
GAAACATCGAGCGCAGAAACCGGTTCATCGCAAATGATGAGCTTGGGTTTGACGGCCAGCGCCCGGGCAATGCCGATCCGCTGGCGCTGCCCACCCGAGAATTCATGGGGGTAACGGCGCAGGTGATCCGGGTGCAGCCCCACTGTTTCCAGCAGCTCCACCACCCGCTCGTCGCGCTCTTTGGCGCCGGCGGCGAGTTTGTGAATGATCATCGCCTCACCCACAATATCACCGACTGTCATACGCGGATTCAGCGAGGCATAGGGGTCTTGAAAGATGATCTGCATGTCACGCGCCAACGCCCGCAATTGCACCGTGTTGACATCCGTCACGTCCTTGCCATCAAACCAGATCTGGCCCGATGTCGGCGCGATCAAACGCAACACACAACGCCCGGTGGTCGACTTGCCACAGCCTGATTCGCCCACCATGCCCAGCGTTTCACCCGAGGCAATCTCAAAACTGACGCCATCAACAGCGTGCACCTTGTCGACCGTTTTTGAAAAAACACCCCCCTTCACCGGAAAGTGCTTAACCAGGTTTTTGACTTTGAGCAGCGTTTCAGCCATGGGTCAGTTCAATCGAGAATGCAGGCAACTTTGTGGCCCTGGCCAATTTCGCGCAGCAAAGGTGTTTCGACCAAACAGGCGGGTTGCGCAAACTTGCAACGCGGCGCAAAGCGGCAACCGGGTTTGGGGTTGATCAAACGCGGCACGGTGCCGGCAATGGTTTCGAGCCGTTGTTTCTGCCCGGCATCGCGGTCGATGCGGGGAATGGAGCGTATCAGCCCTTGCGTATAGGGGTGCCGCGGGTTGGCAAACAAATCTTGCACGGTGGCTTCCTCAATCACCTTGCCGGCGTACATCACCACCACGCGCTGGGCTGTTTCGGCAACCACACCCATGGCATGCGTGATCAGCATCACCGCCATGCCCAGGCGGCTTTTCAAATCGTTCATGAGGTCCAGTATCTGGGCCTGAATGGTCACATCCAGCGCGGTGGTGGGTTCATCGGCAATCAGCAGCTGCGGGTTGCAAGACAAGGCCATGGCGATCATCACGCGCTGGCGCATGCCGCCCGAGAACTGGTGCGGGTAATCATGCAGGCGCCGGTTGGGATTAGGGATACGCACCAGCTCAAACATTTCCGCCGCCCGATCAAGCGCCTGCTTGCGGCTCATGCCTTCATGCAACCGAACAACTTCAGCGACTTGCTCCCCCACGCTGTACACCGGGTTCAGCGAGGTCATGGGCTCCTGGAACACCATGGCGATTTCTTTGGCGCGTATTTTCTCCATGTCTTTTGCCGTCAGGGGCACCAGATCCCGGCCCTGCCACAACACTTGTCCGGCCACAATCCTGGCGGGCGGCATGGCCAGCAGCTTCATCACCGTCATGGCCGTCACGCTTTTGCCGCAGCCGGACTCGCCCACGATGCCCAGGGTTTCGCCTTTGTCCACGTACAGGTCCACGCCGTCAACAGCATGCAGCATGCCGTCGTCTGTGGAAAAATGGGTCTTGAGACCCTTGATTTCCAACAGGTGATGCGCGCCACCTGAGGTGGGGGAAACTGCACTCACCCCTGAACCCTCCGGGGATCCATTGCATCGCGCAACCCATCGCCGATGTAATTAATCGACAACACGGTAAGAAATATCGCCAAACCGGGGAACAGGGCCCAATGCGGGGCAAAGTCCAAGTGATCCTTTGCGTCAAACAATAACCGGCCCCAGGTGGGAATATCTGGCGGAAATCCAAGGCCCAGAAAAGACAATGTTGATTCAGCAATGATGGCCGCCGCCACATCGATCGTGGCCGCCACAATCACCGGCCCCATGGAGTTGGGCAATATATGTCGGATCACCTGCCGCATCGGGCTGGCCCCCAACGCCCGCGCCGCTTCGACAAATTCTTTTTCACGCAGGGAAAAGAATTGCGCCCGTACCAGGCGCGCTACGGGCATCCAGCGAAAACCGCCTATGACCAGTACCACCATGATGAACACGCCCGCTTCCACACCCACCCATGCCTTTAGTGAATCGCGAAACAGGTAGATCAGCAACAGCAGAAAAGGCAATTGCGGAAGTGACAAAAACAAATCCGCCAACCACATCAGGGCACTGTCGAGCAAGCCACGTGACATGCCGGCAATCGCGCCAATCACAACTCCCACCACAATGGCAATCACCATGGCGGCAAACCCAACCGCGATGGAAATGCGGCCACCGTACAACATACGGGCCAGCAAGTCTTGCCCCAGATCATCGGTGCCCAAAGGATGCGCCCAAGATGGGCCCTGCAATTTGGCCTTGAAATCAATTTCGTTGATGGGCAGCTTCCAGACCAGGGGCCCCAGCAAAACGGCCAACACGATAAAGGCCAGCAACACCGCGCCCGCCAAAGCCAGTTTATGGTGACGAAACCGATTCCAGGTTTCTGCACCGAGTGAACGGGGCGGCAAACTGCCGACCAACGCGGCATTGCCTGCCATGCCCAATTGTGGCAATTCAGCTAAAGGAGATTCGGGGGTCGAGCCAAGCATAAAGCAAATCTGCTATCAAATTACAAGCGATCACCAAACAAGAAAAAACAAAGGTCACGGCCATCACAACCGGTGTGTCATTTGACAAAATCGAAGTGATCAGCAACGAGCCGATACCTGGCACCCGGAAAATTTGCTCGGTGACGATGGCGCCGCCAAAAATGGCCGGCATTTGCAGCATCACCAACGTCACCACCGGAATCATCGCGTTGCGCACCACATGTTTCAAGATCACCCAGCGCTCGGCCAGGCCTTTGGCACGGGCCGTGGTGACGTAATCCAACCGGATCACATCCAGCACCGCCGAGCGCACAAAGCGGGTCATCGACGCCGCCAAAAACAGCCCGATCACAGTGACCGGCATGATGGCCTGGCGCACATGCTGCCACCACCAGCGCCAACCGGTTTCACTGATATCCGCCCGGTAAACAAAGGGCAACCAGTCCAGCTGGATGCTGAACACCAGGATCAGCAAAATGCCAGTGAAAAAAGTAGGCAGTGAAAACCCGACAAAGGCGAGCGTGTTGGCAATCCGGTCAAACAGTGAATAAGGACGCGCAGCCGCAATCACACCGACCGGCAGCGCAATCAGCAAAGCCAGCAACTGCGCTGAACCAATCACCACGAGCGTCACGGGAATCCGCTGCAGGATCAATGTGTCGACATTGATGCGGCTGATGAAGGAAAACCCCCAATCGCCCTGAACCATGGCCGCCGCCCAGCGCATATAACGCAAGGGAATGGGGTCGTCCAGGCCAAATGACTTGCGCAGGTTGTCGCGCACTTCGGGGGGCACATTGGGGTTGCTGACCAGTTCCGCAAACGGGTCGCCCGGCGCCAATGCCAACACAGCGAACAGAACCATGCTGATGCCGATCAAGCTCGGAATGGCAATCAACAGCCGCCTGAGCAGATAGGCACCCATCAGCGAAAGCTCCGTGTTGCCATCATGAATACAAAGCGTGCATCAGGCTTCTTTAAACCAGTCCTTCAGCAGCCAAAAATCCAGATCCCAGCCCGATACCGGCGCGTACAACTTCAGGGAAATGCCCTGCACCCGGGGCCGGAAGACGATGGGTACCACCACACGGTTTTCAACCACCAAATCGTTCATGCGGACGAAGAGGGCCGCACGCTTTACCGGATCCATTTCGGTTTCAGCCGCGCGAAACGCCTGGTCGTAATCGGCGTTTTGCCAGCGGGTGATATTGCGACCTTGCCACTTGTTTTCTTTGGTGGCAGCCTGCCAGGAGCAATACTGGTTCATGAAATATTCACCATCCGGTTGGGTCATGGTGGTGGTGAACATCTCAAGATCACAGTAGAACTTGGTATAGGTGTCTGGATTGGCGACATCCGACGAAAAGAACACTGCCGCCGGAACACTTTTGAGCTCCAAATCGATGCCCGCTTTTTGGCATGATTGTTTGATGATGGCCTGGGTTTTCTGGCGTGGCGCGTTGATCGACGTCTGAAACACAAACTTCAGTTTCTTGCCATCTTTTGCCCGAATGCCGTCTGAACCGGCTTTCCAGCCTGCGGCTTCGAGCACCTGAATCGCCTTGTTGACATCGAATTCGAACTTGGTGTTGGGCGAGCGCAGCTTGGCCGGGTTGTTCAGGAAGTTGCGGGTGGCAAATGCTGTTCGACCATAGATGTTGTCTTGTATGCCTTGTCGGTCAATCAGCAGGTTGAAGGCCTCACGCACGGCCGGGTCGCTCAGGATCGGATGTTTAGTCTTGAGGCTGGCGCGTTCGCCGTCCACCTCAACCGCCGGATCGGTCGTGTTCATCAGGAAGAACTCGACGTTGCCTCCGGGAACAATGACCGCCTTTCCTTTGCCATTGACTTCCAGCCGCTTGAGGATGTCATCTTCGACTTGCAGGTTCCAGGCGTAATCGTATTCACCGGTCTGGATAACCGCGCGGGCGGCAGAAACCGCGTCTCCACCCCCTTTCATCTCAATACTGTCAAAGAAGGGCCGGTTGGCCTCGTGATAGGCAGTGTTGATATCACCACGGACCATGTCACCCGGTTTGAAATCGACAAACTTGTAGGGACCTGTTCCCACTGGCTTCAAATTCGTCGGTGCCTCGCGCGATTTGGCACCGCGGAAACCGTCGAACAAATGCTTGGGAATAATCATGCCGCCGGCAGATACAAACGGGTCAGCCCAAAAAGGCTGTGCTTTGGTATAGAGAACACGTACGGTGTAGGCGTCCACCTTCTCGACTTTGACATCCTTGTAAATGGCGTGGGTTAGGGTGGAGGTGGCCGGGTCTGCACAATATTCCCAGGTGAACACCACGTCGTCTGCGGTGAAGGGTTTGCCATCGTGCCAGGTCACGTTACGCTTGAGCTTCCAGGTGATGGTTTTGCCGTCCGCCGACACGCCGCCATTGGCCCGGTTGGGCGCTTCTACAGCCAGAATCGGAATCAGGTCACCGTCATTGCTCCAGGCGCCCAATGGCTCGTAAAAAATACGTGAGCCTTCCTGGTCTTTGGTGCCCACCGCAAAGTGCGGGTTCAGCAAGGTAGCCCCTTGCCACCACAACACCTTAAGTGGCCCACCACCACCGCGTTTGGTCGGCTTGTAGCCCGACACGGTTTGCGCCTGCGCCAGGCCCGCATGAAACAGCAGACCGGAAGCCATTGGCAAGGTCAGCCCCAGGCCCACCATACGATCCATGAACGAACGGCGTGAGACCCGGCCCGACTCGACCCCCTCCAGCAATTTGCGAATCTTTTTTTCTGACATGGTGGCTCCTGTGAATGGTTAAGCTCGGCGAAGTGATGGCGAGTATGTGGATGCACCAGATTGGGGTCAATCAGGGTTTTCCTTTTGGTCTTTGCATCGTCATGCCTAGCCCCGTGCAAACCCCATGCCTGGCACGGTTCATGCACAGCTATGATGCCCGGCTAATCTTGCACCAATCTGGGCTGGATTTTCACGACGCTTCTTACTGGAGATTTTTTATGACGATGAAACACATCAAACTGATCGCCGCTGTGGCAGCTGCCTGCAGCGCCATGCTCGCACTGCCCGCCCATGCTGGCAAAACGCTGGACGCTGTCAAGGCCCGTGGCCAAGTCGTATGCGGTGTCAGCACCGGCCTGGCCGGGTTTTCCCAAGCAGATTCCAGCGGCAAGTGGACGGGCCTGGACGTAGATGTCTGCCGTGCCGTTGCTGCCGCTGTGCTGAGCGACTCTGAAAAAGTCAAATACGTACCCTTGTCGGCCCAGCAGCGTTTTACGGCGCTGCAATCCGGCGAAGTGGATGTGTTGCCGCGCAACACCACGTTCACGCTGACCCGCGATGCTTCATTGGGGCTGTCTGCTACGGTTGCCAATTACTACGATGGCCAGGGTTTCATGACCACCACCAAGAGCAAGATCAAATCCGCCAAACAGCTCAAAGGGCAAACCGTTTGTGTGCAATCGGGCACCACCACGGAAAAGAACCTGGCCGACTACTCCAAAGCCAACAACCTGAACATCAAACCGGTCGTGTTTGAGAAGCTTGAGGCCGCCAACGCGGCTTATTTCTCTGGCCGTTGCGTTGCCTACACCACTGACGCATCGGGTCTGGCATCGATTCGCAGCAAAGAAGCCAAAGACCCGAAAGAGCATGTGGTCCTTCCCGACCTCATCTCCAAAGAACCTCTGGGCCCCATGGTTCGCCGGGGTGACGACGAGTGGCTGGCCATTGTCAAATGGGTGATGTACGGCATGCTGGAAGCCGAAGAATATGGCGTCAGCTCAGCTACGGTGGATGGCATGAAGGCCAGCAGCGCCGACCCCGTGGTTCAGCGACTGCTGGGTGGTGGCAACGAAGACACCGGCAAACTGTTGGGCTTGGACAAAGACTGGATGGCGCGGGTCATCAAATCCGTGGGCAATTACGGTGAAAGTTTTGACCGCAATGTCGGCGACAAATCGCCTGTGAACCTGCCACGCGGCGTGAACAACCTGTGGAACAAAGGCGGGCTGATGTACGCCTACCCCCTGCGCTAAGCCAGACGCTGCACTTCATCTGTGCCAGCCTGAGCAGACGCTGCCGAACCAACCTTAATTGGGTGTTTCAGCAGCGTTTTTTTCTTGTCGCCCTCTTACCGAGCATTGCCGTCCATGCAAGCCAAATCTCCGCCCAAAAAGAAAAACTGGTCTTGGCGCAGCCAGGCCTTTCGGGGTCTTCTTTACCAGTTGCTGGCCGTCACGCTGATTGGCCTGGGCGTCTGGTTTTTGGCCAGCAACACGCTGTACAACATGAAGATCAGGGGCATCCAAAGCGGCTTTGACTTCCTGGTCAATCCGGCCGGGTTTGACATTGGTGAAAGCCTGTATGTTTTTGACTCCGGGCAACCTTACTGGAAAGCCTTCATTGTCGGCCTGACCAACACCCTTCGCGTTGCCATCATTGGCATCATCTTCACCACCCTGCTGGGCACCTTGCTGGGGGTGGGCCGCTTCTCCCGCAACGCCTTGATCCGGGGCCTGTGTTACGCCTACGTGGAGTTTTTTCGCAATGTGCCGGTGCTGCTGCAACTCCTGATGTGGTACCTGTTTTTCACTGAGGTATTGCCGGCTGCCGATGCCGCCTGGAAAGCCGGGCCATTTTTTCTGAGCAAAGCCGGTTTCAGCTTCCCGATCCCTGTGTGGGAAGCTGGCCATTTGTGGGCCCTGTATGGTTTGTTGGCAGGCATTGCCGTCGCCTACCTGTACCGCCGATGGGCCTTTGCCAAATTCGAGGCAACAGGCCAGCACCGCAGTATGTTCTGGGTACCCTTGGCGCTGGTCTTACTGATGATGGTTTTGGGCTGGGCGGCCGGTGGCGCACCAACTCATCTGGACTTGCCCATCAAAGGCGAATTTGCCATCGAACAAGGTGGTTCGTTGACGCCCGAGTTCATGTCGCTGTTGATCGGCCTGACCATTTATACCGCCGCCTTTGTGGCCGAAGTGGTGCGTGCGGGCATCCAGTCGGTAGCCCGCGGCCAGGGCGAGGCCGCTGCAGCGCTGGGCCTGAACCCGGGGCAGTCGATGCAGCTGGTGCAATTGCCTCAAGCCCTGCGCGTCATCATCCCGCCCATGACCAACCAGTTTTTGAACCTGACCAAAAATTCATCCCTGGCCGTGGCGATTGGTTACCCAGATGTGGTGTCGATTGCCAACACCTCACTTAACCAAACCGGGCGCGCAGTGGAATGCATTTCCATCGTCATGTTGGTGTATTTGACTACCTCACTCACCACCTCCTTGCTGATGAACTGGTACAACACCCGTTCGGCCATCAAAGAGCGCTGAACGTGGAGCACACCCTATGACCGCACAGACCTTTCAACCCATCGCAGCCCGCCCGGCACCCAACAAATCCGAAGGGCCGGTGGCCTGGATCCGCATCAATTTATTCAGCGATGTCTTCACCAGCCTGCTCACACTGGTGGTGGGTGGCGGCTTGTTGTATGTCATTCCGCAGCTGCTGAGCTGGGCGATTTTTCGCGCCTCATGGGTGCCTGACTTTACGGCCTGCCGGGCTGATGGTGTGGGGGCCTGCTGGGGTGTTGTGGCCGAAAAATATCGTCTAATCCTGTTTGGCCGTTATCCCTTCGAACAACACTGGCGGCCGCTGGTGGCCACTGGCCTGATGCTGGGTTTGCTCATTGCCAGCTGCAGCCGCGCCTTCTGGAAACCCTGGTTGCCTGTTGTTTGGGCCGTGGTGCTGGCACTCTTTTTCACCCTGATGTACGGCAACACCTTGGGCCTGTCCAAAGTCGAAACCGACCGATGGGGCGGCCTGCCGCTGACCATCTTGTTGGCATCTCTTTCGATGACCCTGGCCTTCCCGATCGCCATGGTGGTAGCCCTGGGCCGGCGTTCCAGTTTGCCGGCCATTCGCACGTTTTGCACCATTTATGTCGAGCTGATCCGAGGCGTGCCACTGGTGTCGGTGCTGTTCATGGCCTCGTTCATGTTCCCGTTGTTCATGCCGCAGGGCTTCACGATTGACGTGCTGATTCGCGTGCTGGTGGGTATCACCCTGTTCGCTGCCGCCTATATGGCCGAGGTGATCCGGGGCGGTTTGCAGGCCATTCCAAAGGGTCAGATTGAAGCCGCTGCCACACTGGGCCTTTCATATTGGCAGACCCAGCGCAAGATTGTTTTACCCCAGGCCCTGGCCATGGTTGTGCCCAGCATCATGAACAACTTCATTGGCCTGTTCAAAGACACCTCCTTGGTGACGATCGTCAGCCTGTATGAGTTGACCGGTGCCCTGGCGTTGGCGGTGAACTCTGATGCCAACTGGCGGCCGTTCAAGGTGGAAGGCTACATCTTCATCGCCATGGTTTATTTCGTCTTTTGCTTTTCCATGTCGCGTTACAGCATATGGGTAGAAAAGCAGGTCAACAAAGGCAAAGCGCGCTGAATACGCGGGCGATCAAACTTATTACGAACAAAGCATTGAATCATGACTGAACCCATCATCAAGTTCCAGAAACTCAACAAGTGGTACGGCAACAATTTCCATGTATTGCGCGACATCGACCTGGACGTGAAACAAGGCGAGCGCATCGTCGTTTGCGGCCCTTCAGGTTCTGGAAAATCCACCCTGATCCGTTGCATCAACCGCCTTGAGGAGCACCAAGATGGCCATCTGTTCGTTGATGGCGCCGAACTCACCGATGACGTCAAGGTCATCGACGAAGTGCGCAAAAAGGTCGGCATGGTGTTTCAGCAGTTCAACCTCTTCCCGCATTTGACGGTGCTGGAAAACCTGACGCTCTCGCCCATGTGGGTCGGCAAAATGCCCAAGAAGGAAGCTGAAGAAAAGGCCATGATCCAGCTCAAGCGGGTACGCATCGCCGAACAGGCGGGCAAATACCCGCTACAGCTCTCGGGCGGGCAACAGCAGCGGGTGGCCATTGCACGCGCCTTGTGCCTGACACCCAAGATCATGTTGTTTGACGAGCCCACTTCTGCGCTGGACCCCGAGATGATCAAGGAAGTGCTGGACGTGATGGTCGAAATGGCCAGCCACGGCATCACCATGATTTGCGTTACCCACGAAATGGGTTTTGCCAAAGCCGTGGCCGATCGCGTGATCTTCATGGACCAGGGCCAAATCGTCGAGCAAAACAACCCCCACGATTTCTTCAACAACCCGCAGAACGAGCGTAGCAAAGACTTTTTGTCAAAAATTCTGGGGCATTGATTTTGCCAATTTAATGATAAAAAAAAGGGCGTTCATACTATCTTTTGAGAAGCTAGCGCTGGGCGTATTTCTTCAACTTTTAACCCCTTGGTCGTTTGCAGCTTTTCCAGATAAACCTATTCGCCTGGTGATTGGTTTCCCGGCGGGCGGGCCGCTGGACCAACACGCCCGGCTGCTGTCAGACAAACTGCAAGCTGTACTCGGTCAACCCATCATCGTTGATTACAAGCCCGGAGCAGGTGGCTCCGTCGGCGCAGAAGGCGTGGCTAAAAGTGCCGCCGACGGTTACACCATCTTGCTGGCCAACACGGGCACCATGGTCATCAACGGCGCTTTGTACAGCAGGCTGCCCTACAACACCTTGAAAGATTTTGCACCGTTGGCCCGCACCGCCATGCAGCCGCTGGCGCTGTTGGTCAACAACAACGTGCCCGCCAAAACGCTCAAGGAGTTCACGGATTACGCACGGGTGAACCCCGGCAAGATCAACTACGGTTCGGCCGGCAATGGCGGCATCTCGCATTTGGTGCCAGAAATGTTCAAAACCGCTACCGGCCTCTTCATGGTGCATATCCCTTATCGGGGCAGTGCCCCTGCCTTCACTGATTTGATTGGCGGGCAAGTTCAATTCATGGCTGAAAGCATTCCACAGGCGGCCAGTTACCACAAACAAGGCAAAGTGCGGGCGCTGGCGGTGACCAGCAAAGAACGCAATCCCGCCCTGCCCGATGTGCCAACCGCCATGGAATCGGGTCTCAAAGGTTTTGAGGTGGTGGGTTTCTACGGCTTCCTGGCCCCCGCGGGCACCCCCAAAGACGTGGTCAGCAAACTCAGCGATGCCTTCAAACAGGTGCTGGCCAACCCAGATGTGCGAAACCGCATGGTCACCCAAGGCGCAGACCCGGCTTTTCTGGACAGCGACGAGTTTGGCAAGTTCCTGGTGCAGGAAACCCCGCGTTGGGCTGCGGCTGTGAAAGCCTCCGGCGCCAAGCTGGATTGAGGCATCAAGGCAGTTGGTGCAGCGCCGGGTGTTTTACTTCACGAGCCGGCGAAGACTTTCAAAAAACAGTTCAGACTGCAGCCGTTCACCATCGATCTGCGCGGCCACTTTGTCGGCCAACGCGATGGGCAGTGGCAGCAACTTCAACCCGGTCGACAGCGCCAGCACCTGCAACTGGCATTCACGTTCCAGGTAATACAGGTCGTCATAGGCGTAGTCAATGCGTGCACCGCACACCACAATGCCGTGGTTGCCTAAAAATGCCACCTCTTTCGCAGCAACTTTCGCATTGCCATTGACCAGCATGGCGCGGGCAATGCGTTCACCCTCCTGCATGTCCAGCGCCAGGCCGTTGTAATGTTCATCCACCGCCACGCGGCCATGGAAACGCATCGCGCCTTGCGACAACGTGGTGTCCAGTGCACGCTGCGCGGTGAGCGTCAGCGCCGTCGCGTACGGCATGTGGGTGTGCAGCACCACGGCATGCCCGGTGATGCGATGCACCGTCGCGTGGATGAACATCGCCGTCGGCTCTACCGGGTGTCGCCCGGCCAACTGCTCCCCCGCCGCGTTGCACATCACAATATCGTCGGCCTGCACCTCGCTCCAGTGCAGGCCACGCGGGTTGAGCAAAAATTTGTCAGCATCACCCGGCAGCATCACGCTGAAATGGTTGCAAATCCCCTCCGAGAGGCCATGATGGGCGGCGGCGCGCAAAGCCAAGGCGAGGTCTGCCCGCAGGGGGTGGGTGGATTTGAAGGTGGTCATGGCGGCATTTTGCACAATGCAATCGTCGTCGCCTGAATTTTTTCTTTTTCTGCCAGGAAAGTGGTGCTGACCCTCGTCGTCAACAATCGACCTGGACCCGAGTCTGCTCAGTGTTCAACGGACCCGGGACGCAGGCTTGGTTGCACCGGAAGCTTTGGGCGGCAATCCGGTGTGCTGCGTCAACATCCGGCCCTTAACCGGCTGTGCATTCACTTTAGACGCTGAAGATTTCACCACCGCAGCCGTCGAATTCTTCTTCCGCGCACTCTGATACCCCCCATCTCCCAACGGCTGAAACGTCGGGATCAGGTGCTGCTTGCCGTTGCCGATCAAATCAGCGCGGCCCATGGCTTTGAGGGCTTCGCGCAATACCGGCCAGTTGTTCGGATCGTGGTAACGCAAAAACGCCTTGTGCAACCGTCGGCGTTTTTCGCCTCGCACGATGTCTACCGTGTCTTCGGGCGTGGCCTCGCGGCGCACGCGGCGCAGGGGGTTGCGGTTGCTGTGGTACATGGCCGTGGCGGTGGCCATGGGGCTGGGGTAGAAGGTTTGCACCTGGTCGGCGCGAAAGCCGTTCTTTTTGAGCCACTGCGCCAGGTGCATCATGTCCTCGTCGCTGGTGCCGGGGTGTGCCGCGATGAAATACGGTACCAAGAACTGCTTTTTGCCGGCTTCCAGGCTGTACTTGTCAAACATCTGTTTGAACTTGTCGTAACTGCCGATACCGGGCTTCATCATCTTGGTGAGCGGGCCCTGCTCGGTGTGCTCGGGTGCGATTTTGAGGTAACCGCCCACATGGTGCGTGACCAGCTCTTTCACGTATTCCGGGCTTTGCACGGCCAGGTCGTAACGCAAGCCGCTGCTGATGAGGATTTTTTTGACGCCTTTGAGCGCCCGGGCCCGCCGGTACAT
>JANOWY010000159.1:0-3671 GCA_031418135.1 Rhodoferax sp. | reverse complement strand
GGCGAATCCAACGTCACCAAGCGGAGAAAAGCTATACACATCAGTTTCAATCCGCGCCCGCCCTTGCGGGCGGGCGAATCCCCAGTTTGTCCACACTAACCTGTTTGGTACAAAGTTTCAATCCGCGCCCGCCCTTGCGGGCGGGCGAATCGCTTCGTTTGCAAGTAGCTGTTTGCAAAGCCAAAAAGCAAGGCTTTGCGCGAACCCTTTTATTGGGCCGATGCTGAACTTCAATTTTTTAAAGAGCTTCACCAAAAACCCAAACCAATCAACAACTTACGAAACGCGCGAACCTGTTAGCTGTGTTTCCACTACTTAAGGTCTGCGGCCACTACGTTATCACGATCTTGGGTTTTGATTGACGCAAGCGGCGGCGTTAAATAACCAAAGGGCCGTCGAAATCGACCGCTTTGAAGGTTCCATGCTCCAACACTTCAAAGCCACGGGTTTCAGGAATGCGATAGAGCCGCAAGCAGTCTCGCAATGGATCAATTTCCGCAAGCAAGCTGCGCTCAAGCGTTTCAAATTTGGCGATATCCAAATGGCATTCAAATACGGATTTTTGCACCCGCTGCCCAGTGCTTTCACACACTTTGGCGACGCGCCTCAAACGGCGGCGCCCGGCTTTGGTTTCAGTACTGACATCGTAACAAACGAGCACCAACATATCAGTGTTTGAACCTTGGTTGCGCAACGCTTATTTGGCCACAAACGGCACGTAGGGCATGGCATCGTCTCGCACCGCTCGTGCCAACAATCGCGCCTGCACCAAAGGCATCAAACCCAGTGGCACTGTTTGGGCCAGCAACGGGTGCGTAATTTCTTCGCGCTTACGCTCCTGAAACGCCACCACCACGGCTTTGCGGGCATCCGCCTGCAAAGCCACTGAACCGCCTTCGTGCACCACAAAATCAGATGCAGCCAATTGGCTACGGTTGACCAGCGTCAAGGCCAGGCGGTCTGCCCAAGGCCGGAACTCCTCCATCAAATCCAGCGCCAGCGCCGCCCGGCCCGGCCGCAATGCATGCAAGTAACCCACCTGAGGATCCAGCCCCGCTGCCTCCAGCGCAGAACGGCAATCGTTCATCAGCATGGAATACAAAAATGACAGTAGCGCGTTGAGACGGTCTCGCGGCGGGCGGCGGGTGCGCCCATCCATCTGGAAAGCATCACGCGCATCTGCCCGCACCAGCAGGTTGAGACCACCAAAATACTGACGGGCGGCCTCGCCCTCGATGCCCCGCAGCACGTCCAAAGTGGGTGCGGCAGGCAGTGCACGCAAACTCGCCGCAAGATCATCGGCAATCCGCGTCAGGCGCAGCGCATCGTCTGTGGCTTTGCTTTCACGCGCGCCACGCTGCAAAACCTGGCGGGTGTTTTTGATTTTGCCGGCCACACAGGCGCGGGCCATGTCCAGGGTGAACACCGGGTCTGCCACACGCTGAAACTGCGCTTGACGCAACAGCACATTGCCACTCACCGCGCCTTCCAGCCGGGCCTTGAAACGCCCGTTGTCGTCTAGCAGCACCAGTGCAATGCCGTCTCCGGCCAAGCGGTGCATCAGCGGCGCAGACATGCCCGTGTGGCCAAAACACACCACCGCGCTCAAGTGATGCAACGGCACGCGCAGACGCGTTTCTTTCTCGACTTCAACTCTGAGCGTGTCGTTGTCCAGCCGCAGATAAGTATCGGCGGTGGTGACATAAAGCGTGTTCAGGAGTTGCATCGCAAGCGCTCAATCTTGTGCTTCAAACAACGCCAATCGCGCGTCCTTGATGTTTGGGGGAGTAACCTGCGGCTGGCAGCGCTCCAACAACGAACAGGCTTTGCAGCGTTTGGCCGCTTTTTCGGCCTCCAGCACAGGCGGCAACACGCCAGATGCCAACATGGCCCGCACGTCTTGCGCCGTCTGAACCACCTGCGCACGCAACGGCCCTGCAATGGGCACCACCCTGCGGCGTTTGGACGTGGCGTAATAAATGGCCCCTTCAGCAACAGGTTTGCCAGTGACAAACTCCAGACACATCGCCTGTGCGGCTAGCTGGATGTCATCACACGCGGCGATGTCTGCCGCCTTGTTGCGACTGCCGTGTTTGTATTCCACCGGGTAAGGCACGCCATCAGGCAAAAATTCAACCACGTCGGCCTTGCCGATCAGCCCCAGTTCGTCATGCCATAGGGGCATGGCCCGCGCTACCCGCACACCTTTGGCCGTCTCTACACCGGGCTTGTCTACCTTGGCATGCACGGCCTGGCCGCGCAGCGTGTGGACGTTTTCGTCAAACGCCTGCTCCAGGTGAATCAGGCCGCACTGGCGCGGGCAATACTGCCAGTGCTGTAGGGCAGACAGGGTGATGGGGTCGGGTTGTGGAGATTCGAAGGCCACGTGCACACCTTGGGCTGAACCAAAACGTTAAACCCCCGCCAAATCACGCAAAGCTTTTGGGTTGCGCTGCGCCAAAGTGATTAACGTGCGAGCTGCACCCGATGGCTGCTTGCGCCCCTGCTCCCAACCCTGCAAAGTGCGCACAGACACGCCCATCAGCAGCGCAAATTGAGTTTGCGAAAGTTTTGATTTTTGCCTGGCGGCGATGACGGGAGAATGCACCACCGTGCCTTCGCCCCGCTTCATCTGGCGCACTGACTCCACCAGCTCGGCTTCGAGGTCGCGGCTGGCTTCCCACGCTGCAAGCTGTTTATCGGTCATCGGTTTTTTCAACGGTTCTTTCAACGGCTGGTTCAATGTCCTATTCAACGGCATTTCGCATCTCCTTCAAAGTGCTGGCCTTCAGCGTGTCTAGGTTTGCTTTGGCGTAAATAAACATCATCACCAATTCACCGGCTCGGTTGCGAACAAAATAAATCACCCGTACGCCACCTGATTTGCCCGAGCCAGCGCGGCTCCAACGCACCTTGCGCACACCGCCCGAACTTGCCACTACATCACCGATGTCCGGATTTGCGGCAATAAAAGCCGCAAAAGCGCCGCGTTCATCTTCAGTCCAATAGGCAGGCCAAAGTTTGCTGAAAAGTGGTGTTTCAATCACTGTCAGCAGAGGATGATTGTACTCCTTAGGCGTAGTCATTCAAGCTTTGAGTGGAGGTTGCAAATGTTGGATTGAAGCGTCTGAAATTACGGTACCTTGCTGCAAATAATTGCCTTGCGAAACCACCGACTTGCCAGTTTGGCTTTCCAACGCGGTGCGGGCCTGTTTGGCAATGCGGCCGCCCGCCGTTGCGGCTGTCTTGTTTTGGGCAAGGCCCGTTGCATCAGCCGTCTCGGCAATCTGGCGGGTAGACAACTCGGCCAGCGCGGTGAAGATCAGCTCGGCCTCGTTCATATGGTCGCGCAGGTTATGGCTTTGCAGGCCCTTCATGTCTTTGTGCTGCTTGACGCTCACGCCAGACCATTCCTGGTGAATGATGTTGGTCAAAATCGCAAACTCGCTGCCTTCTTTGATGTCGTGGCCGCGCCAATAGTCGGTGAGTTTGTTGCGGGTTTCCTGCCCGGTCATGCGCTGCTGAATCCACTTGTCGCTACGGCCATGCTGCTGCCAGGTTTGGCGGGCACGGTTGAGCGACAGGGCTGGGTCTGCCATCTCCTGCATGCGCTCGTAACCCACCTTGGCCAGCCAACGTTTGATGGGTTCGGCTTTGGGGCTGGGGATGGA
>JANOWY010000158.1:0-3972 GCA_031418135.1 Rhodoferax sp. | reverse complement strand
GCTCAAACCGGGCTGCCGAGCCAAGCCGTGGCTTCAACCTCGATCAACACCTGGTCATTGGGCAAAACCCGGCTGATCTCGACTACCGTGCTGACGACTGGTGCTGGGCAAAAAAGCCCCCGAACGCGGTTGTAAGACGGGTAATGGCGCAAGTCCCGAAAATATTGCACCAGTTTGAAGACATCTTTCATCTGGCCACCCTCGGCCTGCACGATCTCATGGATGCGGTTCAACACAAACCAGCTTTGCGCTACGGCGGGTGCTTCAAACACATCCACACTCAATTGCCCAGTGGCATACCCCAAAACCTTCAATGCCTTGATGGCGTGAGCGGGCAGGTCTTGGTACGCGCTGACGACCTTTGCAGAACGCGAATCGACCGCAATAACACCGCTCATGTAAAGCGTATTGCCAACCCGCTTGCTCGCCAGGTAGTTTGCCAAGGGTTGTCCAGCAAACGCATCGCGGCTCTTTTTTGCTTGTGTGGCCATGGCTATCTTGCCTTGAGGGTGGTTTGAACTTTGCCAATAAAGGCTTCGCAATCGGCGCGCGATACGTTGTTCATGTCGTGCAATTGGAGCCAGTTGGTCTTGCAGTTTTTGGCCATCAAGGCGCGCAGGCCCCGGGTAAAGAGTTTGCGGGCCGGGTCGCCGATGAGTTTGAGCCACCACCAAGCCGAGCCGCCATGGGTAATGACGGTGAGGCGCTGAATATGGCGCAAGCCCGGCACGGCCATGGCCCCTTTTTTTGGTGGTGGCAAAAAAGCTACTCCTGGCAGCCAGACACGCTCCAGCCATCCTTTAAGCATGGCGGGCGGCCCGTAAAACCAGATCGGAAACACAAACACGAGATGTTCTGCCCACCGCAATGCATCGGTATGGGCCTGAACACGGGCCTCAATGAAACCTGGGTTCGCCAGGTAAGCCGCGCGCTCTTCTCGTGTCAAGACCGGCTGAAATCCTTCGGCGTAAAGGTCAAAACAGCGCAGCGTGTCGCCTCTCGACTTGAGCGTCTCGATGGCCGTTTTGTTCAAAGCGCCGCTGAAGCTGTCTGGGTTGGGGTGACAGTAGACGACAACAGTTTTCAAATGATTGCTGCTTGCACGTTAGGGCTTATTTGCCGCCGAGCTTCTGTTTGACGTCCAGGCCCATTTTCTTGTTGACAAACTGGGTGGTGGCAACCTTGCTCAAGTCAACATCGCCGGCCTTGTACAAGCCAGCTTTGACCATCTTGTCGTAAAAGTCCTTGATGCGTGCGGAACTCATGGCACCAATACCGTTTTGGAGCGCCTCGCCGCTGTCGACGATGCCGAGTTTCTTCATTAGTTCAATGCTGCCAGCAATGCCTGCGTCCGTGGCTTCGGGGTTTGCCTTTTTAATCAACTCATTGGCAGCCTTGTTATCGCCATACAGGTAATTGTTCCAGCCGATCAGCGAAGCATCAACAAACTTCTGCACTACCTCAGGTTTGGTTCTGACCATCTCAGCGCGTGTTTCAATGGTTGTGCTGTACGTATTGAACCCGTTGTCAGCCAGCAAATGCACCACCGGATCAAATCCTGCCTGCGCCTTGATACTGATGGGCTCGCTGATGCTGTAACCCTGTTGCACTGATTTTTTGTCGGCCAAAAACGGGCCAACATTGAACACATAGGGTTTAAGCTGCTCGTCTTTGAAGCCATGCTCTGCTTTCATCCATTGCCAGAAACTGAATTGACCATCTTTGCTGATGAACGCCACCGGCGCCTTAGTGACATCGGAAAACTTGTCATAGCCCTGGCCAGGGTGGGCAAAAATAGCTTGCGGGTCTTTTTGGAATATTGCCGCAACAACCGTGGTTGGCACGCCGTTCTTCACGTTGTCAAAACTCAAAAGCAAGTTGCCCGCCATGAGGAAATCAATCTTGCCAACGGCTAGCAAAGGCCGGTTGTTGGCCTGCGGGCCCCCTTGCTGGATTTCGACATCCAGGCCCATGCGTTTGTAAGTGCCATCAGCCACCGCCTGGTAAAAACCGCCGTGGCCAGCTTGGGCTTTCCAGTTGGTTCCAAAAATTATTTTCTCTTGGGCCAACGCGGCGCCAGCAATGGCAAATGCAATACAGGCGGCCATGGCGTGAAAAGCAATTCGGTGGGTCATCGTCAAATCTCCAGGGTAAAAAGTAGAGGTGCAGCGAGCTAATCAAACAAAATGCGATAGTCGCACAAAAGAGGCCAACAGCAGCCTAGGGTTTCTCATAGGCTGGCAGCCACCCGCGTGTTTTTCCGGGGTTCATCAAGCCATGTGGATCGGCGATTTTTTTGAAGTCAATTTGCGCCGTGTCAATCTCCTTCATGCCTCCGTCTTCGATGGTGTAAACGTGGTTGTCGAATACCAGGCTGCCATCGGCTTCAAATTCGGCGATGATTTCATATAGGCGCGCCTTGTCAAAGTAGCTCACCAGCGGCAGGCCAAAAGCGACGCAGCCACCGTATTGCCGGGCAAACTCATGGTGCATCAGCAATTCATCGCCCCAGCGGGCCATTTGTTTTTCGACCAGAGCGATGTCAATGCCAACGCCGGGCGTCCAAGGTGCCACGGTTTGCAAATTGGTCCAACTCTTGTCCATTTTTAGCGCCATCAGTGTGGTGTGGTTATACGCACATTCAAACGCCGGGAAAAGACCTTGCGATTTGAGATCTGATTCGGTCAAGGCCATGGTTTCGATGCCCCGGTGTTTGGCCATCAGCGCGCGCCATGTGGGCAGCGAATCTGGATGAACCATTGAAAAAACGGCATCCTTGTTGCTGGGAAAACGCGCGCCGAACTCACTTTCGTAATAGGGTGCAATACGTCGTTCGACGGCGGTGATGAGAAAGGCATCTAGTCTGCTGCCGATGGCTTCGGTCGCTTCGCAACCAAAACGCAGGGCATCGCTGTAACTGTCAAACAAAGCAATGTGGTGTACCCAATTAACAGCGGGCTTGAGGCTGAGGGTTAGCGCCGTGATGATGCCGTTGGTTCCGTAGGCGTGATGAACCTTCTGGATGTCAGCGTCTTTAAGCTCAATGATGCGGGGAACTTCCTCCAGCGTCACCACACGAATCATGCTGACATTGCCTGCATCTTTCAGGATGCCGTTTCGCACGCTGCCCGCGCCCGCATACCCCCCCGCGATAAAGCCACCAATGGTGGCCATGTTGCGTGTACTGGGGAACATCATGATTTCCTGGCCGCCGGGCACAGCGGGATGTCCCCGCACAGCCTGTTCAAGATCGGCAATCAGAATGCCGGCCTGGCAAGTCACTTTGCCGACCTCAATCGCCAAAACCTGGTTGAGCGCCGTAATGTCCAGTATGACACCCCCTTGCAAGGGTACACATTGCCCGTAATTGCCAGTGCCGCCGCCGCGAACGGTTATGTTGAGGCGGTTTTTGGCGCAGGCGGCTGCGACGCGCAAAACCTCTGCCTCGGTACGCGGTTTGACGACGATGTCACCCGATTTGCCGTCAAGTTGCGCTTTGAGAATGGGGCTGTACCAGTAATAGTCGCGCGACTTGCTGGCTACCAGTTCAGGGTCTGTGAGGTATTCAATACCCGAGATGTCTGCTTGAAACTGCTTCAATGTTGTCATGCGTCTTGATCCAAAAATTTCCCTTGCCGAATGACCCGTCGCTGGCGGCCAGTAGGGGTCATCAATTCATAACGATCGTGGGCGCCGAGGAGGATGAAATCGGCCGGACACCCGGGCATAATCTTGCCATCCCAGCGCAGACCCATCGCCGTGGCAGGGCGAATGGAGATCGAGGGTAACCAATCGTCGGCGGGGCTCAAGTGGCCTACCTGAACGCCCAGAGCAAACGTATCCAGAAGGTCATAGCTGCCATAGGGATAAAAACCGTCAGCCACGTTGTCGGTTGCGATGCTGGTGGAGACCTGCAGGGCGGCGGCTTCCTTCAGCCGGGTAAGGCCCCGCTCAACGGGTGTTTGATCCCAG
>JANOWY010000157.1:0-3384 GCA_031418135.1 Rhodoferax sp. | reverse complement strand
GAGCTTGTCCAACGTGTCGATACGCGGCATGGGTTGGCCGGCCAGCTTCCAGGTGCGCGGGTTTTTAAGTTGGATACTTTTGAAATCAGGCACTGACAATTGCGAAGCGGCTGCGGCCACCGCACCGTACGTGGTGCGCCGGTTGCTGGCGGCGTGGGTGATGACGCTGTTGGCGGTGGTTAATTCGGCTTCGGGCACACCCCAATCATTGGCAGCGGCGCGCAACAACATCAGGCGTGCGGCTGCACCGGCCTGGCGCACGTAAGCTTGCGAACCTCGGATGCCCCGGCTGCCACCGGTGCTCATGTCGCCCCAGGCCCGTTTGCGGGCGTGGTTGCGCCCGGGCGAAGGGTATTCGGTGGTTACCTTGGCCCAGTCACATTCGAGCTCTTCGCTCACCAATTGAGCCAGGCCGGTGCGGGTGCCTTGCCCCATCTCAGAACGGGCGATACGGATGACGGTGCCGTTGTCGGGCTTGATAACGACCCAGACGGTGACTTCCGCCAGGGCGGGCGCGCCTGCCGTTTGCGCCAGTGACTGGCCCACGCCCAGGCTGAGGTTAAGGCCCAATGCCAGGCCGCCACCAGCGACGGCGGCAGTGCCCACCACAAACGAGCGGCGTGACAGCGCAGGTGCGCCAGGCAGGTTCAAAGATGTGTTGTTCATGATGTTTAACCTCAGGCCTGAACCAACGAAGAAACAGCAGGGCCCGCATCGACCACCACCACCGCATCGGCCAAGCTGGCCGTACGTGTGCCAGCCGCCAGGTGAATCGCCGCGCGAATGCGCTGGTAGGTGCCGCAGCGGCAGATGTTGCTCATGGCGTCGTCTATGTCTTGGTCAGTGGGTTTGGGCTTGGCCTGCAACAGCGCCGCCGCCGCCATGATCTGGCCCGATTGGCAGTAGCCGCATTGCGGCACATCCAGCTTGGCCCAGGCCTGCTGGATCGGGTGCGTGGCGTTGGGCGACAAGCCTTCAATGGTGGTGATGGCCCGGTTCGCCAGGGCCCCGCCGGGAATGGAGCAAGAACGCACCGGCGCGCCCTCCAGGTAAACCGTGCAGGCGCCACATTGGGCAATGCCGCAACCAAACTTGGTGCCGGTCAGGCCCAGTTCTTCGCGCAGCACCCACAGCAGGGGCATGTCGTTTTCTGCATCGATGGTGTGGTTTTTGCCGTTGACGTTGAGTGGGTACATGGGTGGCCTCGGTCGGTCTGAAGGGATGGAAGGCCGATTACATCGCAATGGGCCCAGCTTTCCAAGGGTTGGGCGCGGCTTGAAATGTGTTTTTCGGGCCCGGATTTACCCTCCCCCCGGGTTGCCGCGCCCGGAGGAATAAACTGGCAGCCCAGCCCCAAAGCGCTCTCAAAACAGCGCCCGCACCGTTTGCCCCAGGAGAACGCTCGATGAAACTGCTCGATACCTTTGCCGACTACTCCGAATTTGTGCAGGTGCGGCGCGACATCCACGCCCACCCGGAACTGGGTTTTGAAGAACACCGCACCTCAAAAATGGTGGCTGAAAAACTCAAAGCCTGGGGTATCGAGGTGCACACAGGCATTGCGGGCACCGGCGTGGTGGGGGTGCTGAAAAACGGCACCGGCTCCAAAACCATAGGCCTGCGGGCTGACCTGGATGCCCTGCCCTTGCAAGAAGACAACCACTTCCCCCACCGCTCCACCCACGATGGCCGCATGCACGCCTGCGGGCACGACGGCCACACCACCATGCTGCTGGCCGCGGCCTGGCATATGGCAAAACACCGGCAGTTCAATGGCACGGTGAACTTGATCTTTCAGCCCGCCGAAGAGATGGGCAAGGCGGGTGCGTTACAGATGATCAAGGAGGGCCTGTTTGAACGTTTCCCCTGCGATGCGGTTTTTGCGCTGCACAACATGGCTGAAGGCGCGGTGGGTTCTTTTTCGCTCAACCACGGCGCGCTGATGGCCAGCAGCAATATGTGGCGGGTGACGATGCACGGGCGCGGTACCCACGCTTCGTTGCCGCATACCGGCATAGACCCGGTAGCCGCCACAATTCAACTGGCGCAACAACTGCAAACGCTGGTGGCCAAACACATTGATTCGCGCGAGCGCGCCTTGCTGGGTGTCACGCAATTGCAAGGCTCTGATGCGCCCAATGTGATACCGGACCGCGCCTGGGTGGGTGGCGTGATCCGCACCTTTTCATTTGACGCGATTGACAAGCTCGAAGCCGCCCTGCGCCTGGCCGCCGACCACACCGCACTGGCGCACGGCTGCACCGCCGAAGTCTTTTTTCGCCGCGCCTCGCCGCCGGTGGTCAACCACGAAGCCGAAGCGCGTTTTGCCGCCGAGGTGATGCGCGAGGTGGTGGGCAAAGAGATGGTGAACGAACAATTGCCCGCCGTGCTGGCGGCCGAAGATTTCGCCCACATGTTGCGCGTCAAGCCGGGCTGTTACGCCTTCATCGGCAATGGCGACGGCGCGCACCGCCTCTCTGGCCACGGCGCGGGCCCGTGCATCGTGCACAACACCTCGTTCGATTTCAACGATGCCATCATCCCGGTGGGGGCCAGCTATTTTGTCAAGCTGGTGCAGCGCTGGCTGGTTTGAAACCCATCGATCCATTCCATTTTCAAATCATTCGCGAAGTAGGCGCACCGCCGCCGACAGTGCTTTAGCACGGCCAGGCGGTGCAACGACCTTCCCGGATGATTTGGGAATGGAATCAGGCGAAGTTTTCGGTATCGACCTCACTGGTAGCCTGCGCGTTGTAGCGCTGGCCCACCACAGTTTGCGGGTTGATGAGGGCCTCGGCATGTTGCATGGTTTCGGCACTGAGCTTCAGGCTGGTGGCGGCCATGTTCTCTTGCAAATGGGCCACACTTCGGGTACCCGGAATCGGGATGATGTGCGGTGCCTTGTGCAGCAGCCAGGCCAATGAGAGCTGGGCGGGTGTGCCGCCGACCTCATCCGCCAGCGCTTTGAAGCCAGCCAGAAGTTTCAGGTTGGCGGCGTAGTTCTCGCCCATGAAACGCGGCATGGTTTTGCGGATGTCGCTGGCGGCGATGTCGGCTTCAACCGGCGGCGCATCGGTGAGAAAACCCCGCGCCACCGGGCTGAAGGCAACGAAGGCCGCGCCAATCTGGCGGCACAGTTCCAGCACCGCAATTTCAGGGTTGCGGGTCCACAACGAATACTCGGTTTGCACGGCGGCAATCGGGTGCACGGCATGGGCTTTTTTGATGGTGGCGGCAGACACTTCCGAGAGGCCAATCGCCCGCACATGGCCCTTGGCCACCATGTCGGCCATGGCACCCACGCTGTCTTCAATGGGTACTTTTTTGTCCCAACGGTGCAGGTAATACAGGTCGATCACATCGGTTTGCAACGCGCGCAGGCTG
>JANOWY010000156.1:0-7325 GCA_031418135.1 Rhodoferax sp. | reverse complement strand
CCACAATTTTGCGAATATTTGCATCGGGTGTCCAGTCGATCAAATCGGCAACGGTTTTCCCGGCGACCCGCTCCAGCGCGGCAGCCATCTCTCCCGTCGTGCAAGTCAGCGCGGGCAGGTTCAAGCCCACCCGCGGGCCCCATTCCAGGTCGGTAGATTCAGCGGCCCGGATGATGCCCTTGATGGTCAACGAAGGTGACGACAAGGCCACTTCTGTATCAGGTGATACCGGGCAGGCGCCTTTCACACCCGCCAAGGGTTCACGAATCATGCCGCTGAAAAAACTTGAGGCTGCGCCATTGGGTTTGCCGGGGCGCACGCTCACCGTCATCAAACGTGTATTGCGACCCCGGATAAAACCCTTGCGGGTGAAGTCGGCCACCAGTTGCTCGCCAATCAGCTTCTGGATGCCATAGCTGGTTTGTGGTGTGGGCAAGGTGGTGTCTTCAATCACCGCAGGGCAGGGTAGCTCTGCGCTGTGCCCAAAAACGGCCAACGAGCTGGCAAACACCACCATCGGTTGCGTTTTGAGCGCCCGGCAGTTTTCCAGCAGGTTTAGCGTGGCCTTGAAATTGCTTCGCATGCCCAGGTCAAAATCGGCTTCGCATTCGCCGCTGACCGCTGCAGCTAAATGGAAAATAATAGCTGTTTGTGGGCCTATAACGGGTGTTTTGGCATCTTTTTCCTCAAGCAACGCGTTCAAGTCGCCCGTCAGAACGGCAACGCGCGGATCGCCAGTCAAATCGGCTGGTGGCACAGCGCGATCCACCAGTGTCAATCCGGTAATTGGAGCCGGTGATACGCCTGCTAATGACAAGCTGCCTTTGGCCAACAACGTCCGCGCCAGGCGGACACCCAAAAATCCGGCACCGCCGGTGATGACGATTTGCATCGGTAAAACTCCAGGTGATTGAATCAGCCGCAGAGCTTACCTGTAAATCATCGGCGGTTACATCCCCGCGTAGTTCGGCCCGCCACCACCTTCTGGCGTGACCCAGACGATGTTTTGCGTCGGGTCCTTGATGTCACAGGTTTTGCAATGCACGCAGTTCTGCGCGTTGATCTGCAGGCGATCCTGGTCGCGCTCATCACGCACAAACTCATAAACACCTGCCGGGCAATAACGGGCTTCCGGCCCGGCGTATTTCAGGAAGTTGATGCCGACCGGTACATTGCTGTCTTTGAGCGTGAGGTGGGCGGGCTGTTGTTCTTCATGGTTGGTGTTGCTGATGAAGACGCTGCTCAAGCGGTCAAAAGTGAGCTTGCCATCGGGCTTGGGGTAGATGATGGGTTTGCACTCGGCGGCGGGTTTCAGGTAGGCGTGATCCGGTGTGTCGCGATGCAATGTCCAGGGGATGTGGCCCCGAAGCGCGAACTGTTCAACGCCGTTCATCACGGTGGCCACGGCCAAGCCCTTTTTGAACCAAGCCTTGAAGTTGCGCGATTTGTGCAACTCGGCGTGCAGCCAGCTTTTCTCGAACGCCTCGGGGTAGGCGCTCAACTCATCGTGTTGGCGGCCCGCCTGGATGGCATCAAATGCTGCTTCGGCGGCCAGCATGCCGGTCTTGATGGCGGCGTGGCTGCCCTTGATGCGGCTGACGTTCAGATACCCTGCATCACAGCCCACCAGCGCACCGCCGGGGAACACGGTTTTGGGCAGGCTCATCAAGCCGCCCGCCGTGATGGCGCGGGCACCGTAGGCCAGGCGCTTGGCGGGTTTCAGGCCCTGGTCTTCGCCTTCAAAATACCAACGCACATTGGGATGGGTTTTCCAGCGCTGGAATTCTTCAAACGGGCTCAGGTAGGGGTTGCTGTAATCGAGTCCGGTGATGAACCCCAAGGCAATTTTGTTGCCATCCAGGTGGTACAAAAACGCGCCGCCATAGGTGTCGTTGTCCATCGGCCAACCCGCAGTGTGCATGACGAAGCCGGGTGAATGGCGTTTGGGGTCAATCTCCCACAACTCCTTGATGCCCAGGCCATAACTTTGTGGGTCTTTGCCCGCGTCGAGTTTGAATTGGGCGATCAGTTGTTTGCCCAGATGGCCCCTTGCGCCTTCGGCAAACACGGTGTATTTGCCCAGCAGTTCCATGCCGATCTGAAAGTTCTCGGTGGGTTCGCCATCTTTGCCTATGCCCATGTTGCCGGTGGCCACGCCCTTGACGGAGCCATCGGTGTTGTACAACACCTCGGCGGCCGCAAAACCCGGGAAGATTTCAACACCCAAACCTTCAGCTTGCTCAGCCAGCCAGCGTGTCACCGCACCCAGGCTGACAATGTAATTCCCATGGTTTTGAAAACAATCAGGCAGCAAGAAGTTGGGTGTGCGGATAGCGCCGTTTTCGCTCAGGAACATCATCGCATCGTCGGTGACGGGTTGGTTCAGCGGGGCGCCGAGATCCTTCCAGTTCGGGATAAGTTCATTGAGCGCAATCGGGTCCATGATGGCTCCGCTCAGGATATGGGCACCAGGCTCCGAGCCTTTTTCGAGTACCACGACCGACACCTCCTTGCCCGCTTTGGCTGCCAGTTGTTTCAGGCGAATCGCAGTAGCAAGCCCGCCGGGGCCACCGCCGACCACGACCACGTCGTACTGCATCGCTTCGCGGGGGCCGTATTGGGCCAGGATTTCGTCATGGGTCATGGTGGGGGCCTCTGGGTTGGGGTCATGGCTTTGCGCCTTGGTTTGCAGACATTTTATTCTGAGCGGCGGCACCGCAATGCCACAATAGACTTCAATAAATTCTTTAGAGGCGGAACTCCTAATGGCTTACAGCATCGATCTTTCCGGCCGCGTGGCCTTCATCACGGGCGCTTCGGGCGGCCTGGGCGCACAGTTTGCCCGCACCCTGGCCAGTGCAGGCGCTGCTGTGGTGCTGGCCAGCCGCCGGGTAGACAAGCTCAAGGAGTTGCGTTCGCAAATCGAAGGCCAGGGTGGCAGCGCGCATGTTGTCGAGCTCGACGTGACAGATGTTGACTCCATCAAGTCTGCTGTGGCCCATGCCGAAACCGAAGTGGGCAGCATCGACATCTTGATCAACAACTCAGGCGTAAGTACCAGCCAGCGTATTCAGGACGTGAGCGAAGCCGACTACGATTTTGTTTTCAACACCAATGTCAGAGGCGCATTTTTTGTGGCGCAAGAAGTGGGAAAACGCATGTTGGCCCGCGCCCAGGGCTCTGCGCCGGGCAGTTACACCGGTGGGCGTATCGTGAACATTGCGTCGCTCACCGGGCTCAAGGCGTTTCCGCAAATCAGCACCTACTGCATGAGCAAGGCGGCGGTGATCCACATGACCAAATCGCAGGCGCTGGAATGGGGGCGTTTTGGTATCAACGTGAACGCCATCTGCCCTGGTTATATCGACACGGAGATCAACCACCACCATTGGCAGACCGAGCGGGGCAAAAAGCTGGTGAACATGTTGCCGCGCAAACGCGTGGGCAACCCGCAAGACCTGGATGCGCTGCTGGTGATGCTTTGCAGTGACCAAAGCCACTTCATCAATGGTGCGGTGATCTCGGCGGATGATGGTTTTGGAGTTTAATATCTATTTTTTGAAGTCTATTTTTCAAAAAATGAATAGCGTTCTCAAATATATTTCACTATAAGCTATTTAATATATAGTAATAATTACTATTATTTCAATAAATGTAAATGAAAATACTAATACCAGAAGATAAAAAACTGATTTTCAAGCAGGTTATTCCGATCCGCTGGGGTGACATGGATGCGATGAACCACCTCAACAATGCGAGTTATTTCCGCTACATGGAAACCTGCCGCATTGACTGGATTCAGTCTTTGGGCCGGGGGCTCGGCAGTGAAGCCACGGGTGATGGTTTTGGCATCCTGATCGTCAACGCTTTTTGCAATTTCTACCAGCAGCTTGAATACCCGGGTGACGTACTTATCAAGATGTACGTGAGCGACCCCGGCCGCAGCAGTTTTGAAAGCTGGAACACGCTGGAGCGCACCGACCAGCCCGGCGTGATTTACGCTGCCGGTGGTGCCACCACGGTTTGGAGCAACTTCAGGGAGCAAAAATCGGCGCCGTTGCCGGACTGGCTGCGCGCACTGGTCACCTGATTCCAGCTTTAAATCGTTCGTGCAGGGCGTTGTGCCTCCTAACCGTGCTGCAGCACTGTCTTCGTCGGCACGTCTACTTCACAAACGATTTAAAACTGGAAAAATTCCTGTCACGGCTACTGCGCCGCTTTGCCCTGCCAAAGCGTCAACAGGTCTGGTGAGCCTTGTGCACGCACGCTGTTGTCGTTCAGGATGTCTTCGGTGGCTGCGACCATGTCCTTGTGGGCAAACACCAGGGTTTCGCCACCCCGGTTATCAACTTCAAACGTGACGAACTCCTCTTTCATGTCGCGCAGCAGTGCCACCAGATGGCGCAGGCTGCGCACCGGTGTACCGTTCACAGCGCGTATCACCGACGCGGCGGCGTTGCTGTAGCCGGTGGAGAGCCGGTGCGGAAAGAAGGGCGATGCAATCACCACCAGTTCTTCACGCGCAGGTGTGGGTTCAGCGCTGCGCAAGGTAACCAGCGGGCTGCGGATAAAGCTGAAAGCCGCCATCGAGCCACCATTGTTCATGAACGACAAAAACTGTGTGGTAGCTTTTGAAAACACCATCGGACCGTAAATGAAGTAGGGCGGGTATTCGCCCTTCAAATCCGGAATCAGAAAGGGCTGCTCGTTCACCACGGGCAACATGAGTTTGACCGACTGGCCGGCTCGCCAGACGGTTATTGGCACCATTCCATTGGTGGCAATTTTTTGCACCAGATAGCGCGCGCTGACGCGCAAATCGGCGCCGGCCTTCACCATGCCCTGGTCGTCAACTGGCGAGTCGCCGACGTGGGTCACAACGTCCCACTTTTTGAGCGGGTAAGTTTCAGCCTCGCTGTAGGGCCGGTGCACCACCAGGCCCTTCACGCTGGCATCGAGCTTGAGAAACTTGCGCAAGGCCGGGTTTTCAAGCCGCTGCAGTTCGTCCAGCGAAAACGCCTTGCCGTCGTATCGACCGTCGCCGATGTCTTTGAGAAACAGCTCGATTTCCTCGTTGGGAATGATGTAGCTGATATTTTGCGCATCGCTCAGGCGGCTGAAGGCCAGGCCAATCATCTTGTCATTGGCGATGGCCGGCCCGCCGCTGTTGCCGGGGTTGATGGCTGCATCAATCTGGATGCGCAACCCGGCCACGGGCGCGTTGTAGGTGGCAAATTCAATGCGCGAAACGATGCCTTTGGTGATCGACAGCGATGTGCCGCCCGTGGGGAAGCCGTAGGCCAACACGGCTTCCTTGATCTCGGGCAAGGCGGTGGCGCGCGCCAGCGGTGCATGCTTTTTGAAGAAGCTCTCGTCTTCAAGCTGGAGCACGGCCAGGTCAATGCCCGGTGCAATGGCCAACACGGTGGCGTTGAGTTTGTCGCCCGAGCCGTTACCTTGCACCTGCACCTGGCTGGCATAACTCACCACGTGGGCATTGGTGAGAATGCGGTTGCCTTCAATCACCACGCCTGAGCCCGTGCCGTCGCGCGGGCCCTGTTTGACCCAGGGCTTGAACGGGTCGGGCAGGCGGGAGGTGGCAAACACCTTGACGACCGAATTGGTAAGCGAGCTGGCCTCGGCAAGCGGCTGTGCGGCGGCATCCTGCGATAGGCCCTCCGCCAACAGCGTAGCCATGACAAGTGTTGCGATGGCCCCAGCCCCATGAGACCGGAGCAGTTCGCTCTGAGCTGGTCGAAGGGTTGAGTTGGCTTTGCCGGGCTCAGCCCGAACGGCAGTTGGCTCTTCTACCGACGGGCGCAACAAGAAATGATTCATCGGCATGCTCACTTCTGTTTGGCCACCCGCCCCATGGCGTAAAACTCGGGGTTGGGCATCATGTTGCTGAAGCTCGCCATGCGGTTGGAGAGGCCAAAAAACGCCGTGATGGCGGCAATATCCCAAATGTCTTCATCATCGAACCCGTGGGCCTGCAAAGGGCCAAAATCGGCTTCGTTCACCTGGTCTGACTGCAGGCAGACCTTCATCGCAAAATCAAGCATGGCCATTTGGCGCGGCGTGATGTCGGCCTTTTTGTAGTTGATGGCTACCTGGTCGGCCACGAGCGGTTTTTTCTCATAGATGCGCAATATGGCGCCGTGGGCCACCACGCAATATAGGCAATGGTTGGCGCTGCTTGTGGCTGTGACGATCATCTCCCGGTCACCCTTGCTCAGGTTGCTGGTGCGGCCTACTGAATCAGGCAGCATGAGCGCGTCGTGATAGGCGAAAAACGCGCGCCATTCGGCTGGCCGGCGGGCGAAGGCGAGAAATACATTGGGCACAAAACCGGCTTTTTCCTGCACCTCCAGCACTTTGGCTTTGATGTCGTCGGGCAGGTCAATGATGGCGGGAGCAGGGTAGCGGGGCATGCGGGTCTTTCGAGAATGGATGGAGCGAGTCAATTAACAAAAGCTATGACTTGTATCAACTATATTGAGTTTACATATAGCCGACCAAGCCATATCCTCAATGTACCGCTTTTGCAGATCGCCTTGACACCAATCACCTGTTGGTCGCGGGGCTTAACTTGAAGGAATGGCAGTGACCGAACACACCACAGAAACCGCCGGCAAATGCCCGGTGCTGCATGGCGCACCCCAGGGCAGTGCCGCCCGTGTCAGCGCCAGGCAAAACTGGTGGCCCAACCAGCTGAACCTGAAGGTGCTGCACCAGCACTCTGCCTTATCCAATCCCATGGGAGAGGACTTCAACTATGCCGAAGCGTTCAAAACCCTCGACCTGCACGCCGTGGTGCAGGATTTGCATGCATTGATGACCGATTCGCAAGATTGGTGGCCGGCAGATTACGGCCACTACGGGCCGTTTTTCATCCGCATGGCCTGGCACAGCGCGGGCACGTACCGCACGGGTGATGGCCGGGGCGGCGCTGGTGATGGCGCACAACGCTTCGCCCCGCTGAACAGCTGGCCTGACAACGTGAACCTAGACAAAGCCCGCCGCTTGTTATGGCCGATCAAACAAAAGTATGGCAACAAGATATCCTGGGCAGACCTCATCGTCTTGACCGGCAATGTTGCGCTGGAATCAATGGGTTTCAAAACGTTTGGTTTTGGCGGTGGCCGCCCCGACATCTGGGAACCGCAGGAAGACATTTATTGGGGTTCCGAGGGCAAGTGGCTGGCTGACGAGCGTTACAGCGGTGAGCGCGATCTGGAGAACCCTTTGGCTGCCGTGCAAATGGGCCTGATCTATGTGAACCCCGAAGGCCCGAACGGCACGCCGGACCCACTGGGCTCGGCCCG
>JANOWY010000155.1:0-17907 GCA_031418135.1 Rhodoferax sp. | reverse complement strand
ATGCCGCTGCTGCCAGCCAGCGGCGGAAAATGGTAGGCAATCATCAAAATACGTTTCACGCGGGCTCCGTGGCGCTGGTAGGCTTTTGCTGTCTTGGGCACCCGTCATCAAGTAACCTGAAGATACTGTAGCTTACACTGCGGCCGCGCCGGAATGCGGCTCGTCGTGAAGCCACAGAAACATCTCCCGCCCACCTTAGACCGGCTCAACCGCGCCAACGCCTTCACCACGACCAACAAGGTAAGCACCTGATTTATCTAATGAAACGCACAATTGTTTTATTAGATATGGAATTTATTGCTTAATTTGACGTTTTAAGTAGAATCGAGACATGCTAATAGAACAGTCTCTCGCCATCCCGCTTCCCGCCGTTCAGGAGTACCTCGCCGACACAAACCCTTGGTGGGTTGCTGGCAAGGGCATCGACACTGATATGCAGGATTGGCCCAAGCGCGCCTACTTCTCTGCCTTCATGCGCCTGGTGAGCGCAACCGACGTCAAACGCGCCATCGTCATGATTGGCCCCAGGCGCGTTGGTAAAACCGTGATGATCATGCAAGCCGTTCAGCGGCTGCTCGATACGGGTGTTCCCGGCTCACGCATTTTGGTCGCGCAAATGGATGTGCCCCTGTTTTCGGGTCAAACCCTTGGCAGTTTGGTCAAGTTGTTCGTCGACATCCATCGGCACAAATTAGATGACCCGGCAGGTCCTTTGTATGTCTTCTTTGACGAAATCCAGTACCTCAAAGACTGGGAAGTCCATCTCAAAGTGCTGGTGGACACCTTAAAAGGCGTTCGCTTCGTCGCCACGGGCTCGGCCGCCGCTGCGCTACGAATGAAAAGCCGAGAATCGGGTGCGGGGCGCTTCTCAGACTTTGTCTTGCCACCGCTAACCTTTGCCGAGTACCTTGATTTCTGCGGCCAAGCCCACTTGGTGCAAGAGATCGAGGCACCCGACGCAGCAAGACCTGAATACTTTGCACCCAACATCGCTGCACTCAATGCCGAGTTCATCAACTACCTGAACTACGGGGGCTTCCCCGAGGCGGTGATGAACCCCGCCGTGCGGCAAGACCCACGCCGCTATCTGCGCCAGGACATTGTGGACAAAGTGCTGCAAAAGGATCTGCCCAGCCTTTTCGGCATCTCGGACACGCAGGAACTCAACCGCTTTTTCAACGTTCTGGCCTACAACACCGGGATGGAGGTAGCACCCAAAAACTTGTCCAAAGACACGGGCCTGGGCACCGCCCGCATTGAAGAGTATCTGGAATACCTGGAGGCCGCGTTTCTGGTCAAACGCGTTCATCGCGTCAGCGACAACGCGCGCCGCCTGCAGCGCGCCACGAGCTACAAGGTTTATCTCACCAACCCGTCGATACGCGCCGCATTGTTTGGCATCGTGCGCCCAGAAGACCCCAAGCTGGGCAGCTTGGTTGAGACCGCTATCTGGAGCCAATGGCTGCACAGCACAGACACCATTGCATCGCTGCATTACGCGCGGTGGCGCGAGGGTCGCACCGACTACGAAGTGGACCTGGTCGGCCTGGCTGCCAGCACCCAAAAGCCGCGCTTTGCCGTCGAAATCAAATGGTCAGACCGCGCCTGGTCTGACTGGAGCGAGTTGAAAGGGTTGCGCAAGTTCATGGCTCAGCATCAGTTAGCGCGTGCGCCTCTCGTCACAACACTAACTCAATCTGGCATGGCAGAAATCGACGGTCAAAAAGTCGAATTCACCCCCAGCAGCCTGCACTGCTACACCATTGCCCGCAATTTGCTGCAACAAGCTGGTTGACGCTGCTCACCTTCAACGCACGTTTAACACAACTTCAAATCCACGCCATACCCACCCTAGACTGGCTCAACCGCGAAAGCGTGCTCACCTGCGCAGCCCGGTTGATTCACAAACCACTGGCACTAAAACACTTGCTCTGCCGCCATGAAGACTGAAATTCGCTACATCGGCTTGGTGGACTACCCTCCCACCTACCAGGCCATGCAGGATTTCACCGCCGCGCGCGACGCAAGCACGCCGGACGAGCTCTGGGTGTGTGAGCACCTGGCCGTTTTCACCCAGGGTCTCGCTGGCAAGGCAGAGCATGTGATCGATGCGGGCGATATCCCCATTGTTCAAACCAACCGCGGCGGTCAGGTGACTTACCACGGGCCGGGGCAGGTGGTGGCGTATCCCATGGTTGACTTAAAGCGCGCGGGCTATTTTGTGAAGGAGTACGTCTACAAGGTCGAAGAGGCGGTGATTCGCACGCTGATGCATTTTGGGGTGACGGGGCATCGAGTGAAAGGCGCGCCTGGGATTTACGTGCGGCTGGATGATCCGTTTTCGCACGCCGCCGTCAAAATTCCGAATCATGAAAATCGGAATCTGACCCCAATTAATTCCATTAACTTTGCGAGCTTGGGCGTCGGCAAAATCGCCGCATTGGGCATCAAAGTTAGCCGTCACTTCACTTACCACGGTGTAGCGTTGAACGTGGCGATGGATCTGGAGCCGTTTTCACGTATCAACCCCTGTGGTTATGCGGGCCTGCAAACGGTGGATCTTTCTACAATCGGCGTTTCTGTCTCGGCCTCTGACGTTGCTGACATTTTTGCAGGCAAGCTGGTCACCTACCTCGCGCCCTGATCCTCCACAAGGCAATGCATGAGCTCCACTGAAGTCGTCCGCGAAGCGCAAAGCGCCGAAAACTACAACCCCAGCGCCAAACAAAAGGCCGGGGCCAAGCTGTCGCGCATCCCGGTCAAGGTGGTGCAGGGAGAAGTGCTGAAAAAGCCGGGCTGGATTCGGGTCAAAGCCGGTTCACCCACGACGCGGTTTTACGAAATCAAGGACATCCTGCGCACCAACAAGCTGGTGACAGTGTGTGAAGAAGCCAGTTGCCCCAACATCGGCGAGTGTTTTGGCAAAGGCACAGCCACCTTCATGATCATGGGCGACAAATGCACCCGGCGATGCCCGTTTTGTGATGTCGGCCATGGCCGCCCGGATCCGCTGGACGCGAACGAACCTGAAAACCTGGCCAAAACGATCGCCCAGCTCAAACTGAAATATGTGGTGATCACCAGCGTGGACCGTGACGACCTGCGCGACGGCGGCGCCCAGCATTTTGTCGATTGCATCAGCAAGATACGGGTGCTTTCGCCCGCCACCCAAATTGAGGTGCTGGTGCCCGACTTTAGGGGCCGCGATGACCGCGCCTTGAAAATCCTCACCTTGGCTCCGCCCGACGTGATGAACCACAACCTGGAAACAGCGCCGCGCCTGTACAAAGAGGCCCGCCCGGGCAGCGATTACCAGTTCTCCCTTAACCTGCTGAAAAAGTTCAAGGCCCTGCACCCTGGTGTGCCCACCAAGAGCGGCATCATGGTCGGCCTGGGCGAAACCGATGAAGAAGTGCTGCAAGTGATGCAAGACATGCGTGACCACCACATCGACATGCTCACCATCGGCCAGTACCTGGCACCCAGTTCTTCACATCTGACAGTGAAACGCTATGTGCACCCGGACACCTTCAAGATGTTCGAGGTCAGGGCCTACGACATGGGGTTCAGCCACGCGGCGGTGGGGGCCATGGTGCGCAGCAGTTACCACGCCGACCAGCAGGCCCATGCCGCTTTGCAAACGAGCAAAATTTGAGGCCAGTTAACAGTCGTTTCGGCAACTGCACCTGCGCGGCCTGCACGGTCTGCAGCACCCACTTGACACTGCTGGCATGAAAGCCAATGTCTATGCGCTGGCCGCCATCACCCTGTGGGCTTCGCTTTCTGCCTTGGGCGTTTCGCTTAAACACGTGCCACCATTTTTGCTGACCGGCATCGCGTTAATGGTTGGCAGCGCACTGGCTTGGCCGCTTGTATTGCGGGACAGGCGCCAATGGCAGGTTGCGCCGCGCTTGCTGGGTTTGGGCGTGTTCACGCTGTTTGGGTTTCACTTTCTGCTGTTCATTGCCCTGCGCATGGCGCCAGCGGTGGAGGTGAATCTGGTCAATTACCTCTGGCCCTTGTTCATTGTGGTGTTGGCACCGCTTTACCTGCCCGGAGTGGCGCTGCGGCGTGTCCACATGATGGCCGCCGTGGTCGGGTTTGCCGGTGCGGCCATTGCGATACTGGGCAACCGTGAACCCGGCGGCACGGCAAGCCTGACGGCGGCGGCATCGCCGGCCGGTTCGGCGCTGGGATATTTGATGGCGCTAGGCTCCGCCTTCATCTGGGCCAACTACTCACTGCAAACCAAGCGGGCTGCGTTGAATGGCACCGGTTTCCCGACGGCAGCGATTGGCTTGTTTGGGCTGGTGTCGGGGATGTTGTCACTGCTATGCCACTGGGCGCTGGAGCCTCCCGCACACTTGAGCGGGCCAGACTGGCTGTTGCTGGCAGCCATGGGGTTGGGGCCCCTGGGCGCTGCGTTTTTCCTGTGGGACAAAGCCTTGAAACTGGGCGACGCGCGCCAGATTGGCATCTTGAGTTATCTCGCCCCGTTGGCCTCGACGGTACTGCTGATGGTGGCCACGGAGCGCCCGCTGAGCTGGCACATTGCACTGGCCGCCAGCTTGATCATCGGTGCGGCGGTGCTCGGAACGCGGCCGGCCTGAAAACACGCAGCGCCGAATCAGCCTTTCAAAAAGCTATTCCACCTCAAACCGCAGTTCACGTTCGGCAAACCGCTGTTTTTCATCCTGCACTTGCAAAGTCAGCCGGTGTTTGCCGACCGGGAGTTTGGCGCTGTCATAACTAAAGCCTTCTTTGGTGATCGTCACGAACTTGGAGATACGCTGGGTGATGTCCAACTTGAGCGCCCCGTACAAAACCCGGAAGGTTGTCGGATCGATGCTGGAGTCCGGCTGCGCCTTGAAGCGCACAGAAATGGGAAATGGCGTTTTCACCTTCAAATCCGGCCCGGCCTCAGGCGTCACAACATCAATCAACGGCAAAACAGCGCGAGGGCGCAGCGCACCGGGTTCCAGAAAACCTTCTTCACCTTTGAATTCGCGGGCTTCAGCGGGACTGACCAGCCACTCCTGCGCATGCGCCGCCCCGACACTGATGCCGGCAGCGGCCCACAACACGAGCTGAACAATTGAGGTTTTGGTTTTCATCGTACTTCGTCCACGTTAAACAGCGCCGCGCCATACGCATCGGAACACAGGGCATTGCCTTGGCGCGAGGCCGAATTCGTGCAAGCCTGGCTAGTGACTAAACTGGAGGTGGTCATCAGCGCCCCCAACTGAGCCCGACCCTGTGGGTCGTTCAGGGAGGTCATGAACGGGCCAGCCCGTTGGGCACCCAACGCGGCCAAATCGCGTGGCCCATCCGCCACCATCACCAACAAGTGGTCTTTGCCCGCCGGGCCCGCTGCCCGCACACGCCAATTGGGCCGCGGAAGCTGCAGTTTTTGCCCCGCTTCAATTTTGTTGTTTTGGTCCAGGTCATTGGGGAACAGCAGATGCAGTGATTTGTTGTCAGACCCAGCCATGGCCACATACAAATACCCGGCCCGGTCAGATTGCACACTGAATTCCAGTGCATCCTGGCCAATCCGCAGCAGGGTGCTTCCGGTCGCAACTTGAATGTTGCGTTTGGCATCGCGCTGGTCAAACATTTGGCGCAAGGCCTGGTCACCCGTCAACGCCGGGGGCACAGCGGGCAAAGGTATTGCGGCCACCGCCGTCAAAGTTGCTGTACTGCCAAGGGCCGCCGTTACGGCCGCGAAGGGCGGTGTTTCGCCCGGGCGATTGGTGGGTGTCACCACCGGGGTTACCGGGCGTGCAGGTGCAGGTGTCGCCGCCGCCACTGCTACCGGCGGTGCAGGCAAAGCGGCCGCCACAATCTCGCCGGGGGGCACCACCAAGCCGGTATTGGCTTGGCTGAACCAGGCTGGCACAAAGGCCGAATTGCCGCTCAGCAAGAGGTTATGTGCCTTGTAATTGGCGTCGTTGCGCATGCGGTGGTTGATTTTTTCCTGCGCGCACTGGCGGATTTCATCGATGCTGATAGCACCCGATCCGTCCAGGTCTTTGGCTTCGCGCAACATGCAGTCCCGCATAAACTGGGTGGCCAACCCGCCTTTGAATTCATCGTCAAAACTGATTTCGTTGTCTCGCGCGGCGCTGATGTGGATCACATCCTGCGGCAAAACGCCCTTGGCGGTTTGCTCGACCAGCAGGTTGCGCGTCTTGATGTTGACGGGTCGGCCGCACTCTTCTGTGATGCTCGAGAACTTGGGCCGCAAGGGGCCCTCATCATTGGCATTGATCAAGCCCCGGGTGCGCGATGCGCCGGTGCCCTGCAACAAGCCGCCAGAGTGGCAGGCGTCGTACATCACGAACAGCTTGTCGGTGCGGCCGGTGATGGTTTTGAGCAAATCCGTCATTTCACGGTTGGTGATCTGGTCACCATCGTAGGCCAGCAACGCTTCAACGCAGCCACCCACCGCCTCGTCCTTGTAACGCGTGCCATGGCCGGAATAGTGAATGAACACGCGGTCCCCGGTTTGCACACGCTGCGTCAGTTCGTCCAGCGCCTTGCGGATATTGCCGCCAGTAGCTTCATCATCTTGTAAATATTTGATATTGGCCAGCGGCACCTGCATGGCCTGGGCCATTTGGGTGGCCGAGACTTTGTCGATACGGGCACCCGGCAGTGGCGAGGTGGCTGGGTCTGCATAACGGCTGACACCAATCACCAGCGCGTGCCGGTTGATACGCGGTGCCACGCTTCGTACGCCCAACGTCAGCGCCACATTGCCCGCCGCTTCACGGCCGCTAGCCAAACCCGAGGCGCCCGCGTTGCCGGCTTGCCAGTTCACCGCGCCGGCCCTGACCCAACCGGTCTGTTTTGCCGAAGTGCCTGCCGATACGGTTTCCACCCATGCCCAGCCCCCTTCAACGCTCAACAGGCGCAAATCGGTCCCTAGCGCCAATTGCCGAAGCACGGGTGCGGCACCGAGTTTGTCTGCCCGCAACTCAGTTGCCCGCAGCGTCGTCAGGTTTTGGCCACCCACAGAACTAGCAGTAAGCTGATTTTGACCTTGTACGTTGGTTGCCAAGGTGCATGCCAGTAACAACGCCGCCGCAGTTGTCTTAAAACCAACAAGATCGCGCTTACGTCGCATTGCGTCGCTCATCATCACTTTTGAATTGGTCATTTTCATTCCTTGCAGCCCTGCACTGACTCTACCTTTGTTTGCCCACCGTTAGCGCCTCAGGTCTGGCTAACTTGCAATTTATGCAAGTTGGCCCAAGCCTGAAAAACCTGGCGCGCCAGCAATTCTCGATAAGGGCTGGTGTCATCAGGTGTTTTGCCAACAACCATCACCGGCTCGCTGTGACGAAATGCCAGCCGCATCAACGCGGGCTCCAGCTTGCCGCGCACCGCCTCCATTTCTGAATGCGGCCCAACAATTGCCGCAAATCGAGCCAGTTCGGGCCAACGCAAAGCGTTGGGCCAACTGACCGTGGTGTCACACACAACGATGCGGCAATTAGGCGCGTGGCGCTCCACGTTGTCAATCAGCCGATCCAGCGCATCATCAAGCCAGGGCTGGCGTCGCTGCCAGACCCAAATGGCCTGCGGTATTTCAGAATAAGGCGGTGGCGAACACCAGTGGTTACGCCGCATGGTGCACCAGCCCCGCAACACCGCCAACAACACCAGCACCAAGGCGGCAGCCAGGTGCAAATCAAGAAAAACGGCGAGTCCATTCAGGCTCAGGTAGCTCATGCCCACCAAGGCAATCGGCAACACAAACAGGGCTGGTGCCAACGACGACACGCTCCTGAACTGAACCCACAACCCCAATCCGATACACAAAACAATCGCTGCCAGGGCTTGCAACCAGCGCGGCAGTTCACGCAGGTATCGCTGGTGAAGTGCGTTGTCCAGCGCGGTTGCCAATGAATCAACCCCTGCGCCTACGCTGGAAATGGGCGTTGGGTGAATGTCATGCAAACTGGGCGCGGTTGAACCAATGATGACGATCTTCCCGGTGAATGATGGCAATTCAGCGCTTGTTTTTTGCCCTTCCGCCGCTGAAAAAACACTGGCAAACGACAGGTGAAGGTACGCATCGGTGCGTTGTCGCCAGGCGATCAACTCATCTTTGCTGTCTGGTCGGGTTTGAATCCGAATCAAATGCTGTGCATATGCAGCTGGCTCCAGAGCGCCCACGACACTCATGACGATCGACTGCAACTGACTGCCATCGTTCAAGGCTTCAAAATGGCGGTAGCGGCGCAACACGCCGTCGCCGTCCACATAGCCATTGTTGAACCCCAAGCGCCCTTTTTCCAGCGCAGGCAAGACAGGCGGAATCAGCGCCACGGTTGGCAACGCCGCGACAGTGGACGCGCCCGCCGCTGGCCCCGCCTGCGCCCAAAGCCCCGGCAAAACAGTTCGTGTGAGCTGGCTAGCGCCATCATTGGCAGCCGGCAAACGAACCACCGGAAAATGGCTATGCAAGCTTTTCGCGGCGGCCGCATTGAAGGCGGCGTCGCCACCCGGACTCATGCGATCCACATCCGAGAACAAAACGTCCCAGACAATGGCGGCAGGTTGCTGCCGCTCAACAAATTCCAGCACGGTCGCCAGCGTATCGCGCGGCCAGGGCCATCGGCCGAACTCCTTGCCCATGGCAGCCAAGGAGGCTTCATCGATGTCAATCACGACGATGCGGGGATCCGGCGCGGCGGCATGGAAGCGGGCGCGCACCATGGCGTCGTAGCTGGAATTGGCAATGCCGGTGGTGAACTTGAACACCATCACATCCAGTAGCACCCAAAGCGAAAACAGCGCAACCAACGACCAGGTGAACTGGCGGGCGGGCAACGCACCCACTCGGCTGGCAAGCCAAAGCCGCCATTGCCGCAAGCGCATGCCTGTTTTCAATCCAGGTTGACGATACGTACCCGACGGTTTTCAGCGCTCATCGGGTCGGCGGGGTTGGCAAGTTCAGCGTAACCCTTGCCGCTGGCCAACAGGCGAGTTTCACTGACACCCTGGATACGCAACAAGTCACGCACCGCATAGGCCCGTTGTTCACTGAGCTTGCGGTTGAAGTCCACGCCACCCTTCGCATCCGTGTGGCCTTCCACGGCGAATTTCGACTTGGCCAGTTCAGGTGACTGCAAGGCCTGGGACAAATTGGCCAAGGCCTGCTGGCTTTCGGGCTTGACCCGCGCCGAGTTGAAATCAAATTGGATCAACAACGACAACGAAGGACGCGCAGGGGCTGGCTCAGGCTCTGCTGCCGCCTTCCCAGGTACTGCTTCTACAGTCAAGTTGCGCAAACCCCGGGTTTTTGGCGCCTTGAGCTGCTCAATCATCTGATCGGCGCTGGGGGTGCCCTGCGCCTGCGCAAGCGGCACCCAGGCTGCCCCGAGCAACGAAAGGATCGCGAGGCAATGTTTTGTTCCAATCATGTCCAACTCCTGGTTGACCGGCTGACTTCGTTAGAGCCGTCTTCAAAAACCGCTATTTTCTTTTCACAAACACCACTTTGTCGACGACAGAATCTCCCCTGTCATCCGTTTTGAGAAGAATTTCTGCATCAAACGCCTGGGCCGCCTTGAACTGCGCATTCACTGCCATTTCTTTGGCAAAGCTGGAGGCCGACCACAAGGTGCTGATGGCACTGATCAACAACAGCGGGTTTTTGGGCGTAACGCTTGGTTTGGGCGGCACCACCTTGACCGTGCCGCCTCCGCTTTCAACGGACGCCATCCAGCGCTGCAAGCGTTCAGGCAAGGCGTTGGGCGACACGCGGTCATAAAAGGCAACGTCGACCCGGGGCAAAGGTGCACTCAGGGAACTACCCAACTCACGGTCAAAACCCTGCAAATCAACAAATTGCATGTCTGACTTGGGTGGGCCGCCATCAATGGGCCCCAAAGGCGTAGAAGAACACCCGGTTGTCGCCAGGAAAGCCAGCGCAACAGTGATCATCAAGGGAATTGATCGCCAAAAAACCAGATTGTTCATGTCGTTTTATAGTCGTTTAAAGTCAAGCGGTGTCAGGCTATTTGCCGATGGCAACAAGGTGGTCACTCGGCAAGAGTCTACCGCCTGTTAACAATTTGCTACAACCGGGTGGCAAGTTTCAATGCGGCACGGCGCTCTCCCACCGTAAGGCCCCGAACGTTGATGATCTGGCGGGAGCGCCAAGCCGTCAGTTCAGTGCGCTGGGCATCGTCCAGCCAACCCAATTGATCCAACACCTCGACTGTGGCAGCATAAAGCGCCGGTTTGTTGGCATCGATGATTTTGATGGCGAAGGCTTCACCCCGGCTTTTGCTGGCCACCACCTGAACACCGTCTGCACCGACTTTGGTGACCCAATCACCCCGGCCCGCGGTCATGAAAGCCAAATCGCTTCGGCCGGACCCGGACACCAGATCGGGGTGCTGCGTCATGGCGCTGGCAAGCGGCTCAAAACTGTCACCAAACTCGGCATCCTGGACACCACTGGCGAGCCGGGCGTACGCATAAGCCAGGCGTGCCAAGGGCATGGCGTAGTTGGGGGCAGAGCAGCCATCAATGCCCATCTTCAAATCGTTTTCGTCCACACTGGCAACCCGGGCCACATTGCGGCGAATGGCCAGTTGCAAGGGGTGCGCCGGGTCAATGTAGTCCGCCAGGCTCAGGCCGTGTTGCACACAATAAGCCACAAAACCTGCGTGTTTGCCACTGCAGTTGTTGTGGCGCTCGTCAAATGCCAAACCCGCTGGCGCGGCTTTGTCGTGGTAGCTGAAGATACCCGGTACGTGGCAACCACACTTGAGAACACGATAGGTTTGACCTGCTTTATCAAGCAGATCGGCTACCACGGCAACATGTTTGTCTTCGCCACTGTGGCTGGCGCACAGCAAGGCAATATGCTCACTCGCCAACCTGAATTGTTTTGCACCGCCTGCCGCCATGAAAGGCAATGCCTGCAAGGCCTTGAGGGTGGAACGGGTGAAACACAGCCAATATGGGTCGCCTACCTGCGCCACCAGCTGCCCGCGGGTGTTGACGACGGCAACGGAGCCCAAATGCTGACATTCGAGGGTTTCGCCACGGTAGAGCTCGATCAAGGGAACATGTTTCATGCACCCATTTTGCGGCATTTGACCAGTTGGCGACATCTGCACGACGGGGGTATCGCAAAATGGGGCCATGACTGACCACACCATTCGCTCCCCTTTGCAAGCCACCGTCGTCCAATGGCTGGTTGAACCCCAAGGCATTTTTAAGGCAGGCGATGTGGTGGCCATCCTGGAAGCCATGAAGATGGAACACGAAGTGCGGGCTACCTCGGCGGGGCGCGTCGTGGCCATGCACTTCGCACTGGGCGATTTGGTGAACGAAGGTGAGTTGCTATTATTATCAGAGCAAATTGTTGATGTAAATAAAGAACAATCACCCATTTTTTCCGAAACATTTTTCAAAGAAGCCTCTGAGACTTCTTTGACGACCACTTTTGGCCAAAGGCCTCGCCCAGACCTGCAGCGCGTGATAGACCGCCACGCCTTCACACTGGATACCCAGCGACCCCAGGCGGTTGCCAAACGCCACGCCCTAGGCATGCGAACCGCACGCGAAAACATCGCCGACCTGTGTGATGAAACCACATACCCCGGCAACTTCATTGAATACGGTGCATTGACGTTTGCCGCCCAAACCCGTCGCCGCACATCCGAAGATCTGATCGCCAACACACCCGCAGATGGCATGGTGACAGGTATTGGCAGCGTCAACGCCGGGCTGTTTGGCCCAGAGAAATCACGGTGTGTGGTGATGGCCTATGACTTCACGGTACTGGCCGGCACCCAAGGCATGCGCAACCACCAAAAGACCGATCGTTTGCTGGAGCTGGCGCTGCACCAAAAACTGCCGGTGGTGCTGTTTGCCGAAGGCGGCGGTGGCCGGCCGGGTGATGTGGACTCCCCCAAAGTAGCGGGCCTGAATGTCACCACCTTTGCCAGTTTTGCCAAACTCAACGGCTCCGTGCCCGTGGTGGGCATTGTGGCCGGACGCTGTTTTGCCGGCAATGCCGCGCTGCTGGGTTGCGCCGATGTGATCATTGCCACCCGCGACAGCAACATTGGCATGGGTGGCCCGGCCATGGTGGAAGGGGGGGGCCTCGGGGTCTTCAAACCCGAACAGATTGGCCCCAGCGCCCTGCAGTCGGCCAACGGTGTCATCGATATTCTGGTTGACGATGAAGCCCAGGCCGTCCGTGCAGCTCAACACTATTTGTCGTTCTTTCAGGGTTCGACACCGGCCTGCGACAGCGCGGACGCCTTGGCCTTGCGCCAGTTGGTGCCCGAGAACCGGCTGCGTGTGTACGACACGCGGTCTGCCCTGCACGGTGTAGTGGACGACGGCAGCCTGCTCGAATTGCGTGCGGGTTTTGGCATCGGCATCCACACTGCATTGGGCCGTATCGAGGGTCGGGCGGTCGGGCTGATGGCCAACAATCCACTGCATCTGGGCGGCGCTATTGACGCTGACGCGGCCGACAAAGCTGCCCGCTTCATGCAGTTGTGCAATGCCCATGGCCTGCCGATTGTCAGTTTTGTGGATACGCCCGGTTTTATGGTCGGCCCCGACATCGAAGCGCTGGCCCAGGTTCGCCATGTCAGCCGCATGTTCATTGCTGCGGCGCATTTGCGGGTGCCATTGCTGGCCGTGGTGTTGCGCAAAGGTTATGGCCTGGGTGCCATGGCCATGACGGCGGGTGGATTTGCGGCATCGGTATTCACCATCGCCTGGCCGACCGGCGAATTTGGCGGCATGGGCCTGGAAGGTGCCGTCAAATTGGGCTACCGAAAAGAGCTTGAGGCCTTGCCTGAGGGCACCGAGCGCAACGCCTTGTTTGAGCAACTGGTGGCTGACCAATACGAGAAAGGCGGGGCCCTCAACGCCGCCGCCCATCTTGAAATTGATGCCGTGATAGACCCCGCCGCCACCCGCAGCTGGTTGGCAAGTGGCCTGGCGTCCACTAAAATCAAACCGCCCAGCGGCGCGCTGCTGATTGACGCGTGGTAAAAACGGGGCAGTCCATCAGCCTTGGCAGGAGCCCCCCAATGATCGTCAAACACTTCACCAAAATTCTTTACATCAGCGGCGTCATCACGATGTTGCCGATTCTGTTTTTTTTCATCCCCTGGCCCATGTTCACCCTGAATGGCATGGTCATGAATGCCGATTCAGGCATCGTTTTCGCCAAACATTGGGGCCTGATGGCTGCTTGTTTCGGCGGTTTGCTGGTGTATGCGGCGAGTCATCCCGAAATTCGTCGCCCCATCGTCATCGCCGCTGCCATTGAAAAAATGGGTCTTTGCGTAATCATTGCTGTGGGCTGGACGGACCCGGGTTTTGCCGCCTTTCACCTGACCTTGTTTGTGGACGGCCTGTTTGTGCTGCTCTATGGTTTGTATTTGCTGGCCGGTGGTGAACCTGACCCGCATCGCCTGAGCGCCCGTTAAAGCGCGGTTTCTGAGACCCTACCCACCACCCGGTGGGTTTTTGGGCGCAAAATCTGCCCTCCCAAATGTTTGTTGCAAATTACTGTTCTTGATTGGAGCCCACCATGCCCGGCTTGTTGCCCAACGTCGATCCTGACGGCCTGTTAGAGTTTTCAGTGGTCTACACCGACCGTGCGCTGAACCATATGTCCAAAAGTTTCCAGAGTGTCATGAAAGACATCTCTGGAATGCTCAAAGAGGTCTATCACGCCAAGTCGGCGGCCCTGGTGCCCGGCAGCGGCACGTTTGGCATGGAGTCCGTCGCACGCCAATTTGCCACGGGCAAACACGTGTTGGTCATCCGTAATGGCTGGTTCAGCTACCGCTGGAGCCAAATCCTCGACATGGGGCAAATCGCCAAAGAGACCACGGTGCTCAAGGCGCGCAAAGTGGCTCCGGGCAAACAGTCTGCCTGGATTCCGGCACCCATTGCCGAGGTGGTGGCCGCCATCCGCGAGAAAAAGCCGGATGTCGTGTTCGCGCCGCATGTGGAAACCGCTGCCGGCATGATCTTGCCAGATGACTACCTGAAAGCCGTGGCAGATGCGGTGCACGAAGTGGGCGGCCTGTTTGTGCTCGATTGCATTGCGTCGGGTGCGATGTGGGTCAATATGGAAGCCACGGGTGTCGACGTGTTGATCTCGGCCCCGCAAAAAGGTTGGAGCAGCTCGCCGTGCTGCGCCATGGTGGTGATGAGTGCACGGGCCCGCACCGCAATTGACGGCACCACCAGCACCAGCTTCGCCTGTGATCTGAAAAAATGGCTGCAAATCATGGAAGCCTATGAAGGCGGTGGCCATGCCTACCATGCCACCATGCCCACCGATGCGCTAACCCGCCTGTGCGCGGTGATGAAAGAAACCCGGGCCTACGGCTTCGACAAGGTGCGTCAGGAGCAGATTGCCCTGGGTGCGGGGGTTCGCAAATTGTTTGAACAACGCGGCATTCCGAGTGTGGCCGCTGAAGGTTTCAAGGCCCCGGGCGTGGTCGTCAGCTACACCACCGACCCCGACATCCAGTCCAGCAAGAAGTTTCTGGCCGAAGGCCTGCAAACAGCGGCAGGTGTGCCGTTGCAGTGTGACGAAGGCGCCGATTTCGCGACCTTCCGCATCGGCCTGTTCGGGCTGGAAAAATGGCACAACGTACAACGCACAGTTGACCAGTTGGCGGCGGCGCTGGACAGGCTTGGCATTGCCAAGGCCGAAAAACACGCAGCGCCCGAATTGGTCGGCGCCAAATAACGTAACGGATCGCGAGAAGCTGACTGGTTTAACCCCAAAGCCTCACGGCGATGGGAATCAAAAAAGTAGCCAACAGCACTTGTAGCCCCAACGCCAAAGCTGCCCATGCACCCGCGTCAGCATTCACTTGCAACGCGCGTGCGGCGCCGATGCCGTGCGCGGCTGTTCCCAACGCAAATCCCCGCGCCATCCAGCCTGCCTTGTCGGTGCCAACTCCCAAGGCATCAAACAGGTATTTGCCCGACAACGCGCCGACCATGCCCGTCACCACTGCAAACACAGCAGCCAGTGCCGGTATGCCGCCAATTTTTTCCGCAACTCCCATCGCCACTGGTGCGGTGATGGATTTGGGCACCAATGACAAAGTGATCTCAGAGGGCAAGGCCAGCATCCATGCCAAGCCCGCAGCACTGGCAGTCGCTGCAAACCCGCCCGCCAATGCTGCCAGCAAAAATGAGGGCCAGCGAGCCTGCAGAGCCCTGCGCCGTTGCCACAAGGGATACGCCAACGCGACCACCGCCGGCCCCAACAGGAAATGGATAAATTGCGCACCTGAAAAATAGGCCGGATAGGGTGTGCCCGTGAGCGTCAGCGCCGCCGCGAGCGTCAACACAGACCACAAAACGGGATTGGCCCAAGGTGCCTGGTCCACCCGCACAAAAAAAGACTGCGCCAAAACGTAGACAACCAGCGTCGCCGTCAAACCAAACAGCGGAGTAGACGCCAGGTAAACCCACAATTGCACAAAATCAGTCATCAACAGCGCCTGACTGGGAGCGTATCAAGGCCTGCAAGACCAGCGCCGAAACGCCCAGCCCAACCAAGGTCGACACCACGATAACCAGGATTAACCGAAAACCATATTGCCCAAACAAGCCCAGGTGCGTCATGACACCCACACCGACGGGTACAAACAGCAGCGAAAGGTGAGCCAATAAAAAATCGGCTACCGCGGCAACGCTGTCGTTCACGGGCTTTGCGCCCAAAGACAGCAACAGCAGCAGCATGCCGATGACCGGGCCAGGAAACGGCAACCGCAGGTAACGGGCGAGCACTTCACCGACCGATTGCATGACCAACAGCCAGGCCAGACCCTGCAATGCTTTCATATTTCGCAAAACAACAGCCGCAAATTAAAAGCGTTCCAGCTCAGGGTGTTTGATCTGCCCGCCGCGCACCAGCATCTTGCCGTATTCGGCACAGCGGTTCAGGGTCGGGATGACCTTGCCGGGGTTCAGCAAGCCCTGGGTGTCAAAGGCCCTCTTGATGCCGAACATCTGCTCGTTCTCGGCACCGGTGAACTGCACACACATGCTGTTGAGTTTTTCGATGCCCACGCCATGTTCACCTGTCACGGTGCCACCCATCTCAACGCTGGTTTCCAGAATATCGGCGCCAAACAGCTCGGCTCGGTGCAACTGGTCGGCATCGTTTGCATCGAACAAGATCAGCGGGTGCAAATTGCCATCGCCCGCATGGAAGACGTTGGCGCAGCGTAGCTGGTATTTTTTTTCCATTTCGGCAATGGCCAACAAGATGTCAGCCAGGCGCTTGCGCGGAATGGTGCTGTCCATGCACATGTAGTCGGGGCTGATTCGCCCGCTGGCCGGGAAGGCGTTTTTACGGCCGCTCCAGAACTTCAGGCGCTCGGCCTCATTGCGGCTGACGGCTATGGCTGTGGCGCCGCTGGTGCGCAACACCTCGCTCATGCGGCCAATTTCTTCTTCGACCTCTTCGGGCGTGCCATCGCTCTCGCATAATAGGATGGCGGCGGCGGTCAGGTCATACCCGGCATGCACAAAGCCCTCTACCGCAGCCGTCATGGGTTTGTCCATCATCTCCAGCCCGGCCGGAATGATGCCTGCCGCGATCACGGCGGCAACCGCATCGCCGGCCTTGCGGATGTCGTCAAAACTGGCCATGATGCAACGCGCCAATTGGGGTTTGGGCACCAGTTTGACAGTGACTTCAGTAGTGATGGCCAACATGCCTTCAGAACCGATCACTACCGACAACAAATCCAGCCCCTGGGTGTCCAGCGCGTCGCTGCCAAACTCAATGGCTTCCCCTGTCATGGTGAAACCCTTAACCTTCACTACGTTGTGCAGCGTCATGCCGTATTTGAGGCAATGCACGCCGCCGGAGTTTTCGGCTACATTGCCGCCGATGGTGCAGGCGATCTGGCTGCTGGGATCGGGCGCGTAATACAAACCCAGGGGTGCAGCCGCTTCACTGATGGCCAGGTTGCGCACCCCGCATTGCACAACGGCGGTACGGCTGTTGGCATCCAGCTTCAATATCTTGTTGAATTTGGCCAATGACAGAGTGACCCCCAGTTTGTGCGGCATGGCCCCGCCCGACAAACCGGTGCCAGCACCCCGCGCAACCACTGGCACACCCAACCTGCAACAGACTTGGAGCACAGCCTGAATCTGCGCGTCCGTCTCGGGCAGAGCCACCATCAGCGGGCGTTGCCGGTAGGCGGTGAGGCCGTCACACTCATAAGGCGTGGTGTCTTCCTGCTGCCACAACACGGCATGGGCCGGCAACTGCGAGCCCAGGGCCTGGCGCAGTTGCTCGATCAGGGCCGATTTCTGAAGCTGCTCCTGCAGTTGGGGGGGTAATGGTGCATTCATCGTGCTTAATATACGCCACTACAATTTCCGTCGTTTTCAGGCCCCGCGTTGGCCTTATTCGTTGGCCATCACAAAAGGTATCACCTTGTCTGAGCAGTTCACCGTTTTTTTGCAATACTTGTTGCCCAAGCAGGCGCTGACTGCCTTTGCCGGCTGGGTCGCTTCGCGTTCATGGGGAGTCTTCACCACCGGCATCATTCGCTGGTTTGTCGGCAAGTACCAGGTCAACATGGCTGAGGCCGCCAATCCAGACATCACCAGCTACAGCACATTCAATGATTTTTTCACGCGGGCCTTGCAACCTGACGCCCGGCCATTGGCACAGGCGCAGTGGATTTGCCCGGTGGATGGTGCCATCAGCCAGCTTGGCCGAATTGACAAGAACCAGATCTTCCAGGCCAAGGGGCATGCCTATTCATCCGACGCGCTGTTGGCAGGTGACACGGCCCGTGCGGCCCCTTTTCTGGACGGCCACTTCGCTTGCCTGTACCTGAGCCCGCGCGACTA
>JANOWY010000154.1:0-2003 GCA_031418135.1 Rhodoferax sp. | reverse complement strand
GCTGCCTGACACTCCGCCAGACGAAATCAACCGGCAAATGGGCCTGATGGTGGCGCATGAGCTGGGGCACCAATTGCTGCATTTGGGGCACCCGTTCAAGAACCCGCACTGCGTCATGACACCGCCGGTAAGGCTCGAGTTTGGCAAATGGGCAAATGGCCTCTCTGCCGAAAAATGCCCTTTGGGTGAATCGGCTGCCAACACCATCGGTGCCGTCAAATTCACCAACCTGGAAACGGTTTTCAAGTAGAGCGTTTGGCCCGACACCGGCCTTTCGCGCAGTTTTCGCACTTTTCGGGCCCTTCGGGCTCCTCGAACCTGCAACCAACTGCTTTGGTTGTGTAGTGCTGCCGCGTGTACTTTGGGCGTTTGAATTTCACCACTTAAGCCGGGCAACGCCGGGTAAAGTGCTTGTCAAGGCAATTGTCATTATGCATAATTACAGGTAATTGCAAGGAGCCTAGTATGCGGTTGGTACAAAACTCGATGCACGACGAAGCCGCTGCCAATCTGCGTGATCGCATTTTCTCGGGTGAATTGGCGCCCGGGACGTTTCTGGATGAAGTGAGCTTAAGCCGGGCGCTGGCGATTTCACGAACGCCGTTACGTGAAGCGCTCAAGGTTTTGACGGCCGAAGGCCTGGTTCGGCACGAGCCACGGCGTGGTTGTTTTGTCAACCAGGTGAGCGAGCAAGATCTGGACGAGATCTTCCCGGTTATTGCGTTGCTTGAAGGACGTTGCGCTTTTGAAGCGGCAAGAAATGCGAACGATGCGGATTTTGTAGCGCTTGAAACGTTGCACAAGCGCCTGGCATCTCACGCCAAGGCGCGCCGCATACAAGACTATTACGCCACCAATTACGCCATTCATGAAGCGCTGATTGCCTTGGCCAACAATCGCTGGTTGGCGCAGGTCATTGGTGATTTGCGCAAAATTTTGCGGCTGTCGCGTTTGCAGAGTTTGCACGCCACAGGCCGTATTGACCAAAGCCTTCAGGAACACCTGGCGGTTTACGCCGCACTCAAGGCGCGCGACAGCGAAGGTGCCGAAGCGGCGATGAAAACCCACCTTACGCGCCAACGAGACGCGCTACGCGAGATGACCCGCAACGCCACCAGCCGGGTGCAAGCATGAACACTGCTAACTGGATCAGCAGTCAGGTTTCCAGGTTTTTGCCCCATCCCATACCGGCCAAATCCAGTGCAGCGGCTTTGGTGGTGGCTGCCGGTGCGGCTCCAACTGCGGCCCCTATGGCGGGTTCAAATACGCCCAGCCAGCCCCAGCCTTCACCCCTGCGCCGCAATACCCAAGAGCGATTGAAAGGCCGCGTCAAAAAGGCTGATGAAGCGCTGTCTCCCCGCGAGCTACGCGCCCGGCTAGACGAACTCAGGGCCATCATTGATCCGCACATCAGCGAAGTCGAAGGTGGCCGCAGGGCGTTGGAACTGGCCAGGTGGTATGGCAATGCCACTGCGGCACAGCAATACGACCTGTGGTTGCTGATGAGCGAGCAATTCGTGGCTGACCCGCGCGCCCTGAAGCTGGCACAGGCTGGCTTGGCCCGGGCCGTGGGCACGCCCGACGAAGCCGCCGCCGAGGTCACCTTCCGCCGCGCCACCGTGTCGCCGCGCCGCCGCTTGTTGCAACGCTTCAGCGCGTACCGGGGAGTCATCCGGTTTTTGGTCGATGTGAGGGCGCAGCTGCTGCCCTTTTTGAAAACTGACAAACGGCTATTGGCGTTGGATGTCGAGATGGAATACATGTTTTCGACCTGGTTTGATGTCGGCTTTCTGGAGCTGCGCCGCATCAGCTGGGATTCACCCGCATCGCTGATTGAAAAGCTCATCAAATACGAAGCGGTGCACGACATCAGGAGCTGGGCTGACGTGAAAAACCGCCTCGACTCCGACCGTCGTTGTTACGGGTTTTTTCACCCGAACCTGCCCGACGAGCCACTCATCTTTGTGGAGGTGGCCTTGGGTGATGCCATGCCTTCCAACATC
>JANOWY010000153.1:0-8416 GCA_031418135.1 Rhodoferax sp. | reverse complement strand
GCTGACTTAGTGGGATTCGAGACGCTTTGCAGCGATAGTTTGGGCTTCTTCTTTGGCGCGCAGCCGCAAAACACCCAAGGCGGCTGCGTCCGTGTCCCCCGACGCGTCGATTAGTTGTTCGCCTTGCTTGAATGGGAGGGCGCGTCTCCGCCTTAACCTCCCGCATCCGCCCTGGGTGTCTTGCGGCTTTTGAGGTGATTGAAAACGGGTGAACATCGACGCGTTTGCCAAGAAAGCCTGCACAGAAAGCCCAACGCTCAATCACCCGCCAAGCGTAAGAGGAAGCCCCAGGCGGATGCGGGAGGTTAAGGCGGAGACGCGCCCTCGGGCCAATGCAAGGCGAATGAATCGAACCCGCGTCGGGGGACACGGACGCAGCCGCCTGGGGCTGCCTCTTGCGCGTCTACCCAATGGGAACAGGCCGGTAATTCTGCCCCTGCTGTCAGGTCACGGCAACTCAAATCACGCCGTAGCAACCTGCGGATTCAACGCCGTCAGCGCCTTGCCATGCAGCAAATAACCAATTAGATTGTCTGCCGCCAGATGCGCCATGGCCTTGCGGGTGGGAATGGAGGCGCTGGCGATGTGGGGGGTGAGCACCACGTTGGGCACGGTGAGCAAATCGGGGTGAACGGTGGGCTCGCCTTCGTACACATCGAGACCGGCAGCAGCGATGGTTTTGTTGCGCAAGGCCGCCGCCAAAGCCGCGTCATCCACAATGCCGCCACGCGCTATGTTGACCAAGGTTGCGGTGGGTTTCATCAGCGCCAGTTCGGCCGCGCCAATGGTGTGATGGGCCGCTTTGGAATACGGCAACACCAGCACCACGTGATCAGCGGTTTTGAGCAACTCTTCTTTGCTGACATACGTGGCCTTGCAGTCAGCTTCTTGCGCAGCGCTCAGGCGCGAACGGTTGTGATAAATCACCTTCATGCCAAAACCATGGGCACCCCGTTTGGCAATGCCCTGGCCGATGCGGCCCATGCCGATGATGCCCATCGTACTGTTGTGCAGGTCGGCCCCGGCGAACTGGTCCACCGCCCACTTCTTCCACAAGCCGGCGCGCAAAAAGTGCTCGGCCTCGCTGATGCGCCGGGCTGTGGCCATGAGCAGCGCAAAGCCAAAATCGGCAGTGGTTTCGGTCAATACATCAGGGGCGTTGGTGGCCAGCACACCGGCGGCTGTCATGGCCGGTACATCAAAGTTGTTGTAACCAACGGCCATGCTGGCGCAGATTTTGAGCGCTGGGCAAGCCGCGATAACCTCGGCATCCATTGGCTCGCCGCTGGTGCAAAACAGGCCTACCTTGCCTTGCAATTTTTGAATCAGCTCTGCCTTGCTCCACAACACATCGGGCTGGTTGGATTCGACCTCAAAGTGCTGTTCCAGCTTGGTGATAATTTCGGGAAAATTGGCGCGGGCGACCAATATTTTTAGTTTATTCATAAATCAGAAGACATTTAAAAAATTGTTCCAGTATTAATTGCATAATTAGATATATGTTTTATAGCATTACTGCACAAAAATAGACACTAACTACACCTTGATTTCAACCACAGCCGAAACGGGTGGCGCTTCAAGTTGAACCGTTTTAACCCGTTTGGGTTCGGGGTGCCAACCCATCACCACCAGCAGAATAAAGAAACCCACCACATACCCCACAGCCACGTGCCAGCCACCTTTGAGCCAGGCACCGACCGATTTGGCTTCGGGGTACATGTTGCTCAAGGCTACACCGGCGGAAGAGCCAAACCAGATCATGCTGCCGCCAAACCCGACCGCGTAGGCCAAAAAGCCCCAGTCATAACCACCTTGTTTCAGCGCCAATGCCGTGAGCGGAATATTGTCAAATACGGCGCTCAAAAAGCCCAGGCCCAAAGCCGATTGCCAGGACGCGGTTGGCAGATGCTGCACCGGCATCATCGAGGCGCACATCACCAGCGAGAGCAAAAACACGCTGCCCTTGAAGGCACCCGGCAGCAGGCTCCAAGTGGGGGCACGCCACGGTGCGGTGACCAAAATCGCCACCCACACCGCGATGCCGATCACCGGTAGTTGGTCCAGCACGGCGGGTGCCTTCAGGTTGAAGTACACATTGGCGCCAATCGCCGCCAGCAGGATGATGGCCACAATGCCCAAACGCGCCCAGTGGATGTGCACGCCCAGGGGCGGGTCTTTCATGATGGGCTGGTAGGCGTGCTGCTGGCGCGCCGCCAACACACCAAAAATCAGCAAGGCCGGCACGGCGGCCACATAGGCCTCCAGCACCTGCAAGGGGGCCACACCGTCAATCCACATCATGGTGGTGGTGGTGTCGCCCACCACGCTGCCCGCGCCCCCGGCGTTGCTGGCCGCCACGATGGCCGCCAGAAAACCAATGTGCAATTTGCGCTGGTACAGCACCGCGGCCATGCTGCCGCCGATCATGGCGGCGGCGATGTTGTCGAGAAAGCTGGAGATGATGAACACCAGGATCAACAGCACAAAACCGCCCTTCCAGTCATCCGGCAGATATTTGGGCAAGATGGCCGGCACTTCCGATTTTTCAAAATGGTCTGCCAGCAATGCAAACCCCAACAAAAGCCCGAGCAGGTTGGCAATGATGATCCACTCGTGGTGCAGCAGCTTCAGCAAACCCGCCACCCCCTGCGTGCCGGCAAAATCGGCAAAGCCCAGCTTGTACAGCGTGATGACCGCCAGCCCGGTCAGAGCCACCTGCAAGGTGTGGTGATGAAACAGCGCCACGCCCAGGAGCGTGAAACCGAACAAGAAAAAATCAAGCGGAATGCCAAAGATGAACATGGTGTCTCCAATTATTTTGATGCTGATATTTTCAGCCTGACCGGGTGAACGCGCGCTGGAATGCTAACTGGCAATCTCAAACACCTGGCGCAAATAAGCCAGGTATTTCTCGTCGTCGCACATGTTTTTGCTGGGTGTGTCGGAGAGTTTGGCCACCGGCTGGCCGTTGCAGCGCACCATCTTGATGACGATTTGCAGCGGCTCGTAGCCGAGGTCATTGGTGAGGTTGGTGCCAATGCCAAAGGCCAATTGGGCGCGGCCCCGGAACTGCTGGTAGAGCTCGATGGTGCGCGGCACGGTGAGGCCGTCGCTGAAGATCAGGGTTTTGGTTTTGGGGTCGACCCGGTTGTTGATGTAGTGGGCAATCATGCGTTCACCCCAATTGAATGGGTCGCCGCTGTCGTGGCGCGCGCCGTCAAACAGCTTGCAGAAGTACATGTCGAAATCACGCAAAAAGGCGTTCATGCCGTACACGTCTGACAGCGCAATGCCCAGGTCGCCCCGGTATTCTTTGGCCCAGCTTTCAAAGCCAAACACCTGGCTGTCGCGCAGGCGCGGGCCCAAGGCTTGTGCGGCCTGTAAATATTCATGCGCCATGGTGCCCAAGGGCGTGAGCCCGAGCTTCATGGCCAAGAGCACATTGCTGGTGCCCGCCAGCTGGCCCGCCACGCCATTGAGGTTGCCGGGGCTTTGCACCGTGCCGAGTTTGGCCGACAACACCCGCACCACTTCGTCTTGCCAGGCACCGGAGAAACGCCGACGCGTGCCGTAGTCGGCGATTTTCAGGTCACTCAGGCCCTCAGCGCGCAATTGCCCGATCTTCACATCCAGGCGACGGCGGCCTTCGACAAAATCGGGCACACGGTGCGCATTGCGGAAATACACCTCATTCACGATGGCCAACACCGGAATCTCGAACAGGATGGTGTGCAGCCAGGGGCCGTGAATGCTGATGTCGATCTCTCCCGAAGGCAAAGGCGTAACCGTGATGTACTTTTCATTGAGGCGGAACAGCCCCAGAAAATCAACAAAATCGCTTTTGATGAAACGCATGGAGCGCAGGTAGGCCAGTTCGGCCTCCTGAAAATGGAGGCTGCACAACGAGCGGATTTCATCGTGTATTTCGCCCACATGCGCCGCCAGGTTGATGGCAGGCTGGCCCGGCGCAACCGGGTTGCGGCATTTGAACTTGTAATCGACCTGCGCACCGGGGAACTGGTGCAGCACCACTTGCATCATGGTGAACTTGTAGAGGTCAGTGTCGAGCAGGCTGGAGATGATCATGGGGCGTTTTTGACTTGGCCAACGACAAGTGTAATAACCCGGTCCGCCCGGCTGGCCAGCACCTGGTTTTGCTCGGCCACCAACATGGCCATGCCCTGCTCTTTCAGTTGCCACAACGCCTGGGCGATGGATTCGACCAGCACGGGGGCAATGCCTTCACAGGGTTCGTCCAGCAACAGAAACCGGGGCGATGTCATCAACGTTCGGGCGATGGCCAGCATTTGCTGTTCCCCGCCACTCATCTGGCTGGCCGGGCGATGCAGCATGGTTTGCAGCACCGGGAACAGCGCAAAAACCCGCTCCAGATTCTGCTTTTGGAGCGCAGCCGCACCGCGTGCCGCCAGCATCAGATTGTCTTGCACGCTCAAGCCCGCCCACAAGCGGCGGTCTTCTGCCACATAACCCAAACCCAACTGGGCGCGCCGGTGTGGCGGCCAGGCGTCGATGCGCTGGGCCGGTTTGCCATTGTGGTTTAGCTGGCAAGTCAGGGTTGCCGAGCAGCGCGGCCCCAGGCCCATGATGGCTTGCAGCAAGGTCGATTTGCCAGCGCCGTTGAGCCCCTGCAATACCACCAGCTCGCCCGCGCCCACGCGCAGCGACACATCAAACAGGGCCTGTGCCTGGCCCCACCAGGCGTTGAGGCGCTGCACCTCAAGCATGGCCGGCCTGTTCGTCCACCACACGCGCCTGGCCCGCACCTGCTTCAAAGGTCGTACCCAGGTAGCGCTTGCGCACCACCTCGTGGCGGGCCACGTCTTCCGGTTTGCCGTTGGCCACAAGCAAGCCGTCGATCAGCACCAACACCCGGTCGGCCACGCCAAACACGGCATCCATGTTGTGCTCGGTGTACAGCACGCTGATGCCGCTGCGCGCCAGTTCACGCACCAGGCGCATCAGGGCGGCCCGCTCCGGCCCGGCCAGGCCGGCGGCGGGTTCGTCCAGCAGCAGCAGCCGGGGGTTTTGCGCGGGTGCGCTTGCCACCGCCTGATCAGCAAGGCCAGCTGCACCTGATATGCCGGCCAATGCAATGGCCAGCTCCAGCCGCTTTTTGGCACCGTAGGGCAAACCCAGTGCGTCCTGGCCCGCGAGATCGCCCAGCCCGACTTGCGCCAACAAAACCTGGGCAGTTGCGCGATGCAGGTTGTTCAACGTGCGCCAGGCCGACAGCGGACCACTGGCCGATAGCGCCAACTGCAGGTTTTGCCGCACCGTCAAGGCTTCAAAGGTTTGGGCCACCTGGAAGGTACGCGCCACACCCGCTTGCAGGCGCTGTGGCGCGGGCCAGGTATCGATGCGCTGGCCGCTCCAGAACACCTCACCTTGCGTGAGAGCATGTTGCCCGGCGATGCAGGCAAAACAGGTTGATTTGCCAGCGCCATTCGGGCCGATCAGCGCCACGCACTCACCGGCGGCCACCTCAAAATCGACGCCTTTGACAGCCTGCACGCCGCCAAAGTGTTTAATCAGGCCGCGCACCTGCAAACCTGCGGCAGCTGGGACAGCGGCCCCGCGATGGGTTGCCGACGCACTCATGGCTGACGGCCCCGGCGCAACCCGCCCAACCAAGCCAACAAGCCCGACGGGCTGAGCACCATGATGAGCATCACAAACAGCCCCAATGCACCGCGCCAATAATCCATATGGCGGCCCAGTTCCGCGCTGGCCCATACTAGCAGGCTGCTGCCCACTACCACGCCCCACAGCTGGTGCACACCGCCCAACAGCACCACCAGCAGCGCATCGACCGAGGTGGCCACGCTGGCCACAGAAGGGAACACCGCGCCCTTGTGCGCTGCAAACAAGCCACCGGCCAGCCCGGCGACGGCCGCGCTTTCCACAAAGATGCGGTACTTCATGCCGTTCACCGACAAACCGCTGGCAGTCGCCCGCAGCGGAACATCGCGCACCGCCTGCAAAGCCGCGCCGTAGGGCGACTGGCTCAGGCGCTTGAGCACGCCCACCGACAGCAGCGCCAGCCCCACCAGCAAGGCATAAAACAAATCCCGCGTGTCGGGCCCGATCAGCGCCAGCCCGATCACGCCGTTGTCGCCACCCGTCAACCCCACCCACTGTGACGCGGCTGCCCAAATGACCTGCGACAAGGCCAGCGACAACATGGCCAGGTACACCCCGCCGCTGCGCACCACCAGCGCCCCAAATACAGCCGCTACCGAGAGCGCTGCTGCGCAGCCGGTGGCCAACGCCAGCGGCAAACTGGCCTCCCAGCGGGTGTGGGCCAAGGCGGCCCCATAAGCCCCCAGCGCAAAATAGGCGGCGTGGCCAAAACTGACCAAACCACCCAGTGCCATCACCGCCTGCAGGCTGATGCCGAAGATCATCAAAATGAGCATTTCGCTGGCCAAACTTCTGGCGTATGAATCCAGCCACCAAACACTACCAAATATCATCAAAAACACTATGTATAAAGTAGCTGATGGTGCTTTATTTAATTGAACAATATTGAATTTTTTTGCAGATTCATCATGTGAAATAACTTGTTGGGCTCCCATCAGGCCTTGCGGGCGCACGGCGAGCACCAACGCCATCGTCAAAAACACCAGCACCAGCGTTGATTGCGGGAAATAAGCGGTGCCAAAGGCATGGATCAGGCCGATCAGCAGGGCCGCCAAAAAAGCCCCTGCAATACTGCCCAGGCCACCCGTTACCACCACCACAAAGGTCTCTACCACCACATTCACATCCATCTGCAACGTCGCCGGTTCGCGCGGCAATTGCAGGGCACCGCCCAGCCCGGCCAAAAAACAGCCCAGCACCACCGCGCCAAACATCAGCGGTTTGGGGTTGACACCCAGCGCATCCAGCATCTGGCGGTCTTGCGTGGCGGCGCGCAGGCGTTTGCCAAACCGGGTGCGGTGCAGCAGCCCATGCAGGCCCAGCCAAACCAGCGGGCCCAGCAGAATCAGCACCGCCTGGTATTGCGGAAAAAACTCGCCGCCGAACTCAAAGGAACCCTTCAAGCCAGGGAAGCGCGGGGCGAACACTTCTTCCGGGCCAAAAACCCAGCGCATCGCGTCAGACATGAACAGCGTCAGCCCAAACGTAGCCACCAATTGGTACAGCTCGGGCACGCCGTACATGCGCCGCAGCAATACCCATTCAGCCAGCGCCCCCAGCAAGGCCGCCACGCCCGCGCCCAGCAGCATGGCCGCGCCATACCCCCAGGCGGTTGCGCCCCAGGCCGGAAACCACTGCGTGACCCAATGGGCGGTGAACAGCGCCCCCAGCATAAAGAAGCTGCCATGGGCAAAGTTGACGATGCGCGTCACACCAAAAATCAGAGTCAGCCCCGCCGCCATCAAAAACAGCGTGGTGGCGTAAGACAAGCCGTTAAACAGGCTTTGCGCCAGCTGGATCGCCGAAATCGTCATCCGTTGATACGTTCCAACATTCCGAAAAGCCCCGCCGACCCCTTCGACAGGCTCACGGCCAATGGGCTACTGTTCGCATTCATCCGGTGGGCAATCTCAACGGGCCAATCGGTCGGCCTATTCCAGCCAGGTGGTGAAATCGCTGGCCGGCACACGCGGTGTGCGAAAGGTATTGACGATATCGGTTTTATCCGCATAACCAAGCGCCATGCCACACACCAGCATTTCGTTGTCGCCCGCGCCCAGGTGCGGCATGATGATCTTGGCAAAACCGTTCCAGGCCGCCTGCGGGCAAGTGTCGAGCCCACGCCCGCGCGCCGCCACCATGAAGGCCTCCAGAAACATGCCGTAATCTAGCAGGGAGCCGCGGCCCAACACGCGGTCAATGGTGAACATCAGGCCCACCGGTGCGTCAAAAAAACGGTAATTGCCCTGGTGCTGGGCGTGCATTTTGTCTTTGTCGCCTTTGGTGATGCCCAACAGGCCGTACAAGCCCCAGCCGTTTTCACGGCGCCGATCAATGTACGGGCTGACCCATTGGGTTGGGTAGTAGTCGTATTCTTCGCGGTATTCGGACATCAGCGCCGGGTCGGCCCGCACCGCGTCATGCGCGGCACATACTTTTTGCACCAGGCCATCGCGCACCGCGCCTTGCAACACATACACCTTCCAGGGCTGGGTGTTGGTGCCTGATGCGGCGCGGGCCGCCACGTCCAGCATCTCGGTGAGGGTGGCGCGCGGCACCGGCTGCTGCGTGAAGGCGCGGGTGGAGTTGCGCGAAGTGATGGCGGCATCCACCATCTGGGTGATGTCGGCTTGGGCGAAGGAGACAGTTGAAGTCATGGAGGTGGCGATGAAGGTCAGGTTAAAAAATGCGTTGGCGCCGATTTTGCCAGTGCCGCCAGTACTCCAGCGCCACACCAAACGTATTGACCTGCACC
>JANOWY010000152.1:0-2318 GCA_031418135.1 Rhodoferax sp. | reverse complement strand
ACATGGCGCCCCCGGCGGTGGGCCTCCACCCCCCCCCCCCCGGCTTGGGGCTGGCTTTTTAAACCAAAAACTTTGTTTTAATTCTCGGCTTTAAAAAATTCGCGGTTACGGGCCGCCGGGTGGGGCGGGGCGCAAACCCCGGCGGGTTCGGCCGCCGCATTCACCAAAATATCAATGGGGCCGCCCAAACGCAAAACAGCGTCGGCCACCGCCGCGTTCACGCTCTCGTCGCTGTTGGTGTCACCTGAAACCCCAAACACCTTGCGCCCCGTCAGGCCCGCAATCTCGGTGGCTGCCACGGTGAGCGCATCGACATGCCGCGCCAGCAAGGCCACATCGGCCCCTTCTTCTGCAAGCACCATGGCAATCGCCTTGCCAATGCCCCTGCTGCCGCCCGTGACCAGGGCGCGTTTTCCGGTGAGTTGGAGATCCATAAAAGCCTTTGAAGTTGAACGCAGGACATGCGGAGTTTGCAATGATCCAGCAAAAACTTTCAAGGCGCTGTCTTATAGGCTCTTTTTTGATTTTTTGTCAGCGCGAACAACACAGTGCTTGGTGGGAAAAACCGCTGGCATGGCCCCGGGTGTCCTGGCTCTGAACCCGGTTGGATTCCGACGAGCGCCATCTATGCCCGGGTGGTGAAAAAGGCCCTGGGTGGACAAGAGAAACCTTCCCTAGAGCGATACGGGCGACGTTGGCTTGGCTCCCCAATGACTAATTGAGCATGTAAAAACCAGGCCAAACCCCTGCCAAGCCGCACCAACTTTCCGGCTCGATACGCGGTGTTGCTCCGAGCGCGATTGCAGTTTGCTGTGAAAGCACTCTTTCATACTTGCGCTTCATATTAAAGTTTGGTTTAATGTGATTCAGACTCGTTAAAGATAACTGACACACCATGCGCACCACTGGCACCTACGCCATTTCAACCACCTTGGGCGAATCCGTGCAGGCTTTTGTGCCGCACGCGCTGCCCCCTGCCAAACCCGTGTTGGCGCCGGAATGTTTTGTGCAGGCCAACCGGGTGGCCGAGCTGGCGCTGGCCCGGCTGGCGGGGGTGGCCGGGCTGGTGCCTTCTGTCGATTGGCTGCTCTACAGCGCCATTCGCAAAGAGGCGCTGCTCACCTCCCAAATTGAAGGCACCCAGGCCACGCTGGCCGACCTGTTCGACGAGGAAGCGGGTTTTGCCGTGAGCAACACCGACGATGTGGAAGAGGTTACCAACTACCTGCGCGCCTTCCGGCTGGTGCAGGCGCAGCTGCGTGACCCGGTTGGGCTCCCCATCAGCCTGCGGCTGTTAAGCGAAGTCCACCGCTTGCTGCTGGATGGCGCACGGGGCCATGGCAAACAACCCGGCGAGTTGCGTCGCTCGCAAAACTGGATTGGCGGCACGCGCCCCGGCAACGCGGTGTTTGTGCCGCCCCCGCCCGAACGGGTGCCCGCCCTGCTGGCAGATTTGGAGCGGTTTATTCACCAAGAAGACAGCGGTTTGCTGCCGCTGCCGCCACTGGTGAAGACGGCACTGGTTCACCTGCAGTTTGAGACGATTCACCCGTTTCTGGATGGCAATGGCCGGATTGGGCGCTTGCTGATTGCCGCCTTGCTGGAGCACTGGGGCCTGTTGCCGGAGCCGTTGATGTACCTGAGCGGCTACTTGAAGCAGCACCAGGCAGAGTATTACCGTCGCTTGTCCAACGTGCGCACTGAAGGCGATTGGGAGGGCTGGGTGGCGTTTTTTCTGGAGGGCGTGGCAGTGGCCGCGCAAGATGCCGAGCGGGGCATTGTGGCCATTGCGACTTTGCTGGCAGCCGACCGCCGCCGCATGCTGGCATCACCCAAAGCCGGGCCAGCCAGCTACCGCCTGTTTGAGATGTTGCCCATGATGCCGCGCTTCAATATTGACCAAGTGCGCCAAAAGCTGGACACCACCTTCCCCACCGCCAATGCAGCGGTAAGGGTGCTTGAAGATTTGGGCATCGTGGCCGAGCTGACCGGGCAGAAGAAGAACCGCAGCTACAGCTACGCGGCCTACATTGCCCTGCTGGCAGGCTGAGCTGGCATCGCCGGTACACAGAACAAAGGCCCGGAAGGGCACCCAAAGACACCATTGGAGCCAGAAACAAGTAAGGACTTAGAGGCGAATGCCGCTAAGTCCTTCAGTTTTTTTGGTCGCTGTATTTTTGGTCGGTGTGAAAGGATTCGAACCTTCGACCCCTTGCACCCCATGCAAGTGCGCTACCAGGCTGCGCCACACACCGAAGCCCAGATTATAGCCGCCAGCTTCGCACACATTGTGCTGTTGTAGGCCCCAGAGGAGATCG
>JANOWY010000151.1:0-2085 GCA_031418135.1 Rhodoferax sp. | reverse complement strand
AAGGTCAGCGATTCTTGTGTTTGCGTCAATACAAACACCCGTGAACGTTCACCGGCGGTGGCCTCGTCGGCCAATTGCAACGGCATGTCGTGGCCCTGCGCATCGATTAGCCCCAGGCCGACGGGTATCACAAACGGCAATTTTTCGGTTTCTCCGACTTGCAAAGCGCAGCTTTGGGAGAAAGTGAGCGTGTAGGTGTGGGCCTCTGCGTTGTAAGTACCGGCCGCTTGCACCTTGGGCGTGCCAGCCTGGCTGTACCAGTGTTTGAACTGGGGCAGCAAGGCGGCCAGGTCTGAACCCGGGTTGGCGTCGGCAATGGCCTGGGCAAAATCGTCGCAGGTCACGGCCTGCCCGTCGTGCCGGGCGAAGTAAAGCGCCATCCCTTTGGCGAAGCCCGCGCGCCCCACCAGGGTTTGCATCATGCGAACGACTTCGGCCCCTTTTTCGTAGATGGTGACGGTATAAAAATTGTTGATTTCGATGTAGCTGTCTGGCCGTACCGGGTGGGCCATGGGGCCGGCGTCTTCCGGGAATTGGGCGGTGCGCAATACCCGCACGTCTTCGATGCGTTTGACGGCTTTGGCCGACGGGTCGGCGCACAGGTCTTGTGAAAACTCCTGATCGCGAAAGACGGTCAGGCCTTCCTTGAGGCTCAGCTGAAACCAGTCGCGGCAAGTGACGCGGTTGCCCGTCCAGTTGTGGAAGTATTCGTGCCCCACCACGCTTTCAATATTGGCAAAATCAGCGTCGGTGGCGGTGGCCTGGCTGGCCAGCACGTACTTGGTGTTGAAGATGTTGAGCCCTTTGTTCTCCATGGCCCCCATGTTGAAATCGCTGGTGGCGACGATCATGAAACGGTCCAGATCGAGGCTCAGGCCAAAACGTGCTTCGTCCCACGCCACCGAGGCCATCAGCGAGTTCATGGCGTGTTCGGTTTTGTCCAGATCGCCAGCACGCACATACACCTGCAGCAGATGCTCTTTGCCGGCGCGCGAGGTGATGCGTTGTTCGCGGCACACCAGTTTCCCGGCGACCAGGGCAAACAGGTAAGACGGCTTTTTGTGCGGATCCACCCACTGGGCGAAATGCCGGCCTTCATTGCCGGCACCTTCCAGGTCGCCTTGTGCGACCAGATTGCCGTTGGAGAGCAGCACCGGGTAACGGGCTTTGTCGGCCCGCAGTGTCACCGTGAAGCTGGCCATCACATCCGGGCGGTCCAGAAAGTAGGTGATGCGCCTGAAGCCTTCCGCCTCGCACTGCGTGAAGAAGGCATCATTGCTGATGTACAGGCCGCTGAGTTTGGTGTTTTTGCCGGGGTTGCAGGTGGTAAAAATCTCCAGATCGAAGGGCTCAAGGCCTTCGGGCAGGTTCTCCAAAACCAATTGGTTGCCCTCTATTTTGAACGAGGTGCCCTGGCCGTTCACCAGCACCCGCGCCAGGTTGAGTTCTTCGCCGTCCAAGCGCAGGGCTTGGGTTTCTGCTGCCGGGTTGCGTCGCATTTTCATGCGGTTCAGCACACGGGTCTTGGCCGCGTCCAGGTCAAACGTCAAATCAACTGTGTCGATCAAAAACGCCGGCACGGTGTAGGCTTGACGCCGCACCACGCGGGGCCCCTCTTGTCCATCACGAAGCAACAACATTCAATTTCTCCAAAAATCCGGTGGTTAACAGGGCGTTGAAATCAGGCACCGCACGCAGAACATGCGGCCCGACAAGTTCGGGTTGGCCGTGGCTGGTACACAACGCAACGGCACGCATGCCGGCACGCCTGGCCGCCTCGATGCCGAAGGGGGCATCTTCAAAAACGATGCAGGCCGCAGGATCGATGCCCATCCGACGGCTCGCTTCGAGAAAAATGGCGGGTTCCGGTTTGCCCGGAAAACCCTCGTCGCCCCCCACAACGGCATGGGGCGCGAAGGGCAGTTTCAGGTGGGTCAACGCGAAGGCGATGTTGTGTTGGTCGCCGGCGGTGCCGACCCCAAGCTTCAGCCCGGCGCGAAGGGCCTGGCTGGCAAATTCGGTGAAACCCGGAACTTCACGGAAAACCGGCGCGAACAATTCGCGGTAGATGGTTTCTTTTTCGGC
>JANOWY010000150.1:0-4855 GCA_031418135.1 Rhodoferax sp. | reverse complement strand
GCCAGCCGCGTCGGCTGCAGCCGCGAGATGGTCAGCCGCATTTTGAAAGACCTGGAAACCGGGGGTTACTTGCGGGTGGTGGAGCGGCGGATTGTGCTGTTGAAGTAGTTGCCGCTGCGGTGGTAGCCCAAAGCAACGGCCTGCCTCAATGGCGACTACGGAACTTGGGTTCCATGGTCGTTTACGATGGCTCTGGCCACCTGGGGAGCAGCCACACTGGTGCCACCAAAACGGGTGGTGGAGTTGGTACGCCTCCCTGGCACCCGCAGACCTTGAACAATCGGCCCCGCGTCTGCAAACGCAAATGCATCAGGCTGTACAGCACAATTTCGCCATGTGCCCCGGCCTGAATAACCTGAAACCTCGCCATCGACCACTTGCTTGGCGCCAACACTCGTTACTCGTGTTGCCGAAGCCGGAGAAGCAAAAGACACCCGTTGCACCACGTCGGTCACTCCATCGCCGACAAAGTACGCCTGCTGCCGCCGGAAGCTGCGGTCTGCCATGTCGCTGCGTTCAACCCAGGCATCGAACTCAAGTGGTGATTCATCAGGGTTTTCGACAGTAATCGTCCAGGCACCCGAAGGTGCCCGCCCAATGCCTTGACCGGCTAACTCCGCATCTTGCCGATAACGATCCGTGGGAAAAATGGCGACCAATACCATGTCGGAACGGCCTGATTGCGCATTGACTTTCGGAAATACGACACTGCCCAAAAGCAGCCCAACACCGTTTTCTTTAATCGAATTTGTACTGCCAATCGGCACTCTCGGGCCCCGACTCCCGTCGGGGGCTGTCAAGCAAACACTTACCCTCGCCAATGAAGCATTGCCATCTGAAAGCCAAATCTCGACGGTTGTCAGCAACGGGTTTTCGGGTGCAACAAACAGCGAGAAAACGGCAGGCGCGTTCTTTTTGGCGCTCAAATGGGCATGGCAAGGAATACGATGGCTGTTACCCGCGGCCGCAACGATCCGTAGGCGCCCGCGCTGTGTCATTAACTCGTCAAAAGCACAATCCAGCAGTCCTGTGCCATTGCGAGGCCCGCCCATGCCGCCGTATCCGAAGTTGATGACGACTTTTCTTGGCACCCGGTACTCAATGGTGCCGTCTGCGTTTTTCTGGGGAGCATAGGTTTCAGCACGGTCAATGATGTATCGCACAGCATCCAGCGCCTGCACGCACAGGGAACCACTGGCCGTGTCTTTCAGGAAATCTCTGGGGAACTCAACACCGATCAAATCACAACCTGACGCCAGGTCTTGTGGCAACCCCAGCACGCCTCCCTGCGGGTCAACCGGGGTATTGCCCGCAACAACATGGCAGGTGGATGCGCCGTGGCTGGATGCGAGCGATTGCCGACGGATACGTTTGAATTCTGATGGCAAAACAACTGGCGGCTTTTGCCTCACCATGTCTGCCATGCTGGTAACGCGGCCATAACCAAAATACAAGGGCAGGTTTTTCTCTTTGCCTGTCTCATCCACATTTTGATTCCAGACCCTTACCGTTCGAAACTGCCCTGCCGGGCCGCGCAGATTGGGATGGGCAAATGGGATGTCGTCGTCAACCACACCGATCACGGGTCTGTCGCTCACGCTGGCATCTAGCGGCGTACGGTTCCCATACTCGTCAGCAGCGTATTTGGAGCGGATTTTCAAATACAAAGATTCTTCTAATGGCGTCTCCCCATCGTTAGAACTCCATTTTTTGAAAAAGGCTGCCAAATCCAATAAGTCTTTTAGTTTGCTTTCAGAGGCTTTCTCAAAACCTTCATTCGAAGCTACAAATTCTTCACCCTTGCGCGCAATTCCCATCTGTGACCGGATCACATTTTCAAGCCCCAGAAACGCCACCACCGAAGTGTCTGGCACCAGACAGGTCAGGTATTTTGACGGCTTGCCACCCACCTTCAAACTCCGTTTGTAGGCCGATGGAATCCAGATGTATCCGATTCCATTTTTACTGCGAAGCGCTTCAATTTCACCAATGAGCGCCGCTGTACCCATTCGGGTTTCAACCAGGAACGGCACGGTTCGTACCTTTCGACCTTGCTGCAAAAAGCCAAAATTCGTCATGTTGGCCAACACCCAATACGGGTCTAGAGGCTTGGATCCCTTGATCAGCTCACTGAGCTGGTCGTTGGCAATTTTCCGTGGAGGCATTGCAGCCTCAGCCATTTATCCACTCCGCTCGTGCTTCGGCCCAAAGCCAAGCAAGGGTACTTGCTTTGGAGGGGTCGCCCACCGCCGAACCAATATCGGGTTGACAACGCTTGGAAGGCAAGTTCCCTTTGTAGGCAGGCGTGAGGCCTTCGTCGTTATCCCAGGTCACTTCAGTACTCAAGTCCAATTCTGCATCTTGCAGGGCGAACCCACTTAGCTGGCCCTCTGATTTGGCTGCACCATTGAGTGAAATCGGTACCCACCCGCCACCCTGCATCAAATGCAGCAGGTGACCCGCCAATGCGTTCCCCAACACGCGTCCGGCGATGCTGTCCACGTGAAAATGCACGCCGGCGATCACGCGGTTAGTGGCAATCATTTCCGCTTGCATTTGCAAGGCTCGATCCAGGTTTTTGTCTGTACCACCGGCAATCAACTCAGTCAACACCCGAGCAATCGCAAAGGCCTGCGTAGCATGGCCACTTGGAAATGCAAAGAACTCTGGTGTCTGGATCATGGGCTGCACCAGGGGCGAATACTGCGAAGGGCGCGGGCACACCAGCATGTATTTCATGCGCTGAACCATAACGGATGCAATCTGGATGATGAGCGTGAGCAGCTCATAAGTCTTTGGCGTCGTCGATGGTTCCAAGTGACAAATGGCCGTCCAGAACGGCATATACGTGACAACCTGTGCCGCAATTTCGGGCGAGCGCTCGGCCCTAAGGGCTGACCAGTTTTCAACCATTTTTGCCTGATGCTCAAAAACTATCCGCGGTGGTCGCGTGATGGCAGACACCAAGTATGGTTTGCAATCCGCACCCCGGTAATTCAGCGTCACCGTGGTGTCTTTGGCAGCCAGTTCAAGCCTTGAAATGACCTCGTGAAGGCATATCTCGCGACGCGCCCAGGCAGAAACCCGGCCCAGGTGTACGTTGCTATCAATTCCTGGCAACCCATCTGAAGCAATACCCTTCCACTGGCGCCGGAATCCGTCATACCCACCGTATGGTTCTGTTTTCGGGGACACTGGCGGAAGTGGCAGAACTTGTTCACCAGACTTTTTGCCCTGCACGAGCAATTGCCTGGTGCGTAACAAAGCGGCACTGAAATTTCCTCTACTTCCTGGCGCCCGACCCGACCCGGCAGCGCTGTAGCCGTCATATCCATCGTAGCCGTCGTAACCGTCATACCCATCGTAGCCGTCGTAACCGTCATAGCCGTCGTAGCCGTCAAATCCTCTGCTCATTTCGCCTCCTCATGTTTTTGGAATACCCACAATTTCCAATGCCGCGTCAAACCGCAGCTGCAGCTCTGTCGGTGATTGATTGAACCGTTCAAGGTAGTTTTGCCGGTTGAAGCCCGGGCTCAACCGCAAAAGCTCTGTGGCCAGACTTTTGGCCTCTTTCTCCCGACCCGCCAAGGCTAGGGACATAGCCAATACTCGCAGCGCAGAGCCGTGGGCGCGGTTACGTCGCAGCGACTCCTTGGCATGAACGATTGCAGGCTCATACTGCCCAACGCCAAAATAAGTAGTGGCCAGCATACCGTCGTAAAGATACCGGGTCGGATCCAGCAACGATAGCTCCAGGGCGCTTTTGCAATACTGGACTGCCGTTTCGTCAGGTTGCGAAAATGAAATCATCCCGCCCAGGTACAACATGGCCAATGCATTGCTCGGCTCTAATTCCAACGCGGCCCTCAGGTTCTTACCCGCAGCGGTGTAGTCACGCGTCAAATAGGATTGAACAATGCCTTGCATCGTCAGGGCCGACGCATCACCCTCAGACAGGGAAACTGCCTTGCCCGCCAACTGATTGGCCTCCTTAACAAACCCTGAACTGCCGCCAACGCCGCCTTGTCCCACCTTCAGGATATGCCATTTGGCCAGCCAAGCGTAAGACAGTCCGGAACGCGGGTAGCGCTCAGCCAGTGCTTCAAGAATCTTTCGTGAAGTATCGAACTCCCGGGGAGTGCGCCGATGCATGCCATGAATGGCTGATGACAGCATGACGTGGGCGGGCAAAGTAGGGACGGGTTGCAGTGCCGCCCACTTGAACTGATAGTCATCAATATTGGCAAGAATGTCCGCAACCGCCTCATTCACCGCACCCGAATTTCCCATCAGCAAATCAGAAATGGTGACCTGAAAAGCCCGAGCCATCAATACATCTGCTTTTTTACAGCTCGTCAATTCAAGGTTGAATCGTCGATTGGCTCCAAGTTCGTCATTACCCGTTGCAACTGAACCCGAAACGACGTAGTCGGCACCAGTCAAGCGGGCCAGTTCCGCCAAAGGCAGATCAACCCGTCCCGTCAAACCATGACTCGCCAGCTTTGAAACTACCCGCACGCGCTGTTGCCTACTGACGGCTTGAATCAAACTGTCTGTCAACAACTCAGCCACGGCACTGCCACTTGAGGATCCAAAATTAAGCACACGCATTGGTATCACCAACACCTTGGGCATCGCAGATGTTTCGGTGAGACCCGAGTTTGAAGGGACCAGGCGCTCTGGCGAAGGCCCGACTTGGTAAACATGGCTTGGCTCGGTTACATGTTTCAAATAACACTCGCCCAGGTCCTCGAATTCTCCATCTAAAGTATCAGTGAGCTGATCCCGGACTTCTGCCGTAATGACCGTGGTGCCCGGTTCCGCCAACGCGGCGACCCTTGCCGCAAGGTTTGGG
>JANOWY010000149.1:0-14124 GCA_031418135.1 Rhodoferax sp. | reverse complement strand
CTGCAAGGACGCATTGATGCCAACAAGGTGCGGGCCTTGATCGAAACCCTGCTCCCCGCCAAAAGCATGGATGAGGTGTTCATTTGCGGTCCAGAAGCCATGATCGAATCCGCCGAGGCGGCATTGTTGGCCGCCGGTGTTCCGGCGCGCAACATCCATACCGAACGGTTCAGTTCGCCGACGCTGGATGCCTTGCCCGCGGACCAGCGCCGCCGGGCGGCCCAAAGCCGCGCCCCCGTGATATCGGGCGCAGTGACATTGGAGATCACACTGGATGGGAAAAGTCACGCGTTGCAAATGGGCCAAGACGAGCACGTGCTGGATGTTGCATTGGCTGCTGGACTTGATTTGCCCTATTCGTGCAAAGCGGGGGTGTGTTGCACCTGCCGTGCAAAAGTGACGCATGGCACCGTTCACATGGATAAAAATTTCACTCTCGAAGCGTGGGAAGTCGCCAAGGGTTTTGTACTCACCTGCCAGGCCCGGCCCACCACTGACAACGTCGCCATCAATTTCGACGAGCGTTGAGGCGTGGTGTCCGACACCTTGAGTCAAGGTGCAACACTTCCAAAACAGTAGCGCTTACTGTCAACTTGGTCACACATGTTGGCCTGTTGGCTGGCAAGTTGTCAGGCTAAACTTGTAACCAGATCCAACCTCACTTACTTATGGCAAAAATTCTGGTTACAGGTGGTGCCGGCTACATCGGCTCACACACGTGCGTTGAGCTCCTGTCGGCTGGCCATGAAGTCACCGTACTCGACAATTTTTGCAACAGCCAACCGGAAGCATTAGCCAGGGTCGAACGAATTTCGGGGCACAAAGTGCGACATGTGCAGGGCGATATCCGCAGCAGGCCCTCGCTGGTGATGGCGCTTCGGCAAAGCGGGGCCTCGGCGGTCATCCATTTCGCTGGCCTCAAGGCGGTCGGTGAGTCAGTCGAGAACCCCTTGGCGTATTACGACAACAACGTGGTGGGAACGGTGCGGCTACTGGAAGCGATGGCAGAGTGCAATGTCAAAACGCTGGTATTCAGCTCTTCCGCTACGGTTTACGGCCTTCCGCAACAGCTGCCCTTGACAGAAGACCACCCGTTGAGCGCCACCAACCCCTATGGCCACACCAAACTGGTGATTGAAGACATGCTGCGGGCCTACCACGTGGCCAATCCCGCCTGGCGCATCAGTATCCTGCGTTATTTCAACCCGGTCGGTGCCCATGAAAGCGGCCTGATTGGCGAAGACCCTAAAGGAACCCCGAATAACCTGTTGCCCTATGTCGCCCAGGTCGCAGTAGGGCGGCGCGATGCCTTGAATATTTGGGGCAATGACTACGACACGCCCGACGGAACCGGCGTGCGCGATTACATCCACGTGGTTGACCTTGCCCTGGGCCATGTCAGGGCGTTGGAGCGATTGCAAAACCACGCAGAATGCACCGCTATTAACCTGGGAACAGGTGTCGGTTACAGCGTGCTGGACATGGTGTGGGCCTTTGAAAAAGCCAGCGGGAAAAACATTCCCTTCAAAATTGCCGAACGCCGTCCTGGTGATGTTGCGTCGAGCTATTCAGATCCTGGCCAGGCACTGATACTCTTGGGTTGGCGCGCCGAGCGTGATTTGGAAGCCATGTGCCGGGATGCCTGGCGCTGGCAAAGTATGAATCCTGAAGGTTATGGTGCCTCGTGAATCCATGGCGGGCAACCCGCAGACAACATTGAATACTGACAAGATGAGGGAACAGCATGGCTAAAGGAATGATTCTGGCTGCGGGCCAAGGAACCCGGGTGCGACCCCTCACCAAAGACCTGCCCAAACCTATGGTGCCCATTCTCGGCAAACCGGTCATGGAATACCTGATCGAGCATTTGGCCCGCCATGGGGTGACCGAAATCATGGTCAATGTGGCTTTTCATCACCACAAGATCGAACAGTATTTTGGTGACGGCCATCGCTGGGGCGTGCAGATTGGTTATGCCTACGAAGGCATCCGTGATCATGGCGACATCGTCCCAAAACCGCTGGGGTCTGCCGGTGGTATGCGCCGCATTCAGGATTTCAGCGGATTTTTCGATGAAACCACTTTGGTCATTTGCGGTGACGCGATCATTGATCTAGACATCACGGCAGCACTGGCTGAGCACAAGCAAAAAGGCGCAATAGCCAGCGTGGTCACGCTGGACGTACCCCGCAACGAGGTCAGCAACTACGGCATTGTGGTGGCTGATGAATCGGGGCAAATCCAGTCATTCCAGGAAAAACCAAGCCCCGCAGAAGCCAAATCAACCTTGGCCAGCACCGGCATCTACATTTTTGAGCCAGCTGCGCTGGCCAAGATTCCGCCCGGCAAGGTGTACGACATCGGCTCGGAGTTGTTTCCACAGCTAGTTGCAGAAAAACTTCCCTTCTTCGCACAAACCCGTCCCTTTAACTGGATCGATATCGGTCGGGTCAGCGACTATTGGTCTGTACTGCAACGGGTCTTGCGTGGCGAAGTCGCCGATATGCAAATGCCAGGCAAACAAGTCAAGCCAGGCATTTGGGTGGGTCTCAACACGTCGATTCCTTGGGACAACGTGCAAATTACCGGCCCCGTGTATATCGGCTCCAGTGCCAGAATTGAACCTGGTGCCGTCATCACAGGGCCCGCCTGGATTGGCCATGGCAGCGTGATCCGCTCGGGTGCCAAAGTAACGCGGAGCATCTTGTTTGAATACACCCGCATCGCGGCTGACATGCATTTCAGCGAAATGATTGTCTCGCCGTTGTACTGTGTAGACCGTTATGGCGAAACGCTTTACCGGGGCGACGATTCAGCCCAGTTGCGTTGGGGCGATGCCCGAGCCTGATGTATCGCCTGTTACGTACACTATTTTTTTACAGACTACCCATGTTGATCCAACCCGTTGTTTTGTCTGGTGGCTCCGGAACCAGGCTGTGGCCACTTTCGCGCGAAAAATATCCCAAGCAACTGCTGCCTTTGATTGGCGAGGACTCGCTTTTGCAAGCTACATTGCGTCGCGTTACCGCCATTCAGGGTGCCCAAATGGCAGCTCCGATTGTGGTCAGCAACGAAGAATATCGCTTCGTGATTGCCGAACAACTGCGCTTGATGGACCGCCCAGGCATCATTGTGCTGGAACCCATTGGAAGAAACACGGCGCCAGCGCTCACGATTGCGGCTGTGACCGCGATGAAAGGCGGTGCTGACCCGGTGCTGTTGACCATGCCCGCAGATCATGTGATTGCCGACATCGCCGCGTTTCAAATGGCGGTAGCCAAGGGTACAACCCGTGCCGACCAAGGTGACATCGTGACCTTTGGCATCGCCCCCCTGACACCCGAAACCGGCTTTGGCTATATCCAGGCCGGTGCCGCAGCAGGCGGGCCGCTGGACGGGGCCCGCCAGATTGCCCGGTTTGTTGAAAAACCAAACCTAGAGACGGCCCAAGCTTATGTCGCAGACGGTTCCTATTTATGGAACGGTGGCATTTTCATGGTGAAGGCCAGTGTCTGGCTTGGGGCCATGTCTGTCTATCGTCCGGACATCCTGGCCGCCTGCACAGCGGCTTGTTCCGCTGGCCAGACTGATGGCGAATTTGTCAGGGTTGACAAAGCGCTTTTCAGCGCGTGCCCCAGTGATTCCATCGATTACGCCGTCATGGAACGGCTGAATGCCCCACTGACTGATAACCGGCCAATGCCCAAAGGGATTGTCATTCCATTGGCTGCCGGTTGGTCTGACGTCGGTTCATGGGATGCCCTGTGGCAGGTTCTGCCCAAAGACGAAAAGGGCAATGTTTGCCAGGGCGACACCTTGTTGCAAGATTGTCAGAACACTTTTGCGCTTTCCCAAAATCGCCTGGTAGCCTGCGTTGGGCTGGAGAATTTGATCGTTGTCGAAACGGCAGACGCGGTGCTTGTAGCCCATCAAGACCACACCCAGGATGTCAAAAAAATTGTCGACCGTTTAAAGATTGAAAAACGGTCCGAGGGAATGATCCACCGCAAAGTATTTCGTCCTTGGGGTTGGTATGACAGCGTCGATGCCGGCAAACGCTTTCAAGTGAAGCGGATTGTTGTGAAACCCGGCGGTATTTTGTCATTGCAGATGCACCACCACCGCGCCGAGCACTGGATCGTGGTCAGTGGCACGGCCCGCGTGACCAAAGGGGACGAGACTTTTTTGGTCGCTGAAAACCAGTCAACATTTATTCCATTGGGCACCACCCACCGGCTCGAAAATCCGGGTCAGGTTCCCCTGGAAATGATTGAAGTCCAATCAGGCTCATATTTGGGCGAAGACGACATCGTACGGTTTGAGGATGCCTACGGGCGGTGAACTAGACTAGCCCCATGCTCACTGACGCCGTTTCCCGATCCAAAATTATTGACGTATTGCTGGCCAGCCCGGTTTTTGGCAAGCTGGATCGGGCGGTCGTTGATGCACTGGCGGATTCCCTGAAACTGCAGCAGGTTCACGGTGGCCATCACGTGATCCATGAAAGCGAGCCAGCGAATGAGATGCTGTTTCTCATCAGCGGCGGGTTGCGGGTATCGCGGCGTGCGGCCAACGGTCAATTGATGCTTTACAACGAAATCCGTCCCGGGATGAGTTTTGGCGAAGCGGGCCTGATACTGCGCCAGCCCCGTGCAGCAGACATAGTTGCCGTGAGAGACTCGGTTTTGGCAGTACTGAGCCGCGAGGCCTTTGAATCGCTGCTTAACCGGTTCCCGTTACCTATCAACCAGGTCGTGGTTCGGGCCGTTTATAACTACTTGCGACATGCTGAGGAGTTCGCAGAAAGAACGCACGCGCAAACCTTTGTGGTCGTGCCATTGCATGAAAATTCAGGTGCATCTGAAGTGGCGGCCGGGCTTGCCAAAGCCTTTTCGCGCCAAGGGCGAACCCACCTGCTCGAACCACCGTCGCTACCCAAGGGCAACGCCCTGGCAACCATGTCTTTTCAGCGGTCGTCCAACGATGACGCAGCTTATCAGGACGCGTTGGAAGAAACCTCAGATTTTTTGATCTACGAAGCGGAAGTTGGGGCTTCTGATTGGTCCAAGAGGGCATTCCGGCAAGCCGATCAGGTGATTTTTGTCGTCCGAGCCGGCAGCAAAGCGGCTGAAGGTGATCTCGAACGGTACCTGAAATTGCAACCGGATTTTTCGATGAAAAGGATGCATCTGGCGGTATGGCACGATGCTGGCGCAGACTTGCCGGCTGATCCAAAAACCTGGAGGGCGGGCCGCAGCTTTGAGCGAATTTACCCGTTGCGCAACAAGCGCCCGGATGATTTTGCCCGGCTCGGGCGTTTCCTGACGGGAAAAGCTGTGGGCGTAGTTTTGGGCGGCGGCGGTGCCAAAGGGTTTGCGCACGTCGGTGTGCTTCGGGCCATGGAAGAGGCTGGTATACCGGTTGACCTAATTGGCGGCAACAGCATGGGTGCATTAATCGCGGCCCAGTTTGCCTGCGGCGATTCGCTGGAAGACATTATTTTGCAGACACGCGAGTTTGCAGCCGGTGGCGAGCGCCCCACATTGCCGCTAATTTCCCTGGTTTCAGGCCAGCGGGTTCTGCGTGACTTGCGAAAAATGTTCTCTGACAAAACCTGTGACGGCCTGTGGATTCCCTTTTTCACCGCAGCATGCAATCTGACACAAGGCGGAACCAGCGTTCAGGATAGAGGCCCGATTTGGCGCGCCGTTTTGGCCAGCAACTCGCCAGCTGGGTTGTTCCCGCCCGTGTTATACAAAGGCGACATGCTGGTCGATGGTGCCATTCTGGAAAACGTGCCGGTGGATGCCATGCGGATGCGTTTGGGAACCGCGCTGGAGCGCAGGCGAGGCAATGGAACCGTGATCGCCATTGACGTTGACGTACAGGACTCCATGAAAGTGGATCCAAAGCTAACCCGGCTCTCACTTTGGAGAACCTTAAAGGGCTACTTTTTTCAGCAGGCGCATCCCACCCCCACTATTGCCGATATTCTGTATCGGGCCGGCCATATTGGTGGTTTGGCACAGCGGTCCCGCACGATTGCCCAAGCTGATCATTACCTGGAACCGCCTGTGACCGAGTTCTCCATGATGGCTTATCGCAAAGCAGAAGAAATTGCCGAGATTGGGTATCAATATGCACTCACGCAAATTCCCCTATGGAAGATAAAGCCTTAGCGCCCATCGATTCAGCACAGATCGCAACTACAGGCCCGGCTGCAACGTACCCGTTGTCGACCAGCCAGCGCGAAGTTTGGCTGGATCAAATGGCTTGGCCGCTGAGCACGCATCTGAACATTGGCGGTGGTATTTACTTGCAAGGTGAACTTGATCTGACGCTTTTGCATGCGGCGCTCAATCAGTTAACGCAAGAAAACCAGACGTTACGCCTGGTTCCTTTTACAGACGGAACGCAAATTCTTCTTGAAACGTATTTGCCAGAATTTCCGGTCATCGAACTGGCTGACGTTTCTCCCGGGTTCGGCCCTGGGCAAGTATTTGAACCCGTGCAAGCCAAAGCGGCAATGCGTCTGCACTGGCAAAAAACCATGCAGGAGCCATTTGTCTTCGGCAAGGGCCCGCTATGGCGCTTTGCGCTGTTGAGGGCTAGCCCAAGCTTGCACGGTTTGAGCATTCAGTTTCACCACATCATCACCGACGGCTGGACAACCTCGTTGATCCTGCAACGCTGGACAACCATTTACAACGCGTTGTTGGCAGGTGAAGCGGCCGCTCAATCCGGCGCGCCAGATTACCTCCGGTTTGTTGAAGACTCCTTGCTCTACATCTCGTCTGAGGCTTTTGAGCGTGACCGGCAGTATTGGTTAACTCAAGTACCAGAACTCCCCGCCCCGCTGATCGAGCGCCGAAGCGGCGCGCATGGACGCCAATCGCTGCCCCTTTCTCACTTGGTGATTCAAAGGATTCCCAGGCAAGAGTACCAGGCGCTGGAAGCTTTTGCCGTCAGACACCAAGTCACCGCCTTCAATGTGTTTTTGGCGGCTTTGACTGTCTATTTCGGGCAAATTTACAAACAGGCCCGGGTGGTTGCTGGCGTTCCAAACCTGAACCGGGGTGGCAGGCGTTTCCGGGAAACGCTGGGCATGTTTGTGGGGGTCATGGCAGTTGGCGTTGACGTCAAGCCCGAATTGGCTGTGTCTGAATTACTGTCCGCAATTGCCATGTCCATGCGGGGTGCGTTGCGGCACCCTCGTCTGCCATTGAGTGAATTGGGCCGTAGCCTGGAGGTGATTCGTTCGGGGCGCGATGGTATTTTTGACTTGCTGTTGTCATTTGAGCGCCAGGATTACAAACTGGCGTTTGGCGGCGCCCAACTGGTTGATATTCACCAGACCTTCGCCGGTTTTTCGCGTTACCCATGCAGCGTCACGGTATGTGAATTCCACGACGATGAAGATGTTGAAGTGGTTGTAGAAGCAAGTTCTGATTGTTTTGGTAGCGGCGAAGCCGCACTTCTGGGTGCGCGCCTCTGGCATATTGTTCAGCAAATGGTGGCGAAGCCTGAACAGTTGGTGGGAAGTTTGTCGTTGATTCCTGTTGCTGAGCAAAAATTGCTGGTCGACACGTTGCAGCCCTCCCCAACGGGTGCAATTGAGCGCGAGACCTTCATTTGCCAATTTGAACGGCAGGCGGCGCTACGGCCCGAAGCACTGGCGGTTGTTTGGAATCAAGGTCGCATGACCTACTTGGCGCTGAACGAAAAAGCTGATCGTCTGGCAGACAATTTGATCCGACTCGGTGTGGGCAAAGATCAAATTGTTTCGTTTGCAATTGAGCGATCGGTCGAGATGGTGATCGCCATTCTGGGAATTGCGAAAGCGGGTGCTGCGTTTTTACCCCTGGATCCCGACGCACCAGTCAGCCGCATTCAAGAGGTTCTTGAACTCAGTGGGTGTGTGGCCTTTCTGATCAAAGCGGCTCAGGCGGAGCGGTTTGGCAACCTGCATGCCCAAACCCTGTTGATCGACCGCATTCTGGCGGAACCGTTGCAAGGCGAGCGCCAAAACAAGCCAAAACCCGGTCTGCGCGACATCGCTTACGTGTTGTTCACCTCGGGCTCCACTGGCAAACCCAAAGGGGTGGTGATCGAGAATGAAGCGCTGTCGCACCGGCTTGCTTGGTTGACAAAAGCTTATGCGCCGACTGCTGCCGATCGATCTGCCCAAGCTACCCAAATCACGTTCGACCCATCACTGATTGAACTGTGTTTGCCGCTCATTCATGGTGGCGGCGTGGCATTGCCGCCACCAGGCCGCTTGTTGCCCGAGTCGTTGGCGGATTTTGCGGTGACCCATGGGGTCACCATCATGGCGTTTGTGCCATCCACGATGAGCCGTTTTCTGGATGCCGCCGCTGGGCGCTCTGAACTCAAATTGCGCGTCGCTTGCTGCGGAGGTGAAGTGTTGTCGCCTGATCTGGCCAAACGTTATCTGGACGGCACCAAGGGAGTCTTGTTCAACGTTTATGGCCCGACCGAAGCCACCATTTTTGCAACCGCTTGGAAGGCCGTTATTACCCCAGGTTTGGCCGTATTGCCAATTGGCAGAGCCATTGACGACACCCGCATTTATGTCTTGGGTCCGGCGCTTGAGTTGCTCCCCTTGGGCGTTACCGGCGAGGTCTATATTGGCGGCGGCGCCTTGGCGCGCGGTTATCTGAATCGACCCGATTTGACAACCGCTGCGTTCATGGATGACCCCTACCATACCGGAGGGCGCATCTACAAAACGGGCGACCGGGGTTGGCTCGATCCAGACGGCACTCTGCAGTTTATCGGCCGCATAGACCGCCAAATCAAGCTGCGTGGTTATCGCATTGAATTGGGTGAGATTGAAGCGGCTTTGCTTGCTTTGCCAGGAGTCACTCAAACCGCAGCCAAACTCGTCGAACGAGACGCCAAGCCCCAAATCTGCGCCTGGGTGTCGCCGGCGACCGGACAAAGCGCTGAAAAAATCCTGCACACGCTCAGGATGAAGTTGCCCAGCTACATGGTGCCGTCCATCTTGTCCTTGGTGGAACGCTTACCCGAGAGTTCAGCCGGCAAAGTGGATTACCACACGCTTCAGGTGCCGCGTGCAGAAGCGAGCGTCACCGTTTCCCGCCAACCCAGCAATGAGATGGAAAGGGAATTGTTGACGCTCTGGCAAAAGGTGCTAAAGAGACCCCAATTGCATGTGGAAGACAATTTTTTTGATGCAGGCGGTGATTCGCTGGCTGCGGTCAGCATCTTGACAGGCATTGAAAAACTGATCGGTCGGCGCGTTCCCATGTACCTGTTGACTGAACGCCCCACTGTCGAAGGATTGGCGTCCGCCTTGAGCGAGGGAACAGCCGCAACTGGATTGCTGGTCAATCTGGAACCCGCTCCTTCTATCTCGGCCATTGCGGCAGAAAAAACGGCCCCTTTGTACATGGCCGCATCCGGTCATGGCGATTTGATGCGTTTTCAAACACTGGCGAAAACCTTGCGCGGCGCACCTGAAGTTCGCATGCTGCAGCCGCCCAGCGCCAGCACCGTGGTAAGAACGGTTGACTTGGCAACCATGTACGCCGATGTGGTTGTTAGCCAGGGCACCGGGCCTTGCTATTTGGCGGGATTTTCAGTGGGGGGCCTGGCAGCGTTGGAAACCGCCTTGCAGCTAAAACAACGTGGCGTTGATGTCAAAGGGCTTTTTTTGGTAGACACCATTTACCCCAGCCGATTGTGGGGTGGCACCATTTTGTGGAAGACCATGGGTTGGCTGGTGCGGCATTTGCATATTCAGGACTTGAGCATGAACGGTCGCCGTTTGGGTGCGATGCTGAATGATCCGGGCCTGGTAGGGCAAGTGATGGCAGTCAGCGGTTACCGGGCTTCCGTGTTTGACGGCCCTACGCACTTGATCAAGTCGCAGGGCTTGGCGTCCACTTGGGATCGATTGCTGTTTCTGGGATGGCGCCAACACGTTGGTCGTCAATTGATGGAGCACCGGGTAAAGGGCATGCATGGATCGATGTTTGATTTGAGTAACGTCGAAGATCTGGCCAAAGTGATCCGGACAGGAACGCTGACAGTGCAGGCTTCAGCAACAGGTTAACGGCTTTGGTTAAACACGCCTTTGACTGACCACCAAACCGTTTCAAAAAAACGAATTGCGCTGCTTGTATTCGTACTTGCACTATTCGTCGCCTTGGCCGTTGCTTGGGCCTGGTCACCCCTGAAACACTGGCTGGATGTCCAACGAATTGTTGCCGCGTTGCAGCTTTGGGGCCAAACCTACGGTCCGATCTTTGGGACGCTGGTTGTCACATTTGCTTTGCTGTGTGCGATCCCCCTGTCTTTTCTGACCATCGTCGTGATTGTCGCTTTCGGCGCCTTGTCGGGGTTTTTTATCACGTTGGCCTCGGCAGTCTTTGCAGCAGCCATCACCTTTGAACTGGGCAAGCTCCTGGGCCATGACGTGGTTGTGCGAATGGGTGGCGAGCGGGTCAATGCCATCAGCCATCGGTTGGGTAAAAATGGTCTGCTTGCTGTCATCGCCATCCGCTTTGTGCCGATAGCGCCTTTTGCCATCGTCAACATGGTGGTGGGCACCAGCCACATCCGGCGGCGCGACATGCTGCTGGGCACGGCCTTGGGTATGACACCTGGAACTCTTTTGATGGTATTTTTTATCGATCAAATCGTCGACGCTTTAAGTAAACCCAGTGGTTCGACTGGCGTGCTCGTAGCCCTGGTAGCCCTGTTGATATTGTTTGCTGGCGTTGCTTTTCGGCGCTGGAGTAGGAAAATCACCCCTCATGAATGAACCGAACTCCAATATGGCCCCCTCTAGGTGGCGAGGCAAAACAGCTGGTATCGCGTCGCTAGCCGGGTTGGTTGTTGCTTTTTTTCTCGGACTGAGCAATAGCGTTTACGCAGGAAAAGGCAAAAGTGACTCGTTTTTTGCCGATGCCAAAAGCCGCTTTGAAAAAGCAGACTATGCAGGCGCCCTCATTCAGGCCAGAAACGCGCTGCAAGAAGACCGCGATCATTTGGCAGCCCGAATCTTGATGGGCAAAGCCCAACTCAATACGGCTGATTTGACGTCTGCAGAAACCGCCCTCAGCGGCGCGCTCGCGGCTGGTGCCGACCGCACTGAGCTTGTTGTTGCGTTGGCTCAGGCCTATGCCGGCCAAGGCAAACAAAGACTTTTGCTCACGTCGCCAGACATGAACCCGGCTGGCCTTCCCGTCAGTGTTCGTCAGCAATTGATGCTGATTCAGGGTGCTGCGCTTGCTGATCTGGGCGACATTCCCGCTGCGTTGCGGACCATTGCCGAGGCCAGGGCCCTGGATCCACAAACCCCGGGTAGCTACATGGCTGAGGTGCCCATTCGGTTGCGCCTGAGCCAATACAAAGAGGCTGTGGAAGTTGTGGAAAAAGGCGCTTCACTGGCACCTGACTCTGCCGAGGCAAACTATATGCGGGGTTCGGTGCAACACGCAGCAGGCAAGGGAACCGAAGCGATCGCTTCCTACGGGAAAGCCATTCAAAAGGAGCCAACCCATTTGGGCGCCTTGATCGCTCGGGCAGGTCTGCTGATTGATTTGGGCAAAACTGCGGAAGCCAGTGCAGACCTGGCGGTTGTCAAAACTACAGCACCCGGGCACCCTCTGGGTATTTATTTGCGGGCCCTTCTGGCCGAACGTGACAACAAAGTCAAGGAATCACAGGATGCACTGCGGGAATTGACCACGCAGCTTGATCAAATTCCACTGGACTACATACGCTACAAACCCCAGGTATTGATGCTCAATGGCTTGGCTCATTACGGCTTGAATGAACCCGAAAAGGCCAAGCAATATTTTGAGATCTACCTTAAAGCCCAGGGTGACGCGCCGATCGCCAAACCATTGGCCCAAATTTACCTGCGGTCACGCAACTACGAACACGCCATCACCGTTCTAGAAATCTACCTGCGTGCGCGGCCCGATGATGCCCAGGCCCTGGCTTTGCTGGGTTCTGCTTTGATGGCCAAAGGGCAATATGCCCGCGCCGCCAACCTGATGGAGCAAGCCGTTAAAACCCGCGAAGACCCGACACTGCAAACGGTTTTGGGCCTCAGCCTGTTGGGCGGCGGGCAATCCGCCAACGCCATCAAAGAGCTGGAAAAAGCAGTCAAGATCGATCCAGGCCAGATTCAGGCAGCAACCACACTGATTGCTTACTACCAGCGAACCCGTCAGTTTGCCAAAGCCATCCAGGTGGCGGACGCCCTGAGCAAAAAGAAGGGCAACAACCCCGGCCTGCTCAACATGATCGGCGGTTTGAAGCTAAGCGCTGGTGATCAGGCCGGTGCGCGTGCTTCATTTGAGTCCGCGCGAAAACTCGACCCCAAGTTCACATTGCCCACCCTGAACCTGGCCCGACTGGACCTTCAAGCCAATTTGTTGGATGCCGCAGAGGGTCGACTGAAGGAACTTCTGACGATTGAACCCAAAAACCCGGACGTCATGTTTGAAATGGCCACTTTGGCAGACCGCCGCGGTCGACCGGCAGTTGCGCTGGATTGGCTTGAAAAAGCAGCGGCCCATGCCGGCCCGCGCGACGTTCGCCCGGGGCTGGCCTTGGCGGAGTTTCATCTGGCCAGTGGCAATCCGCGTACTGCCTTGAAAGTACTCAAAACCACCAGCACTAAGGCGTCTGACGACTTTCTCATCCAGTTGTTGACGGCAAAAGCGCAAATGGCTTCGGGCGACACCGTTGGCGCCAAAATAAGCCTTGCCAACGCAACGCGGGTTGCTGAATTCAACCCCGATTTCCAGACGCGTGTGGCTGAACTGCAGCTGGCCATCAACAACCTGGCGGGCGCCGACTACAGTCTGACCAAAGCACTGTCCACCCAATCGGGCTATTTGCCGGCACAAATACTCCGGGCTGAGGTCGACATACGCCAAGGCAATCTGACGGCAGCCGAGAAAAGGGCACGGGAACTGGTAGCCAGGCTCCCCAAAAGTGCAGTGGGGCAACTGTTGCTGGCCCAAATCGCTGCCAAAAAGGGACAAGCTGCCGAGGCCCTGGCGGCATTGCGGCGTGCCCACGCGGTGGAGCCGTCGACCAACACGTTTTTGACACTGTTCAATGCTTTGGCGCAATCCAAAGGCAACGGAGCGACCGACTTCGCAACGCAATGGCTGAAAACGCACCCCAACGATGTTTTGGCGCACAGCCGACTCGGCGTGCATTTTGCGCGATTGAATGATTTTCCAGCGGCCAAACAGGCTTTTGCAAGCGCTTTGACGATTGCACCCAATCGCCCCGAACTTCTCAACAGCCTGGCAAACGTGCTGATTCGCCTCAAAGACCCCGAGGCTATTAAAGTCGCCGAAAAAGCCGTTCAAAATAACCCCGGCAATGGCCTCGTGTTGGACACCCTGGGCTGGGCGCAGTTTCACCAAGGTCTGGTCGAACAAGGCCTGGCGACATTGCGCAAAGCCCGTGATCTGGAACCTGACCACCCGGAAATTCACTACCATTTGGGTGTTGTCCTGGCACAGACTGGCCAGAAGGCTCAAGCAGTCGACGAGCTCAGGACTGCATTAAAGCTGGCGACCGAGTTTCCGGGCGCCGACAAAGCCGCCGAACTTTTGGCCTCACTGAAGTAAGTTGGCATGGTTTCAATTGTCGATATTGTTTACACTAGGGGTCAGTAACTGGGGGCCAACCCTGCTAACCTGATGATAAATAAGATTTTTTTCAAGTGGCATGAAATTCGCTTATCTGAATTGACCGACCTAAACTTTCGCTGTGGGTAGAAAACCTGGGCGATCCCTCAAGGGGTATTTGTAATGAAATTTCAAAAAATTGGACATTTGACAACCGCAGCCAGCCTGGTTTTGGCTGCGATGACAGGCATGCAAGCTGCGCATGCGACTGACTGGAATTTCGGTGGCTTAACGAGCGGGTCGATTTACACCACTGGCGCAGGGTTAAGCTTGACGGGCTTGTCCACAGCCAACGTGTCGACCGCCACTTCTACGGCTTATGCAACTGCTGGCAGCGCCAGTTTTACCGCGGCCGACGTCTACTCTTGGGGCGGAAATGGATTGGGTATTGTTAAACCGACGTACGAAGCTTCTG